>JAZQPG010000028.1:0-29446 GCA_045628365.1 Sodaliphilus sp. | reverse complement strand
CTGTTGCGATGGCGCTGCCGCGTCCGCCGTGGGAGCGGAAGGTCACGGGTTCTTCCATCAGGCCATGAGAGATCTCGTTGGCAAGTTTGCCGCGCAGACCTGAAGTAGAGATCTTGGTGATGACGCCGCTCTTGATGTGCTCGATGAGGGGCTCATGAACGTCGCTAAGGCTTGATGCCGCGAGGTGGAGGTTCTTGAATCCCATCTCGGCGAGCTTAGCCACAACCATGTTCACTACCTTGTCACCGCCGCGGAAGTGGTGGTGGAACGATATTGTCATGCCGTCCTTCAGGCCAGTAGCCTTGATGGCATCTTCCAGTGTAACCACCTTGCCGCCCTCGGCGTGCAGTTCCTGGCGGGGAACAGCTACCTTGGCAGCCTCGTTGCCTGTATATACTTGCTTACCCATCTTCTCAGCTGCCGCTGCGATGAGTTCCTGACGTTGTGCTAATGTACTCATGCTAAGTCCTCCTTTGTTAAAATGCCTGATGCGATGGCCAGGTCAATGGTACGTTGTGCTCTGATAACTACGGGGCGGTCAACCATCTTGCCGTTGACTGCGATAACACCGCTGCCGCGCTTCTCGGCCTCCTTGATGGCAGCCAGGATGGTGAGCGACTTCTGTATTTCCTTCTCCTTGGGTGCAAACACTTCGTTCACAACTTCGATTTGGCGGGGGTTGATAATAGACTTACCGTCAAATCCCAGTGACTTGATGAGTTCCACCTCCTTGCGGAAGGTTTCCATGTCGTTGAGGTTAGAGTAAACGGTGTCAAGTGCGTCGATACCGGCTGCGCGAGCAGCGACAACGATGGTTTGGCGAGCGAGCAGCAGCTCCATGCCTTCGGGGGTGCGCTGAGTCTTGAGGTTAGCGCTGTAGTCCTCGGCACCGAGTGCGATACCCATCATGCGCTTTGAGGCTGTAGCGATGTCATAGGCATTGATAACACCCATGGTGCTCTCGATGGCAGCCATGATCTGTGTGCGGCCCAGGCATCCGAGTTCGGTCTCCACCTTCTCGATTTCGGCCTCGAGCTCGCGTATCTCGTCGGCAGTCTCGGTCTTGGGCATACGTATCACGTGTACGCCAGCCTTTACCACTGCCTCAACGTCTTTTTTGCCGTAGGGGGTGTTGAGGGGATTCACGCGGACTACCATCTCGGTGTTGCCAAAGTCGATGGTCTTGAGAGCGTGGTGAACGAGCAGACGCGCTGCGTCCTTCTCGGCCATGGTCACTGAGTCTTCAAGGTCGAGCATGATTGAGTCGGGTCCGTAGATGAATGCATCCTGCATCATTGCCGGGTTGTTGCCCGGTACGAACATCATTGTTCTTCTTAATCGTTGCATAATGATATTAATAATGAGGTCGTTTTGATCAATTAATAATTATGGTGCGAAGGTGATTACTTCCACACGTCCTTGCCGGTAGCGCGCACAGCAGCAGCAGTGACGCGAGCACGGATAGTGCAGTCGAGAGCGCCCTTGTCGTTAGCCTGAACCAGTGCATTGTCAATGCCCAGCTCGGTAAGGGTCTCGGTAATTACTTTCTTGATTTGTTCTCCAAACTGGAAAGCGACTGAGCTTTCGAGGTTGATTTGCAACCCATTGTTCTCGTTAGGTGCAATCTGTACCTGAATATCGCCGGATTCGAGTGTGCCGGCAACAGCATTCTTAATTTCCATAAGAGGTTGTAATTTATGTTAGTTTAAATGTAATGGTCTATAGATCAAGTGGTTTATTACTTCTTGCTCTATAGTATTCGTTTAGTTTTAGTTTATATCGGTCAAAATTAGTTATAATTTCCAACATCACCAAATGTTTTCATGAAAAAAACACTTCACTTATTTCAGTGTGTTGCCCTTATGTATTGAGCGAGGGGACTGGTGCGTTTGCGTGTACCCGACTCTTGTGGCGTCTTGCAAGTTGCGGTAACCAGTGACGTGTTGTGAATATATTTCCATAGTGGCAGTATGTGTGTTTAGGAAAAAATTAAAACCGCGTCACAAAAATGTGGTTTATTATATTGAAACACAATAGGGTAGGCTGATTTTTTGTGACGCGCTTTTATTATTGTTAAGCGCTCTTTGTGTGGTCGGGAAATATTTTTTCAAAAAAGTTCGTCACAAAAATATGGCTTATCGTGCTGATATATAGCATATTAACCCACTTTTTTGTGACGAACTTTTATTGTGTTTACAGGAAAAGACATTGAGGGTTGAACGTGGTGTGTTCATGAACTGTGACTGCTCGGTCTTACATTTCTAGGTAGATCCGCTGTTGGCATCGATGCCCCCCCCCCGCCGCAGAGACGCTGGTTCATGTACTTACCGCCTGTTATCGGTGCGTTTTTCCTGTACCGATGAGGTTACCGAGGACGTTGCAATTGCCACGGACTCCCCGGTTACAGTTCACCCCTGCGGGTGCCTCATTGACGAAGTCCTTCATGTACAGTAACAGTCCGAAAATGGGGGTATCTCCATTTGAGGATGCGGTGTGTGTGGCTCAGTGTGTAAACACTGTGCTTAAACAATTGCAGTGCAAAGTTAACACCACATGCCGTGCAATCCATGCATCAACCACGCAACTGCTGTGTATCAACAGTTTAAAGTGATTCTTCCCATGAATCGACACATTTTTTAAAAAAAAGTTCGTCATAAAAATATGGCTTATCGTGCTGACTTGTAGCAATATAACACACTTTTTTGTGACGAACTTTTTTGCTTTTACTTCACTGAAAATGCTATTTTAACAACTAATTAACAAATCAAATTTACACACCTATGGGTAATCTCTCACAGAGAGATTAAAATTTTAAGAAATTGGAATAATTAGAATAATTCAGTAGGGTATGGAAGGATAGAAATTACTCAAAATCAGGATAAATTATTTTAGTTGGTGCCAATGGCTATGCAAATAATTTAGTATTATTTTGGATGATTTCTTTTCCATCCCTCCGTGTGGTTTTTAATCAGACACTAATAGAAAAAAACATTGGATTCTTCGATTATTGCGGGTTTTTTACTATTTTTGCATTAAAATAAATAGAATCATGAAACAAACCATTCTCTCTGTCATAGCCGCCATTGCTTGCTTTGGCATAGCATCGGCTACCTCTCCTGTAGATTATGTCAACCCTCTCATGGGTTCCCAGTCGAGTTATGCACTCTCGGCGGGCAACACTTATCCTGCTGTGGCTGTGCCATGGGGAATGAACTTCTGGACCCCGGTGACGGGCGAAATGGGTAACGGGTGGGCTTATACCTATCAGTCAAACACCCTACGCGGTTTCAAGCAGACTCATCAGCCCAGCCCGTGGATCAACGACTACGGCCAGTTTGCAGTAATGGCTACCAGCGGAGCGCCTGTTGTGGACCAGAATAAGCGTGCCTCTTGGTTTTCGCACATGGCCGAAGTGGCTAAACCTTATTATTATAAGGTGTATCTGGCAAGCCACAACATCCATGCCGAGATGACTGCTACATCGCGCGCTGCCATGATGCGGTTCACCATGGGCAACGAGGGCGCTAATAACATCGTCATCGACGCCATGAACGGCGGCTCGATGATAAGTGTTGACAAGGCTAACGGCACTATAACCGGGTACACCACCAAGAACAGCGGAGGCGTGCCCCGCAATTTCAAGAACTATTTTGTAATTAAGGTGGACCACGACATCGATAACGTATATTGTGTTGACAATGGCTATGGCGACACATTGGAACTTGGTGCCGAGGCTAAAGGAAAGCATGCCGCGGTGGCAATCGCTCTGACCACAGGACGTGACGAGCAGGTGAACCTGAGCATCGCATCGTCGTTTATCAGTCCAGAGCAGGCCTTGCTTAATCTTAGGGAACTCAATGACGGTACGTTTGACGAAATAAAGGAACGTTCGCGCAACGAGTGGAACGAGGTGCTGGGTAGGGTAGAGGTCGAGGACGATAACCTGGACCACCTGCGCACGTTCTACTCGTGCCTCTACCGATCGGTGCTGTTTCCCCGCAGTTTCTATGAAATAGATGCCAATGGCAATGTTATGCACTATAGTCCATACAATGGTAAAGTGCTTCCTGGATATATGTTTACTGATACGGGCTTCTGGGACACCTTCCGCAGCTTGTTCCCGTTACTCAACCTCCTATATCCCAGTATGAACGAGAAGATGCAGCAAGGCCTCGCCAATGCTTATCGTGAGAGCGGATTCCTGCCCGAGTGGGCAAGTCCCGGACACCGTGACTGCATGGTGGGCAACAACTCGGCATCGGTAGTGGCAGATGCTATCGTTCAAGGTGTAACTACCCGTGATCAGGAGACGCTGTGGGAGGCGGTGACACGCGGTGCTAATGGCGTTCACCCCCGTGTGTCTTCAACAGGACGACTAGGCTGGGAGCTCTATAACTCACTGGGGTATGTGCCCTGCGATGCAGGCATCAACGAGAGCGCTGCGCGCACGTTGGAGTATGCTTACGATGACTGGTGCATCTACCAGATGGGCAAAGCCCTGGGTAAGCCCGAGAGCGAGATTTCGGTTTACCACAAACGGTCGCAGAACTACCGTAACCTCTTTGACCCCGATACAAAGCTGATGCGCGGCAAGAAGAAAGATGGCAGCTTTGCCCGTGAATTCAACCCCTACAAGTGGGGCGGCGACTTTACCGAGGGCAACAGCTGGCACTATACATGGAGCGTGTTCCACGACCCGCAGGAACTTATCGACCTGATGGGCGGCAACAGTCAGTTCGCAGCGATGCTTGACTCGGTAATGACGATGCCACCGCTGTATGACGACAGTTACTATGGCGTCACTATTCACGAGATACGTGAGATGCAAATCTCGGGATTCGGTCAGTATGCCCATGGCAACCAGCCCATCCAGCACATGCTGTATCTCTACGGCTATTGCGGCCAGCCCTGGAAGACCCAGCATTGGGTGCGCGAAGTAATGAACCGCCTCTACAAGGCTACTCCTGACGGCTACTGCGGTGATGAGGACAATGGACAGACCTCGGCATGGTATGTCTTCAGCGCGCTGGGATTCTATCCCGTGTGCCCAGCCTCAGGACAATATGCTCTGGGAGTGCCTTATTTCGGTAAAGTGAAAATACGTCTGGAAAACGGCAAGAAACTGACCATTAACGCCAAGGGCGTGAACGATACCGACCGTTTTGTACAGCAATACCAGGTAAACGGCAAGGTGCACAATCTCAACACCATAGATATCGCTACCATCAAGAATGGCGCCACCATCGACGCCACGATGGGAGACACCCCCACATCCTTCATCAAAGCAACAGCTCCCGTCCCCTCAAAACACAAAAGGACCTACCTCTTCGGCAAATAGAGGACACACCCGACGGAGAACCGTCGGGCACACAGTGGGTGTGATAGACGATGAGACACCTACTGTTAATGCTTGTTGCTCATGATGAACTCTAATTTGCCGCCAGCCATGATGTCGCGGTGGTCGATGTAATGTTTCTTGTAGGGCTTTCCGTTAAGTCGTATCGACTTGATGTAGATGTTCTTGCCACAGTTGTTATGTGCAACAATTTCAAACTTTCCACTTGGAACCTTGATTGTTGCTTTGTTTAATAGGGGAGAACCGAAGTAGTATCTGCCACCAGCGGGCTCCACTTGATAGAATCCCATTGCAGAGAGGATGTACCATGCCGACATCTGGCCCACGTCCTCGTTGCCGCAGAGGCCTTCCTCACCGTCGTTATACATCGTGGTGAGTACCTGGCGCACGCGTTCGGCTGCCTTCCACGGCTGTCCAAGCATGGTGTACATATATATAATGTGGTGGCTGGGCTCGTTGCCGTGGACATACTGGCCTATGAATCCGCTCATATCGGGAGCCGCTTCTTTTCCAATATCACCAGTAACCACGAAAAGAGAATCAAGTTTACTGATTAATTTTTTCTTACTGCCGAAGCATTCTACAAGACCATTTACATCATGAGGAACGAGCCATGTATATTGCCATGCATTACCCTCGCAGTATTCATCGGCCTGATGTCGCTGAATAAAAGGATCAAACGGAGTCTTGAATTTTCCGTTACCATCAACGGCACGCATGAAGTTAGTCTTCTTATCAAACAGTCGCTTATATTGCTTACTGCGGCGCATGTAATCTTCATATTCCTTGTTGTGCCCCAATTTTTTAGCTGCTTGTGCTACAGTCCAGTCGGCAAGGCAATATTCGAGCTCAAATGCAACGCTCTCAGCCTTCATTGAGTCGCAGGGTATGTAACCCAGAGTGCGGTGCCACTTCTGTCCACGCTCGTCAAGATTAGTGCTGTGGATCATTGCCTCGAATGCATCTTCATAGCTGAATCCCTTGTACCCCTTGAGGATTGCATCGGCCACCACCGGTACACCAGGATAGCCAATCATGCAGTTTGTCTCGCGTGCCATGAGGTGCCAAATGGGGAGTTTTCCGTTCTCCTTGCGGATGGTGATCATGGTGTTGACGATGTCGGGCATCATCTCGGGATGAATGATCGTCATGAGCGGGTGTGCGGCACGGTAAGTGTCCCACAGGCTGAAGGTGGTGTAGTTCACAAAGCCCGGATTGGTGTGGTTCACATGGTCGCTGCCATGATAGTTGCCGTTGACGTCGCACATCACGCTTGGGGCAATCATGGTGTGGAACATGGCTGTGTAGAAGCAACGCTTGGTGTGGATATCGTCAGTATCAATTTGTATTTTAGACAGTTGAGAGTTCCATGCACTTTGTGCCTGCTCACGCACGTTTTCAAACTGCCATCCGTGTTGCTCGGTGTCAAGGTTTAGTGCAGCACCCTCAATTGAAGTGGCCGATGTACCCACTTTCATAAGAATCACCTCGCCTTCAAACGTGTCAAAGTCAAAGCGACCGTACACCGCCTTGTCCTCGAGCGTGGTGCTGCTCTTTTCCTCACCACCAGTGATGAGGTGTGCTGCCTTGAACGGACGTGAGAACACCGCCTTGAAATAGACAGGATGGTTCCATGACCAACCGCTGCTACGTCGGTAGCCTACAATGGTTGAGTCGTTTACTACGGTGATTTGGCTCGAAGTAACCTCATCCCATCCACCGCCATTCTCAAGGTCAAAGACGATGGCGCTCTCACTACTAGCGGGGAAGGTGTAGCGGTGCAATCCAGTGCGCAGGGTGGCGGTCAACTCTGCGTTGATGCCATATCGTGTCAAGAACGCCTGGTAATAACCCGCTTGTGCAACCTCGCGGCTACGGTCCTGGTAAGACCACAGACCCGACTTGCAGTCCTTGGTGTTGCCGCGTGCATACTTCACCTCGCCTACCACCGGCATCACAGTGATGTCATGCAGGTCGCCTATGCCCGTGCCGTTGAGCTGAGTGTGCGAGAAACCGATGACAGTGGAGTCACTGCGGTTATACCCCGAGCACCACGGCCACTCTTGAGGCACGCTAGTGGGACCCAGCTGAACGAAACCGAACGGGACGTTAGCACCCACAAACACATGCCCAGTACCTGCCGACCCAATCATAGGATCAACAAAGCGGGTATAATCCTCAGCAGCCCAAAGCTGAGCCACAACGATAACCGACAGTAAGGTAGAGAGTAAACGAGTCTTCATAAATAGTATGCGTTTTATGAAAATGACTGCGGTAACAGTGCGCTACCGCAGTCATATATTAAGGGTTAATAATCAAAGGTGTTGATTACTCAGCATTCTCGTTGAGGAGAAGCTCCATCACGGCGATTGCAGACTTCATTACTGAAGTACCGGGGCCAAAGATGCAAGCTACACCTGCCTGATAGAGGAAGTCGTAGTCCTGAGCGGGGATTACACCACCAGCCGATACCATGATGTCCTCACGGCCGAGCTTCTTGAGCTCAGCGATAACCTGAGGAATGAGGGTCTTGTGACCTGCTGCCAGCGAAGATACACCGAGAACGTTTACGTCGTTCTCTACTGCCTGGCGAGCGCTCTCTTCGGGAGTCTGGAAGAGGGGACCCATATCTACGTCGAAGCCACAGTCGGCATAGCCGGTAGCAACAACCTTAGCACCACGGTCGTGACCGTCCTGACCCATCTTAGCGATCATGATACGGGGCTGACGACCATACTTCTTAGCGAACAAGCTTGTAAGCTCGCGTGCACGCTGGAGGTCGGGATTGTTTTGAGTTTCAGATGAATACACGCCACTGATTGTTTTAACAACTGCTTTGTAACGGCCCACGATTTTCTCGCAAGCATCAGAGATCTCACCGAGTGATGCACGGTCCTTAGCTGCCTCAACTGCGAGAGCGAGAAGGTTGCCTTCACCGGTTTCTACGCACTTAGTGATTGCTTCGAGGTCGGCCTGAACCTTAGCCTCGTCACGCTCAGCGCGGAGTTTGTCGAGGTTAGCAACCTGTTCCTTGCGTACCTCGGTATTGTCGATTTCGAGAATGTCGATGGGATCTTCCTTCTCGAGAGCATACTTGTTGATACCAACGATGGTCTGGCGACCGCTGTCGATGCGGGCCTGAGTGCGGGCTGCAGCCTCCTCGATGCGCATCTTGGGCACGCCGGTCTCGATAGCCTTAGCCATACCGCCAAGCTTCTCGATCTCCTCGATGTGAGCCCATGCCTTGTGCACGAGTTCGTCGGTGAGCTTCTCTACATAGTAAGAGCCAGCCCAGGGGTCGATAGCCTTGGTGACGTAACTCTCCTGCTGGATGTAGATCTGGGTGTTACGAGCGATACGAGCTGAGAAGCCGGTGGGCAGTGCGATAGCCTCGTCGAGTGCGTTGGTGTGCAGTGACTGGGTGTGACCCTGAGCTGCTGCCATAGCCTCGATACATGTGCGGCCAACGTTGTTGAAAGGATCCTGAGCGGTAAGTGAC
Source organism: Sodaliphilus sp. (assembly GCA_045628365.1). Taxonomy (GTDB): domain Bacteria; phylum Bacteroidota; class Bacteroidia; order Bacteroidales; family Muribaculaceae; genus Sodaliphilus. Next base: position 20,591 of record JAZQPG010000028.1, on the reverse strand, counting down.
CAACCTGATGTCTGGCTGTGAGTACGCAGTGACATAGACTTGGGGTTCTTAGCGCCGAAGCTCTTAACGATCTTAGCCCATAGCAGACGACCTGCACGCATCTTAGCGATCTCGGTGAAGAAGTTCATAGAGATAGCCCAGAAGAATGACAGACGGGGAGCGAACGCGTCAACGTCAAGACCAGCGTTCACACCGGTGCGGATGTAGTCCATACCGTCGGCCAGAGTGAAGGCGAGCTCGATGTCGGCTGTTGCACCAGCCTCCTGCATGTGGTAACCTGAGATAGAGATGCTGTTGAACTTGGGCATGTTCTGAGATGTGTACTCAAAGATGCTTGCGATGATCTGCATCGAGAACTCGGGAGGATAGATATAGGTGTTACGCACCATGAACTCCTTGAGGATATCGTTCTGGATAGTACCAGCCATTTCCTCGAGCTTAGCGCCCTGCTCCAGACCTGAAACGATGTAGAATGCCATGATGGGGAGAACGGCACCGTTCATTGTCATAGACACTGACATCTTGTTCAAGGGGATACCGTCGAAGAGGACCTTCATGTCCTCAACCGAGCAGATAGATACACCTGCCTTACCCACGTCACCAACTACGCGCTGGTTGTCGGCGTTGTAACCGCGGTGGGTGGGAAGGTCGAATGCTACCGAAAGACCCTTCTGGCCTGATGCCAGGTTGCGGCGGTAGAACGCGTTAGACTCGTGTGCAGTAGAGAAACCTGCATACTGGCGAACGGTCCACGGACGGAAGGGGTACATCAGGCTGTAAGGACCTCCCAGGAAGGGGGGGATACCAGCCACGAAGTTAAGGTGCTCAAGACCCTCGAGGTCCTGCTTTGTATAAATGGGCTTGATGTCGAGCAGCTCGGCGTTCTTCCAAGGCTCGGCCATCACTAGAGGCTTATGTTCTACGTTAAAAGCCTCGTTTGCAATATCTATATTCTTAAAATTAGGTCTCATATCAATCAACTGTTATTTTAAAAGTTTTGCATTGAAAGCTTTAAGTGAACTTAATACGTTTGTACGAACGTTGATGAAGTTAGTCACGCCCATAGCCTTGAAGTCATCAGTCTCGGGACCTGCGAGCACGAGCTCGGCCTTGCCATCGAGCAGCTTGACAGCCTCGGGAATGAGAGTGGGATACTCGTCGTCGCTAGAGCACAGGACAACGATGTCGGCCTTCTGTTCCATGGCGGCGTTCACGCCCTCTTCAACAGTCTTGAAACCGTTGTTGTCGATGAGCTTGTAGCCAGCGCAAGCAAAGAAGTTGTCAGAGAACTGAGCACGGGCCAGACGCATAGCCAGGTTACCGATGGTAAGCATGAACACAACGGGCTGATTAGCTGCCTTCTCTGTTGCGAGACGAATCTCTTCGAACTCTTCGCCCAGGCGCTTGTCGTTAAGCTTAACCTCGCCTTCCTCAGGTGCGCATTCGCACTTGCACTCACACTTAGCAGCAGCCTTGTCGCCTGCAACCTCGGTGAAGTTGGGGAACTGGTTTGTACCCAGAAGCTGCTCGCGACGCTTAGCAACCTTGCCGAAGCGGTCCTTAGCGCTAGCGTTAACAGCGGTTACGCCCTCGGTCAGTGCAGCGCTGAAGCCGCCCTTGTCCTCAACGTCGAGGAAGAGCTTCCAGCCTTCCTGTGCCAGCGATGCGGTGAGCATCTCGATGTAGTAAGAACCGCCAGCGGGGTCAACTACCTTGTCGAGGTGGCTCTCCTCGCGCAGCAGGATCTGCTGGTTGCGAGCGATGCGCTCTGAGAAGTCGTCACTCTTCTGGTAGGGAGCGTCGAAGGGAACAACCACGATTGAATCAACACATGCGAGAGCAGCGCTCATAGCCTCAGTCTGTGAACGGAGGATGTTAACGTGTGAGTCAAACAGGGTCTGGTTGAACTTAGAAGTCTCGGCGTTAACAACCATCTTGCAAGCGCATTCGCACTCGGGGTTGTACTGCTTCACGATCTGAGCCCACAGCTGACGGGCAGCGCGGAACTTGGCGATCTCCATGAAGTAGATGGTAGACACGCCCATGTTGAACTTGATGCGGTGTGCAACCTCGTCGGCGCCGAAGCCAGCCTCGGTCATCATAGCCATCCACTCGTTACCCCATGAGAGAGCGTAACCGAGCTCCTGGTAGATGTAAGCACCTGCATTGGTAAGGTTCTTAGTGTTTACGCTCAGCACCTTGAGGCCCTTAACGTCCTTAACTGCATTGAGCAGCTCGGTAGCCATAGCCTTCACGTCGCCGGGGAAGGCAACACCGTGCTTGAACTGGCGCTTGAAGGGATCAAAGTCGATCGAACCCTTGAAAGTCTCCTCAGCGCCGGCTGCCTTTACGAGTTCTACGAGCTCGGTAGCGTAACCAAGGGCGCACTTGGGACAGCACATGATGTTGATCTCACATGCGGGCAGATAGATGCCTTTGAGGAGGTCAGCAAGCTTAACGTCGCCGTTAACCTTGAAGCCCAGAGAGTCGATACCCTTGTTGAGCACGTCGAGAGCCTTAGCGTTGGCCTCGGCAACGTCCTCTACAACGATGTCCTGGCGAGAGAGCCAGTCATTGTTAGTGCGTGTACCGCGAACGAAGGGATACTCACCGGGGAGTGATTCAGTTGCTTTGAGGTTCTCGATGTCAACACCGCGGTAGAGGGGCTGAACGTCGAAACCTTCGTTTGTTCGCCATATCATTTTCTTAGCGAAGTCAGCACCTTTCAGGTCAACCTCAGCTTTAGCACGCCACTCTTCGGGAGAGACGGGAGGAAACATGTCGAACAGTTTTTGTCTTGTTTCTGCCATAAGTTTAGATTAATTATATAGTAACAAAATTCGTTATTCAGTAAGTTCCGGTTTATGCGGTGAAGCTAGTCCCGGAGGACTGACGCTCTCCCATATTTCATAAATCATGCAAAGTTACATATAATTCTTTGAATTATCCCTATCCCCGGGGCTTTATTTTACCCATAATCCAATACTTCAGGTTAGTTTTTTGCCTTAAAATGGCCCTGTCACAGGTTTTGTAGCTAAAATCCGCTAAATTGATAGTATCTATTGGTGTGCTCGGGAAAATTTTGTAATTTTGTAAACGCATTATTTACATTAAATTTTAGGACTGTTGGTCATGAAAAAAATCGCTAGCATTGCTATTGGCATTTTATCGCTGATGTCACCACTTTGTTTATATGGACAGGACACCATTCGCACTGATGTTCCTAACCGCAATTATTATAAGGACATCTTCTTTGACTGCGGCATCGGGCTAACGTCGATGGATTCGCTGCCGGCTGCTAACCTCCTTGGACTATCGCTGGAAAGGGTGGGGTATAATGGCATGAGCGATGCAGCCCTGCAAAATGTCATCATAGCCGGCGACAGTACCGACTGGAACGGTCACCTCTTGTGGCCCGACGGCTCACCGCGTTTCAAGGTGATTGTGCTTGACGGAGGGAACTCACAGACCCACGGTCAGTCGCTCGGTGAGGACAGCCGCAGGCGCATACGTGATTTCTATGAGAACGGTGGTTCCTACGTGGGCAGCTGTGCCGGTTCAATCATCGCGGGCGAGGGTTTCGAGGGTCGCACTGTGCCTTCCTATCTCAAAATTTGGCCCACTCTGTTCAGACACACGGGCAAAGCACAGATACGCACCGGCATGACTATCGAGCAAAACTCCCCTTTGCTCAGGTACGGAGACTTTGGCGGCGACATGTATGTTGCCGACATACGCCACAACCAGGGTAATTTCCCCGAATCCATCCCCGAGGGCGGTGAGGTGCTGGCACGATTTGACATCAAGTCGGCTTCCAAGATGCACAACCAACCATCTATCGTGGCTTACAAGAAAAGTGATAAGACCGGTCGCATGGTCCTCACTGGTTCTCACCCCGAGGAGGTGAAAAACGGCGAGATACGAGAACTCTACGCAGCAATGCTACAGTATGCCATTGACGGGACAGCCATGACACATTGCAAGGGATATCTGGAAAACGGCGTGGAACGCAAGATGAACAAGCACTCGTTTGAACGCGATCCCGACTACACCCGCATCGGAGACCAGCAGTGTCACCATTTTGCAGTGAACATCCCCGAGGGGGCACGAAACGCAACATTCACGCTTGAAGGTGCTGAGGGTTCGCACATGACTCTGGCGGTGTGCAAGGACACCTATGCCTACGACGACTGTGCCGACTTCATGGCAAACCATGAGGGCGCATTCCAAACCTTCACCATGCCCAAGCCTAAAGCCGGCCTGTGGTATGTGTGCGTCAAGTGTCTCGATGCGGTAGAATCTTACATGCCCGGACAGGCCCATATGTACAAAAAGCCTGCCGTAGAGGACCTTCTCAATGGCGTGCCTTATACCATCAAAGTCACTTGGGAAGAATAAAACCAGACTTTCCTCCGGCCTAAATCTGGCGTAGGACAAATCTTGCCTATGGTTCACCTGTAGGTGCGCAGGCGTGGAACAAAAGCTTTGGGAATGTAGTTGATCTTAAAGTCAACTGGATTCCCAATTATTATTACAGCGTCATACTGTATTCCGCACCTCAGCTGGTAGTGACGCAGATATCCGTTGGCAGCATTAATGAGATTGCGCTGTTTTGAGAGAGTGATTGCTTTCATGGGGTCGTAGAGAGCATCACTGGAGCGGGTCTTCACTTCAACGATGTGCAGCGTGTTAGTTGCAGGGTTGTGGGCCACAATGTCAATCTCCAGATGCCCCAGGTGCCAGTTGGTCTCGCGGATTGTCAGTCCCTTGGTGATGAGCAGTTCACATGCTGCTTGTTCGCCGGCTTGTCCTAGTTCGTTGTGTCTAGCCATGGTAAATATTTTATTTTGAGTTAATGAACCTTACTATTCGACTCAGTTCTACACTGTCGATTTCAACCATTTTGAGATCGCTCACCCTGACGATGCACATTCCGTCATAGTTACCAGCGAAGTCATAGACCTCGAGTTTAAGCGCATCATCATCATAGTTGACACTGGCGATGTAGCCGTTCCTGGTGCGCCCTTCAAGGAGTTCGATACCGGTCATCATCTTGTGCTTCATGCACATGCCGATAAACACTTCCATGATGTCAATGTCATTCCAATATCCTACAGGGAACCCATAGTCGGTCGCATCATTGACATTGATGCTCTGCTGGTCCCTGAGGTATATCGTGTCGTAGGAAATGCTCATGACTGAATCATTGCGTATCACCTTGTAGCCGCAACTATGTCCATCGCGATCATAGCACAACATGAGCATGTGCTCGTCATTGCAAGCAACAATATTGCACACGTAAAACGAACTATCGTCGGCATCGTTGTAAATTTCCACAAGCTCCTTGCTGTTGCACAGTAATTTGATTTCTTCAACCATATCGTGAATAGTGATTACTTATAAAACTCGTTGCAAATATAACAAAAATATCTGAATATATTGCAACAAAAATAACAAAGGCCGATATCGTAATATCGACCTTCGAGGTAGCGGGACTGAGAATTGAACTCAGGACCTCCGGGTTATGAATCCGACGCTCTAACCATCTGAGCTATCCCGCCATTTCCGTTTTGCGAGTGCAAAGGTAGAACTTTTTTCTGAACTGTGCAACTATTTGCGCAATTATTTACAAAGTTTTTTAATCACCAGCATGCCGCCACTTACTCTTTGGTTAATTTAAACATTAATACACAATGTGTTACACAACTCATTGCATAAACATCGTTCATCATCAAAACAGAAAACCGCCCCGGCTATGGACCGAGGCGGCAATATGTTTCATTATCAACCTTGCATCATTTGAAAAGATACTGGGAACTGATTGATTCGTTGTTGAGCACACGCTTGATAGTGCTTGCAAAGAGTTCGGCGACGCTCAGCACGGTGGCTTTAGAGCACTTAGAACCGTCGAATGGGATTGAATTAGTGAAGATAACCTCATCAAGGGCGCTTGCCATGACTTTCTCAGACGCGTCGCGGCTCATCACTGCGTGTGAAGCGAGCGCACGCACACTCTTGGCACCGGCTTCCTTCATGATGCCAGCTGCCTTGCAAATTGTTCCGGCAGTGTCGATCATGTCGTCAATGATGATAACATTCTTATCCTTCACATCACCGATAATGGTCATCTTGTCAACCACGTTGGCTACTGCACGCTGCTTGTGACACAGCACGAGCGGAGTGTCAAAGTACTTGGCGTAAGAATTGGCACGCTTAGCACCGCCCACGTCAGGACTGGCAATCACCATGTCAGGAAGATTCATCTTCTCGATGTAAGGAACAAAAATGGTTGATGCATACAGGTGATTCACAGGAACATCAAAGAAGCCTTGAATCTGGTCGGCGTGCAAGTCCATTGTAAGGATACTTGTAACACCGGCAGCGCTCAGCAGGTCGGCAACCAACTTTGAAGCGATTGACACGCGTGGTTTGTCTTTGCGGTCCTGACGGGCCCAACCGAAGTAGGGGATTACAGCCGAGATGCTCTTGGCCGACGCACGCTTGGCGGCGTCAATCATGAGCAGCAGCTCCATCAGGTTGTCGGTGTTAGGGAAGGTAGACTGAACCAGGTAGACGTTAACGCCTCTCACTGACTCTTCAAACGAAACTTCAAACTCGCCATCGGCAAAGTGTTGAATGTTCATCTTGCCAAGTTCGATGCCCAACTCGCGGGCAATCTCCTCAGCAACATAGCGGGATTTAGTCCCAGAGAAAACTTTATAAGTACTCATAGGTGGGTTGGAGTTTAAACTTAGTGCAAAGGTACAAATTATATGTGGTATTGCCTAATTTTTGCCCTACAAAAAAAGTTATTTAGTGTACAACTTTAACGCTACCGCATCGTGTCCGCCCACTGTGACTTCAACGGCTTGATTGCCGCTCAATGCAACATGCTGCCGTGAACCGTGAAGAAGTTCCTCACCATCACATTCTTGGGATGTGACGCCCATGTGGAGCAATGCGTGCTCCGGGATATTGACGCTAATGCAAGCCTCTTCACCACCAAAGTTGGCTACTACCAGGATGATTTCGTTGCCGTGGTGACGCAGGAACGCGTATTGGTGAACAAGATGGGGGTTTACATACATCAGGTCGTACATGCCTCCCAACGAGAACGCCTTCTCACTGTTGCACAACGAGAGCACGCGGGAGTAATATTCGCGTAACTCGTGAGCACGAGTCGACGACTTACCCTTAAACCACTTGCGCAGAGAGGGGACACTCCAGAAGTCGAATATCGTGGTGCGTCCGTCTTGCCCACTGAATCCCTCGGCATCGGTGGCGCGCTCACCCAGCTCCTGGCCCATGTAGAGGAGGAACGGACTGCGGTCGAGCATGGCGCTGACAACCAGGGCAGGACGACCTGCAAGTGCGTTGCCACACCACTGGGGCGAAGCAAGCCTTAGCTCGTCATGGTTCTCAAGGAAGTTAAGCATGTGTCCGCCCATGAACTCCAGCTGTTGCCAGCAAGATGTTATAGCATGACACGATGTGTTGTATTTCAATATATTAAACAGCGTATCGTAAAGCGTTACTTTATTATACAAGTAATCAAATAGTCCAGTGTGAACATAGTCATAGTACAGCCCGGTGTCATAAATCTCGGCGATGAAAACCATGCCAGGATGGGCCTTTTTTACCTCGCCTATTGCCCAGTGCCAGAACTCTACCGGCACCATGTGGGCCATGTCACAGCGGAATCCGTCAACACCCATTGCCGCCCAGTACATGAGAATATCTAGCATCTTGTGCCATGTCGAGGGTATGGGATCAAAGTGTCGGCTGCCGTTCCACGGGTCAATACCGTAGTTGAGTTTAACTGTCTCATACCAGTCGTTCACTCCAGGGGATGCATGGAAACAATCGTTGCCGGTGGCTCGGGCTGGGAATTCGCAGTAGGCATCATCTCCGTTTCCCAGGTCTACACCGTTAGGAGCAAAACGCTGTCCGGTGATATAGTAGAAATTGTTGGATGGGGAGAAAAACATCCCCTTGTCATCACCCTGGCCCAAGTCTTGCACTCCGTCAGGGCACACATCGCTATGATACTCACGGGCAACGTGGTTGGGCACAAAGTCCATAATCACCTTGAGACCTGCACGGTGGGTGCGGTTAACGAGGCGTTTCCACTCGTCAATGCGTTTATCAACATTCACTGCGATGTTGGGGTCTATGTCATAGTAGTCGCGTATGGCATAGGGAGAACCTGCCTTGCCTTTAACCACATGGGCATTACAAGGCATTATACCGTTGTCACTGTGGTCAACAGTCGTGGCGTGCTCGATGACGCCGGTGTACCACACGTGGGTAGCACCCAAAGACTTGATTTCCTTGAGCCTTGCGGCAGTGATATTGTTCATCTTTCCCACTCCGTTAACGGCTATGTCGCCGTTGGCAACACATGTGGAGCAAGTGTTGGTGTAGAGTCGGGGGAGCACTTGATATATAATGATTTTGTCAGCCATGATTGATGATAGGGGGGGGTAAGTAAAAAAAATAGGGCGAGACCATGTTAAAGCCTCGCCCTAATATAATATAAGGTGTAACCCTTAAATTATCCGAGGAAGCTCAGCAGAACACCTGCTGCAACAGCACTACCGATAACGCCGGCCACATTGGGACCCATAGCGTGCATCAGCAGGAAGTTGCGGGGATCAGCCTTGGCGCCTTCCATCTGGCTGACACGTGCAGCCATGGGGACAGCGCTCACGCCAGCCGAACCGATGAGCGGGTTGATCTTCTCTTTGAGGAAGAGGTTCATCACCTTAGCCATGAGGACACCCGATGCAGAACCGATGCCGAAGGCAACGATACCTACACACAGGATACCCAGGGTCTGCAGGTTCATGAACGAGCTAGCAGTGGCGGTAGCACCAACAGTGAGACCGAGGCAAATCACCACGATGTTGTTGAGCTCGTTCTGGGCAGCCTTGCTCAGTCGCTCTACAACGCCCGATTCCTTCATGAGGTTACCCAGCATGAGGCAACCGATAAGGGTTGCAGCCGAGGGAACCACGAGAGAAACGATGATAGCAACCACGATGGGGAAGATGATCTTCTCCTTCTTGCTCACTGTGCGCAGCTGCTGCATGCGAATCTTACGCTCGCTCTCAGTAGTAAGGACCTTCATGATGGGAGGCTGGATAACGGGAACCAGTGCCATGTAGCTGTAAGCGGCTACGGCAATGGGACCAAGCAGCTCGGGAGCCAGTTTCGAAGTCAGGAAGATCGCTGTGGGACCGTCAGCACCGCCGATGATACCGATTGACGCAGCCTGAGCGGGAGAGAAACCGAAAATGGGCAGGTCGAGCTGGGTTACCAGGAATGTAGCGAAGATACCCACCTGAGCGGCAGCACCGAGCAGGAGGCTCTTGGGATTAGCAATCAGGGGACCAAAGTCAGTCATGGCACCTACGCCCAGGAAGATGTGGCAGGGATAAACGCCAGCCTTGACACCGATATAGAGGATGTCGAGAAGACCGCCGTGAGCCATGATGTAACCATAGTCATGATAGTGTTCACCGCCTTCCTTGAGGAACTCGTTGTTCCACATGTCAGAGTCAAAGAGACCTGCACCGGGAAGGTTGGTGAGGATCATACCGAATGCGATGGGCAGCAGCAACAGGGGCTCGTAACCTTTCTTAATAGCAAGGTAGAGCAGGAAGCAACCTATGCCCAGCATTACAAAGTTTTTCCATCCTTCTCCCTGGAAGAATGCGGTGAAACCCATCTCAGAGACAAATTTCTCCAAGCTAGTGCCCAAGCTGAAATCCTGGGCCATCAAGGGCATCGCAAACACGATGAGGATGGCAAATAAGAATAAACGTTTTAAGTCTTTTGCTTGCATCTTGAATCTATATTAATCAAGTTCAACAAGTACTTGTCCGCTTTGAACCTGTGCACCAGCCTCGATGTTGACGGCCTTAACGGTACCAGCATACTCGGTTGTGATGCTGTTTTCCATCTTCATAGCCTCCATCATGCACACAGTGTCACCAGCCTTGACTGCGTCGCCCACCTTAACGAGCACCTTAGTGATGGTGCCGGGGAGGGGAGCGTCAACAGCCTTAGCGCCTGCAGCAGCCTTGGGGGCAGCAGGAGCAGGAGCAGCGGCAGGAGCGGGAGCTGCCTTGGGCGCCACGGGAGCAACCTTGGTAGCCTCGCTAGCAGCGATAGCGTCGGCAACCATCTCAACGAGCAGGTCGCCCTGGTTAACGCTCTGACCCTCAGCAACAGCGATGCGCTGAACGGTACCGTCAACCTCCGAGATGATGTCGTTAGCCATCTTCATGGCCTCGATAACGAGGAGCACATCACCCTTCTTAACGTGCTGGCCTGCAGCAGCGACAATCTTAGTCACCGTGCCGGGGAGCTCAGAGTTTACGTTCTTGGGGCCACCAACCTGAGCACCAGCCTGGGCGCGTGCCATGGTGGGAGCGGCAGCCTTGGTCTGGGGAACTTCCACCTGGTAGGCCGTGCCGTTTACGGTCACTGTGAGTGCACTGCCGTTTTCCTCTACGGTTGCGCTATAGTCCTGACCGCTTATTTTAAATTTGAATTCTTTCATTTTGTTGTTTTACACAAATGTTTTGTTACACTGATATCACAATCTCTCGTTAAGCACTGCGTGCCAAGCCGACGGAGTCTTCTTGATTGTCAAGACACCGCTTTCCTGGTCACCCTTGCTCTTCTGATAAAGGTAAAGCGCGGTTGCAACTGCAGCCTTGTCAAGTTCGCTTGCCTCGGCCACAGGCTTAACCTGCAGGTTAGCAACACCGCTTGACACGGCGGGAGCGTCGCTCTGCTTCTTAGCCACGAGGTTGAACACCTGCAGCACCAGCACCAGGATCACCAGGATGACAAAGACAACGCCTATGCCTATACAGGTCATCAACCATGTGCTACCATCTATAGTTAAAAGCATATTCTTTTAGTTTTAAAGATTACAAGGGGATATTGCCGTGCTTCTTAGCCGGGTTAGTGAGTTTCTTGTTCTCAAGCTGAGCAAGAGCGCGGATCACGCGGAAACGAGTGTTGCGGGGTTCGATAACATCATCGATGTAACCGTAGCGTGCAGCATTGTAGGGGTTAGCGAACAGGTTGGTGTACTCGTCCTCTTTCTCCTTAATGAAAGCCTTAGCCTCTTCAACCTTGCCGGCCTCCTTGAGAGCCTTGGCGTCCTTAGCGTAGAGCACTGAAGCGGCACCGCTGGCACCCATAACTGCGTTCTCGGCTGAGGGCCAAGCGTAGTTGAGGTCACCGCGAAGCTGCTTACAGCTCATCACGATGTGGCTACCACCGTAGCTCTTGCGCAGGGTAACAGTAACCTTGGGCACTGTAGCCTCGCCGTAAGCGTAGAGCAGCTTTGCACCGTGAAGGATAACTGCGTTGTACTCCTGTGCAGTACCGGGAAGGAAGCCGGGAACGTCAACCAGGGTAACGATGGGGATATTGAAAGCATCGCAGAAGCGAACGAAACGAGCACCCTTGCGCGAAGAGTTGCTGTCGAGCACACCTGCCAGCTGCTTGGGCTGGTTAGCAACGATACCTACGCTCTGGCCGTTGAAACGTGCGAAACCGATGATAAGGTTCTTAGCGTAGTTGGGCTGTACCTCGAGGAACTCGCCGTTGTCGACGATACCTGCGATAACCTGGTACATGTCATAGGGCATGTTGGGGTTCTCGGGAATAATCTCGTTGAGGAAGTCCTCCTTGCGGTCGATGGGGTCGTTGCACTCCTGGAGGGGAGTCTTCTCAAGGTTGTTCTGGGGAATGTAGCTGAAGAGCTTCTTGATAAGAGCGATTGCCTCTTCCTCGTTAGCAGCAGTGAAGTGGGTAACACCTGACTTGGTAGCGTGTACTGTAGCGCCACCGAGCTGCTCCTGTGTAACAACCTCGCCGAGCACAGCCTTAACCGGGCCAGGACCTGTGAGGAACATGTAAGAAGTGCCTTCGCACATCAGGGTGAAGTCGGTGAGGGCGGGAGAGTAAACTGCACCACCTGCACACGGACCCATGATAGCAGAGATCTGGGGCACTACACCCGACGCCATGATGTTGCGCTGGAAAATCTCAGCATAACCGGCGAGAGCGTTGATACCTTCCTGCAGACGAGCACCGCCCGAGTCGTTAAGACCGATAACGGGAGCACCCACCTTCATGGCCATGTCCATCACCTTGCAAATCTTAGCAGCGAGCATCTCTGACAGAGAGCCGGCGCTAACGGTGAAGTCCTGAGCAAACACGAAAACCAGACGGCCACAGATTGTACCTGAACCGGTAACAACGCCATCGCCCAGATAGCGCTTCTTCTCCATGCCGAAGTTAGTGCAACGATGCTCTACGAACATGTCCATTTCCTCAAAGCTACCTTCGTCGAGGAGCATAGCAATACGCTCGCGGGCAGTGAACTTGCCCTTGGCGTGCTGCTTCTCGATAGCCTTCTCGCCACCGCCAATGCGTGCTTTCTCACGCTTAGCAATGAGCTCTTGTATTTTTTCTACTTGACTACTCATTTGTCGTTAATGATGTGTTGTATTTCTTTAGTTGTGATTATTTACTTGTTGGGGTCCTCGCAAAGTTCTACCAGTGTACCGCAAGAAGTCTTGGGGTGGAGGAACGCGATGTTAAGGCCCTCAGCGCCCTTGCGGGGAGCCTGGTCAACTACACGGCCGCCCTTCTCCTGTACCTCAGCCAGAGCGTTGGCAACGCCGTCCTCAACTGCAAATGCGATGTGCTGGATGCCACCACGGCCACCGTTCTTCTCGATGAACTTAGCGATAGCGCTGTCGGGGCTAGTTGCCTCGAGGAGTTCAAGCTTAGTCTGACCTACCTTGAAGAAAGCGGTCTTTACGTGCTGATCAGCAACCTCTTCGATAGCGAAGCATTTGAAACCCAGTAAATTCTCGTAGAAAGGAATAGCCTCTTCCAAGCTGGTTACAGCTATACCCACGTGTTCAATGTGTGAAATCTGCATAATTTAGTTTGTTTATTAAAAAAATAGTTTAATGAATTTCATTATAAATAATGTGCAAAGTTAATCATTTTTACCGTAACGAGGGACCTTTTTCGGGAAAAACTTCACCATTATTGTTATTTTTGTTTTTCTTAGAGTAGACGGCACGGCTCTATGGTGCCGCACCATGTCATCTGGCGGCATGTTTTTATGTCTTCTGTTGTCACGTTTTCGTGTCATAGTGTCAGCATCAATGTCAGTGGAGATGTCGCCTAGGGATTTTTGGCACGGCTTTTGCTTAATAATACTTCGAACGGCCCCCGCAACGGGATGCCACAATAACAAACACGATAATTAAAAACAAAAACTATATTTATATTATGGGAAAGATTATTGGTATTGACCTTGGAACCACCAACTCGTGTGTTTCAGTACTCGAGGGTACAACCCCCGTCGTAATTCCTAACAGTGAAGGACGCAACACTACCCCCTCGGTAGTGGCTTTCAAAGACAACGGCGAGCGCATCGTGGGTGACCCCGCTAAGCGCCAGGCTATCATGAACCCCACCGGCACAGTGTTCTCTATCAAGCGCTTCATGGGCGAGACTTATGACCACGTGACCAGCGACGTTGAGCGCATGCCTTATAAAGTTGTCAACAACGGCAGCAACCAGCCCCGTGTTGAAATCGCCGGTAAGCAATACACTCCCCAAGAGATTTCGGCAATGGTTCTCCAAAAGATGAAGAAAACCGCCGAGGACTACCTTGGAACAACAGTTGACGAAGCTGTCATCACAGTTCCCGCATACTTTAACGATGCTCAGCGCAAGGCTACCAAGGAAGCTGGTGAGATCGCTGGCCTCAAGGTTCAGCGCATTGTCAACGAGCCCACAGCTGCTGCTCTGGCTTACGGTCTAGACAAGGACGCCAACGACAAGAAGATTGCAGTGTTTGACCTTGGTGGAGGTACATTTGACATCTCTATCCTTGAACTCGGCGACGGTGTGTTCGAGGTTAAGTCAACCAATGGTGACACCCACCTCGGTGGTGACGACTTTGACCAGTGTATTATCAACTGGCTTGCTGAGGAATTCCAGAAGCAAGAGGGTGTGGACCTGCGCAGGGACCCCATGGCTCTCCAGCGCCTCAAAGAGGCTGCCGAGAAGGCTAAGATTGAGCTTTCCAGCCAGTCAACAACCGAGGTTAACCTGCCTTATATCACTCAGCTCGACGGCATGCCCAAGCACCTTGTAAAGACACTGTCACGTGCTCAGTTTGAGCAACTGTGCGACAACCTCATCCAGGCAACAATCGTTCCCTGCGAGCAGGCCCTGCGCGACGCCGGCATGTCAACTAGCGACATTGACGAGGTAATCCTCGTGGGCGGTTCAACCCGTATCCCCGCTATCCAGCAGGTTGTTGAGCGCTTCTTTGGCAAGGCTCCCTCTAAGGGTGTTAACCCCGACGAGGTAGTAGCTGTGGGCGCTGCCATCCAGGGTGGCGTACTCAGCGGCGACGTGAAGGATGTCCTCCTTCTTGACGTTGTGCCCCTGAGCGTAGGTATCGAGACTCTGGGCGGTGTGATGACTAAGCTCATCGACGCAAACACTACAATTCCTACTCGCAAGAGCCAGGTGTTCTCAACTGCAGCCGACAATCAGCCCGAGGTTGAGATTCATGTTCTCCAGGGCGAGCGCCCCATGGCTAAGGACGACAAGACACTGGGACGTTTCCACCTCGACGGTATCGCTCCCGCGCCCCGTGGTATCCCCCAGATCGAGGTGACCTTCGAGGTTGATGCCAACGGCATCATGAGCGTGAGTGCCAAGGATAAGGCTACAGGTAAGGAGCAGAGCATCCGCATCGAGGCCTCTAGCGGCCTTAGCGACGCCGAGATCCAGCGCATGAAGGACGAGGCTAGCGCAAATGCAGCTGCCGACGCAAAGGAACGCGAGCGCATCGACAAGATCAATCAGGCTGATGCACTCATCTTCCAAACAGAGAAGACACTTAAGGATGCTGGAGACAAGCTTCCCGCCGAGATCAAGTCTCAGATTGAAGGTGCCCTTGGCAAGCTCAAAGAGGCTCACAAGGCACAAGACCTTGACGCGATTGACACAGCAAGCGCCGAACTTACTAAGCTCTTCGAGCAGATGTATCAGGCAGCTGGCGGAGCACAGGGTGGTCCCCAGGCTGGTCCCCAGGGATTCAGCGGTTTCCAGGGCGGCGCACAGCAGTCCGGCAACAACGCTGGCAACGGCGGAAACGCCGAGGATGTCCCCTATGAGGAGGTTAAATAAAACTGATTGTTTTAAAAATTGAATACTATTGTGGTAACGGGTTCTCTTCGCCGAGGAGGGACCCGTTACTTTTTTCACCGCATGGGCTACCGTGAATCATCATTAATCCCGGAAAGTGCATTAGGCATGTATACGATTTCGATTATCCTTGTGTCAGGATTTGCGCTATATTGAACGAATACAGGGGCTCCTATATGAGCGAAAGATAGGCCGCAAATCATGCCTATGAGAAGCAAAATATTGGCATTTGCTCCTAATGCACTTTCTGGGATAATTAAACCTTCGCGGCACAACACAAGTCAAAGAAAATAAAAAAAGCACAGGATAGAGTGGGGGATTAGTGACACATGCCACTATCGTGACAACACATGCAACACATGCATCCGCTATAACCCGCAACTTTCTATGCCAAATCGGGGGGATATATTGTGAATAATTTGTAACTTTGCACTTTATATAACCTAATTGCCAACACAGGCAGCTAAACAAACCATTACAAGATGAACAGCAACAAGAGCATATCAGCATTACTGGCACTGGCCATGGCGTTGTTCCTTACAGGTTGTTTCACAGGGGTGGAAAGCACTCCGACGATAACCGACAAGGACGTGTCCCGCACTATCAGCGAGTTGGAGCGTCGCCAGCCGTCAGTATCGCTTAAACCCTATTGTGACTCCATTCCGTCATGGAAACAAGGCAAACGCTTCTACGTCACAGACAACCAGGTCAAGATGCTCTTTAGACACTCTCAAGACATCAATGTCGACTCGGTTTCCCTCGCCGGGCAATACATGACATACGAGGGCTATGACACTTCCATTGGGTATGACAACCGTGACATTGTTACAGTAAATCTCAGTTGCCAGGGAGTCACCTACACATATAATACAGGCAAAGAGATAAGCGAGTTAACGCCAGCATTCTCCATTCCGTTGCTAGTTGACATGGACATGGTGGATAACACGGCCTGCCAAATCGAGGGTAAGGATACGTATATCAAGACCCCGGTGTGGTACGACATAGAAACCGGCAACATGATCACAGGCCGTCATTTCATTAAGGTTCACATTGACAAGGTGGAACCCGGAAACAAGGTGTTACCTCTCAAGGTGGTGTTCTCGGCCAGTGACAACGGCCAGCGGGCTTTTGTGTGGATGTCGGCAAGCAGGGCGGCAATAAACAACCGTGACTACGATTCCCTGTTCAGCATAAAGAACCCTCGCGACAACTATCCCGACGTGTCTGCCACCAACTGGAATCTCATCGTTCACGGCAAAGTCACCCTAGGTATGACCAAGGACGAGTGCCGCCTGGCGCTAGGAGCCCCTAAGTCCATCTCGCGCCAACCTAACCAGAGCGAAGTGCGTGAGTACTGGTACTACGACGGAGGCGGATTCCTTCAATTCGTCGACGGACTTTTGAGAGATTATAGATAAACAATTAAATGATGACCAACAAGCGATTAAGCATAGAATTCCTAGGGACAGGCACATCCTGTGGAGTACCTGTCATAGGGTGCCAATGTGACGTGTGCCGCTCGGCCAGCACGTTTGACAATAGACTCAGGGCATCGGCCATTGTGCGCTATGGCGACACAAGCCTACTCATTGACTGCGGTCCTGACTTCCGCACCCAGATGCTCCGTGCGTCATCCATCAAACTGGACGCTCTGCTCGTGACACACATCCACTATGACCACGTGGGCGGAATGGACGACCTTAGGGTTTACTGTGCCGGCGGAGCATTCCCGGTATATGCAAGGCCCGAAGTGATAAGAGACCTGAAGCAGCACATGCCATATTGTTTTTCAGAGCATCCCTATCCGGGGTCGCCAACGCTTAGATTGCACGAGATAGGGGATACCCCGTTCGAAGTCAATGGCATCTGCGTGACACCGTTACCAGTGATGCACGGCAAACTGCCCATAGTAGGATACAGAATAGGCAACCTGGCCTATATCACTGACGCAAAGACTATCCCGCAGTCTACAATAGACCTTCTCGAGGGCGTAGAGGTCTTGGTCGTGAACGCGTTGCGACATGACTGGCACAACACCCATATGAGTGTGAACGAAGCAATGGAGGTCGTTAAACAGGTAAACGCTCCACGGGTCTACTTCACTCACATGTGCCATGACATTGGGTTACATGAGACACAGAACTCGCAGCTGACACCAGGCGTAAAGTTGGCTCATGACGGTCTTATCGTTGAAGTTTAAGACCAAAAATATGGCAAAATAGTTCTGAAATCAAAACATTATTGAAAATATAGCCTGTTTTAAAAAAAATAGTATTAACTTTGCAAATTGAAAATTGCTTTAGAAACTTTTGATTATGAATAAATCATTGATTGGAAAAGTTATCACACTGCTCGTTGTTGCGTGTATCGCATTCTGCGCTTCCGCTCAGGATGGTAACGTCAACGTCACAGTGCCCTCAGGCCTTACAAAGCGCAGCAATAACGCACCCTCTAGTTCGGCACCCGCATCGGCGGGTCAATCGTCTGGGGCGGCGGCAAGGAATTCTGGCGCCGCAGCTGCACCTGCCGAGAAAAAGAAAAAGTCAAACATGCCTAACGTGAACACCTCACAGCAGAAGAAAGCCGGAACGAAAGTAGGATTCCGCATTCAGGTGTACAACGAGAGTTCGGCTAACGGCAAGGCTGGTGCACAAGTCAGAGCCAAGCAGATGGCGCTCAAGTTCCCGCAGTACCGTGCCTACCTCACTTATAATGTCCCTGCCTGGAGACTCCGCCTCGGTGACTTCCTCGACCAGGAAGACGCACAGGCAGCACTCAACAGGCTCAAAAACACTTTTCCGCAGTTCGCTAAAGAAATGGTTATCGTTAAAGACACTATAAACCTGTGGCGCAAATAATGGCTGACAACAACACTACATATAGCAAGGAACAACTAGAAGGCATTGCCGTGCACCTCAAGGCGATTATCGAACTCCTTGGCGAGGACCCCACTCGCGAAGGACTCGTCAAGACACCCATGAGAGCAGCAAAGGCTATGCTTGAGAACACACGTGGCTACCGTCAAGATGCTTCGGCAATCGTTCGTTCTGCGATTTTTCAGCATCCCGGTTCACAAATCGTTATCGTTAAGGATATCGAGTTTTATTCGCTGTGCGAGCATCACATCCTTCCGTTCTTTGGAAAGGTCTCGGTGGGTTATATCCCTAACGGGGAGATCGTAGGACTTAGCAAACTCGCTCGTTTGGTTGACGTTTATTCTCGTCGCCTCCAGGTCCAAGAACGACTCACCCAGGAAATTTGCAACGAGCTCACTCAGTCACTCGCTTCAAGAGGTGTGATAGTCGTTTGTGAAGCCGAACATCTTTGCATGAAGATGCGTGGAGTGGAAAAACAAGACTCAACGACTGTTACAATGCACTACACCGGTGACTTTAAGGATGTTGCACTTCGAAACGAGTTCTTTGAACTCATCAAACGGTAAAAATAAAATACTGGCAAAATAAAAAAAACGAACAAAAATCGCATTTTTTTTGCTAAATATTTTGTCAGTTCAAAAAAAGTTACTACCTTTGCACTCGCAATCGGGAAACAAACCTATTGAGATTGCAAAACGCGAAAATAGCTCAGTTGGTAGAGCGCGACCTTGCCAAGGTCGAGGTCGCGGGTCCGAGTCCCGTTTTTCGCTCAAGATCTTTGAAAATTCAAATGGCATCACGAAAGTGATAAAACGCGAAAGTAGCTCAGTTGGTAGAGCGCGACCTTGCCAAGGTCGAGGTCGCGGGTCCGAGTCCCGTCTTTCGCTCTAAATGCGAAAATAGCTCAGTTGGTAGAGCGCGACCTTGCCAAGGTCGAGGTCGCGGGTCCGAGTCCCGTTTTTCGCTCTAAATCCCAGATTGTCCAGGTGGCGGAATTGGTAGACGCGCTACTTTGAGGGGGTAGTGCCCGTTTGGGCGTGTGAGTTCGAGTCTCATCTTGGACACAAAAGCGCTGGTGACAATGTCATCAGCGTTTTTTGTTTATATACCCGTGAAATCCTTTAAAATAGTATAATTCAACAAATACCAAACCTTAACCAGCTATTGGCATACATGATTCATTTGCAAGCCTTGCAAAAGAAAAAATTGATAAAAAACATGCTACAATTTCAATACTTTCGCATTTTTTCGTAACTTTGCGTTATATGCCTAGATATACTTTGTATATCTGGGTGGCATAGGTTAATAATATAGATTTTCAAATTTATTTTCGTCTTTAGATAATCTCTTTATAATCATAATATGGATAGAGTAGAACGATTATACCTATATCAGGAATTTATAAAACGATGTACTACGTCTTCTGGTAGTTATCAGAATTATTCACAGTTTAGTCGTATTGATAAAATCATAAAAGCCTTACATCCTGAATATAGCAATTTGATCGAATATGATAGTTCTTCATTTGTGGAAGGATTACAAAATGAATTGCTTGATCTCGACGAATTGCCAACAGAACCTGGAATGACATTCAAGAAATTAGGTAATGGTCAGTATAATAATGCAATTTCCACTTATATTAAATTTCTTAAAGCCGTTGAACTGCTAATTAATACTCCAATTGCTTCCAGAGAACAAAATAGAAATCTAAATTCTTCCATTCAGCAGATTTATTATGGTGGTCCTGGTACTGGCAAATCTCATTCTATCAATGAGCAGACCGAGGGCGAGAGCGTTATTCGCACTACCTTCCACCCCGACAGCGATTATTCTACTTTCGTGGGTGCTTATAAACCGACCACAAAGCAGATTACATTACGAGATATGTCGGGACATCCCGTAAAAGATGAGGAAGGCGTTGTTATTAAAGAAGACCGCATCGTTTATGAGTTTGTTGACCAGGCGTTCCTGCAGGCATACGTTAAAGCATGGAAGTTTTATGCCGAAAATGAGGCAGACCCCAAGAAGCAGTTCCTTGTTATCGAAGAAATCAACCGCGGTAACTGCGCTCAAATCTTCGGTGACCTGTTCCAGTTGCTCGACCGCAATGAATGGGGATTCTCGGACTATCCCATCAATGCGGATAAGGACATGAAGAAGCAACTGAAGAAAGCCCTTGCAGGTCTTGAAATCAAAGACGAGAAAACCATCAACGGCTATTACAAAGGCCGTGATGTAGTTAAGGAAGTCCTTGAAGGTGACATCTTGTTGCTGCCGAACAATCTATATATTTGGGCAACAATGAACACGAGCGACCAGAGTCTGTTCCCCATCGACAGCGCCTTCAAACGCCGTTGGGACTGGCAGTATATGCCCATCGCCCAAGGTCGTGATGAAGCAGGTAAGGAACTCGCCTGGACCATTGATGTCAATGGCAGCAAA
>JAZQPG010000027.1:0-11575 GCA_045628365.1 Sodaliphilus sp. | reverse complement strand
GTTCGTCGAAATGATACCGGGGAACAGCATTTCGAGCAATTCCCTTTGCTGTTCCGGCAGGTCTGACAGCCGCGCTTTGGCAGGCGCGATCTTTTTTTTAAAAGCGGGTCGTCTCCCCCTGGCCACCCGTTTGCGCCGTTTGAGTTTCTTTATCTCCGCCTTGCCTTCCTCGTGCTTCTCTTTGAGTCTGCCGAGTTTGGCCTCCAGCACGGCCACCTTTTTCTGTTCCGTTTTAAGTGCCGCTTCAAGGGACCTGATTATATCCTCCTCTTCAGATTTCTTCATATCTTTATATGATTATATATTACATTATTATAATATACAAAGATACTAAAAACCAATGATATATACAAATATATATCTAATAGAATACACAATAACATGCAAAAAACTCAACACTCATCGTTACATCCTGCTCCCAAAAAGAAACAGCACGAATCAGTGCAGGATTTATTCAACAAACTTGACAGCCTAGGACTGTCCCTATTAGGGCATTTTTTCTTGGGGGGCGTTAGCGCTGCTGCCTCGCTGCAATCATGCGGTGGGTGGGGTGACATTTTTTTTTGAATTTTTTTTCATTTCATTTCCTAATGTGTCAAATTATGAGTAACTTTGTATCCCGTATTGATATAAGGTGTATTCTATTAATTCTGAAAAAAGTAAATTGTTTATTTCGGCCGCTTTTGAGCCTGTCTTGGCATCTTTTTGACATTCAGTCGGTCACGAAGCCCGCTTCGCTCCCTCTTCATGCCAAAAATCTACTCAAAACAACTCTCAAAATCGACTCGACATAATTAATAGAACCCACCTAAATGGTTTTCTATGATGAAATACGGATTTGACAACGACAAGTATCTCAAGATTCAATCAGAGCACATTAAGGAACGTATCGCACAGTTTGGCGACAAACTGTACCTGGAGTTTGGTGGCAAGTTGTTTGACGACCACCACGCCAGTCGTGTATTACCCGGCTTTCAGCCCGACAGCAAGCTGCGCATGCTCATGCAGCTCAAGGACGATGCCGAGATCGTGATGGTGATCAGTGCCGAGGACATTGACCGCAACAAGGTGCGCGGTGACCTGGGTATCACCTATGACAAGGACGTGCTGCGCCTGCGCGAGGAGTTCATCAAGCGCGGACTCTACGTGAGCTCGGTGGTTATTACCCACTTCAACGGCCAGGCGAGCGCCATTGCCTATCGTGAGCGTCTGGAGCGCATGGGCGGCATCAATGTCTATTACCACTACCTCATCGAGGGCTATCCCCACAACGTGGACCTCATCGACAGCGACGAGGGCTTTGGTAAGAATGACTATGTGGAGACTACCCGTCCGCTCGTTGTCATCACCGCTCCTGGCCCAGGCAGCGGCAAGATGGCCGTGTGCCTGTCGCAGCTCTACAATGAGAACAAGCGCGGTGTCAAGGCGGGATATGCCAAGTTTGAGACTTTCCCCATCTGGAACATTCCTCTCAAGCATCCCGTCAACGTGGCCTATGAGGCTGCCACTGCCGACCTCAATGACATGAACATGATCGACCCGTTCCATCTCGAGGCCTATGGCAAGACCACGGTGAACTATAACCGCGACATCGAGATTTTCCCGGTGCTCAACGCGATATTCGAGGGTATCTACGGCGAGAGCCCTTACAAGTCGCCCACCGACATGGGTGTGAACATGGCCGGCAACTGCATCAGCGATGATGCGGTGTGCTGCGAGGCCAGTAAGCAGGAAATTATACGCCGCTACTATGCCGCCCTGCGCAACCTTGCCGAGGGCAAGCAGGATGACCACGAGGTGAAGAAGATTGCGCTGCTCATGCGCCAGATGAAGCTCACCACCGTGTACCGCAACTGTACCGTGGCTGCCAAGGAGCGCCTCGAACTCGAGGGTATGCCCTGTGCTGCTATCGAACTTGAGGACGGCACCATCATCACCAGCGGCACCAGCGACCTGATGGGTCCCAGCGCGGCTCTCGTGCTCAACGCCATCAAGCACCTGGCTGGTCTTGACCACGATGTCAAGCTCATTCCGCAGGAGATGATCGAGCCCATCATGCGACTCAAGACGTCGTTCCTGCACGGCAACAACCCACGCCTCCACAGCGACGAGGTGCTCATCGCCCTGGCTGTGGTGAGCGAGCACGACGAGAACTGCCGCAAGGCTCTTGACTGCCTGCCTCAGCTCGACGGCTGCCAGGTACACACCACCGTGATGCTTAGCGAGGTCGACCGCAAGATGTTCTCTAAACTGGGTTGCGGCGTCACCTTTGACCCTGTCAAGGAATAACCAAGAACCATCAGGTAGATTAATGATACAGCAAGGCCGCTGCCCACTGACGGGTAGCGGCCTTGCCGTGTATTGGTGCTGTCGCCTGCGGCCGACGTGGTGTTACTCGTTGTCGATGAAGGTGAAGGTGGTGGTGTCGAGCAGTCCCTTGTCGGTGAGCTTGAGCTTGGGAATCACGGGAAGCGCCATGAAGGCGAGCGTGATGAACGGCGAGCGCAGTTTGCAGCCCGCGCGTTTCACTGTCTCCTCGAGCAGCATGCTGCGGAATGCCAGCTCATGGCCGTTGATGGCCGAGATGAGTCCGGCAACGGGCAGCGGCAGCTCGGAGATCTCCACGCCGTCGGTAGCCGCCACGCCGCCTCTCATCTTGATGACGCGGTTCACCACCTGGACGATGAGTTCGTCGCTTGTTCCCACGGCCACGATGTTGTGGCAGTCGTGGGCTATGCTCTGGGCAAAGGCACCGCATTTGAGGCCGAATCCCTTGATGTATCCCACCTGGGGCTGTGCGCCGGGTGTGTAGCGGTTGAGCACCACAATCTTCTGGATATCCTTGGTGAGGGGACGTTTCTCGTGTCCGGTGAGCAGCGAGCCGTCGCTTGCCACAATCACGTGCACGTCGTTGAGTCCGGGAGCGGTTGCGATCTGCTGCTCGGTGATGGGGCTGGCGTTGAAGATGTTGAATTCACTGCTCACGCGCAGTTCCTTTTGCGACGCGATGGAGCGCTCGAGCTGTGCGATGGCGGCGCTCAGTCCGGTCGACGAGTACACCTTCTCACCGCAGATGAAGGTCTTCAGGACGCGGAAGTTGGGGGTGATGTTGTCGATCGACACGAAGTCGGCGCTGTCGCCTTCCTGGAGCAGTCCCACGGGCAGGTGGTAGTGCTTCACCGGGGTCACGCAGGCGGCCTGCAGCACGTCCCACAGGTCATAGCCGTCTTGCAGGGCGCGGCGCACGATCAGGTTGATGTGTCCGCGCACGAGGTCGGTGGGGTGGCTGTCGTCGGTACACAGCATCACCTGTCCGGGCGCTTCCCTGATGAGCGGTGCCAGGGCGGCATAGTCCTTGGCGGCCGATCCCTCGCGTATCTGGACAATCATGCCCGCAGCCACGGCGTCACGGCCCTCGGTCAGGGTGGTGCACTCGTGGTCGGTGGTGATGCCTGCCGATGCATAGCGGCGGCGCTGCTCGCCCAGCAGGCCGGGAGCATGGCCGTCCACAGGCTTGCCGGCAGCCAGCGTGGCTTCAATCTTGGCCATCACCTCGGGGTCGCGGTTGATGACGCCGGGGAAGTTCATCATCTCGCCCAGGAACCAGATGTCGTCGCGCTCCACGAGGCGCTTCACTGCCTTGCTGTCGAGTTTCTTGCCGCTGGTCTCGATATCGGGGCCGCAGGCGGGAACACACGACGGGCATCCGAAGGCAAAGTGGAACCTGGACTGCTTGGCCGAGTGGAGCATCAGCTCCACGCCGTCAACGCCGATGGCATTGGCTATCTCGTGGGGGTCGCATATGGCACCCACGGTGCCGTGCTGCGACGCGATGCGGGCAAACTCCACGGGCATCATCATCGAGCTCTCCACGTGCACGTGTCCGTCGATGAATCCCGGGATATAGTAAGGTGCCTCGGCAGGGATGTTGTCAAGGTTGTCGATTTTGGTGATCTTGCCGTCGGTGATGGTCATCTCGCCGTCATAGATGCGTCGGGCCACCACGTCGACGATGTGGCCTCTCACGAGGGTGCGGCCGTCTTTATGGGTCTCGGTATAAATCATTTCTTGCTCTTTGTTTTGTTGGTTGTATAAAGACTCTAGACGCCCGGGCTGATGTGTGGACCAGGGCATCTAGAACAGTAGTTATTGTTTCTTGTCGGTCGTTTAGTCCTGCGGGTGGTACTGCACGAATGCCTCGATGGCCTCGTAGGATGCCAGGCCCAGCTGCTGGTAGTGCTCGGCAAGGCTGCGGTTGCGGTCCAGCGCCACTTGCCAGCTCAGGCGCTCGTCGCCGCTGTCGTGCAGTGGCGAGCCGTGGAGCTGGGACTGGAACTTGAGGATGCCGTCAGTCTTGTAGGCAAACTCCTCGGGACTCACGGGCACCGCCATCTCGACGCGGTCGACCTCCCACTGTCCCCACTGTCCGCGGAAGAGCCATGTGCGGCACTGCTGCATGAACTCTTCGTGCTTGAGCTCGTCGAGAGCCATGAGCACGGCGTTGGTGGCCAGCACGTGTGTGCCGAAGGGGTCGGTCAGGTCATCGTCGATGAAAATCTGATGCGGTTGCACTTTCTCTATCAGGTCGCGCATGGTCGCCACGTCGGCCGCCGAGAGCTTGCCGCGTCCCCAGGGCTCGCTGGTGTAGAACGGCATCTGCACCTCGTGTATGTGGTCGTCCTTGATGCCCATGTGCTGGCATGCCATGATGCCCTCGCTGGTGAAGATCTGTCCCTTGAAGAAGCGCACGTCCTCGTTGTCGGGCTCGCCGTTCTTCTTGTTGCGTATGGAGTTGATGAGGTTGTCCATCAGGCGGCTGATGTCATCCTTGAAGTATCCGCAGTGGTGGGCCATCTTCTCGTTGACCATGAGTCCGCGCAGAGCGTCCTCGTCGTCAACGGCCACGTCACCGCTGGTCTGGAACACCACGTGCACGTCATGTCCTTGCTCCACGAGTCGGCGCAGGGTTCCGCCCATCGACACCACGGCGTCGTCGGGGTGGGGGCTGAACACGAGCACACGCTTGGGATAGGGCGTGGCACGCTCGGGGCGCGACGAGTCGTCGGCATTGGGCTTGCCACCGGGCCATCCGGTGATGGTGTGCTGCACGTCGTTGAATATCTTGATATTAACGGTATAAGCGCTGCCATAGAGGGCTACGAGCTCGCTCAGGCCGTTGTCGTTATAGTCCTTGTTGGTGAGTTTGAGGATGGGTTTGCCCGTCTGTCGGCACAGCCACACGATGGCGCGGCGGGTGAGGTAGTCGGTCCACTCACATGAGGTCACCTTCCACGGGAAGCTGATGCGTGTGAGCTGGGCTGCGGCCTCGAGGTCGGCGACCAGCTTGGCGCTGTGGTGCATCTGCAGGTAGGAAGCGGGCACTTGCTCGCCCATGCGGCCCTCCACCACGTTGAACAGCGGGGTGGCGCTGCCTTCGCCCCATGCCACGGCGATGATGTGGCGGGCGCTCATCAGGTTGCTGATGCCCAGGGTGACTGCCGTCTGGGGCGCGTTGTCACACTGGAACGCCTCGGCCAGGTGGGCCCTGGACTTGTTGCCCAGCAGCATCAGGCGGCACGACGAGTTGAGGGTTGACCCCGGCTCGTTGAGAGCCATCGAGCCGCTCTTGGTGAGCTCGCACACCACCAGGTCAAAACCGCCCATGTCGGCAATCTCGGCCTCATAGCTGCGGCACAGCCTGTGCACGTTCTCCTGTGTTGCCTCGTTGCTGAATGTGTGGATGTTGTTGGGGTCGATGTCGACCTTGTTGAACAGGCGCTTCTTCAGGCGGTTGAACGTGCTGCGCTGCTCGTCGTCGGTGACAACACCCATGTCGAGCTCACTGATGTTGAACGCCACCACTCCGGCAAAGCTGAGCTTGTCGGCAAAGTAGAGTTTGACAAGCTGGTCATAGACGTCGAGCACACACTTGCCGGCGCCCAGGCCTATCACGCAGCGGCCTTTCTCCCTGACACATCGCTCGATGGTCTCGGCTATGTCAAGGGCAGCGTCGAGCGCTCCCTCGTTGCGGGTCTCCACGACCTTGGTATATACTTTCTCGAAGCGTGTGAGCGACGCGAGTTCGAGTTCGCTCTCAGGCTTATAATAACGCTTTGACACCTGGTCAAGCTGAATCTTTGTGCTTAAATCTGCCTTCATATATATATGCTTGGGCAACAAAGGTACGAAAAGTTAGGCAATTATTTGCCGTTTGGCCTCTTTTTTTTATTAATAATGTGAAAGGAGGGGGCGCTGGCGGGTCTAAATGGCCCCGGCCGGGGGTCATGTGAACAGCTGCTTGAGGATGGCGGGGGAGCGCAGGCTGCCCAGGGTGCTGTTGTGCATCTTGAAGTAGTCGAGGATGATGTCGAGCACCTCGCCGCGCTGCTCGCGGTTGAAGCGGAACAGGTGCATGTTGTCATAGCGCATGCGTGACAGGAGCACGATGACGCGCGCCTGGTCGGGAGGTAGCGACCGCAGTCCGCCGCCTGTGCCCGAGAATGTGCCCTCGGCCATGTTGAACCAGTAGCCGTCGTGATAAGATCCCAGGTCGGGCTCGATGCCCAGCAACGCCCCCAGGTGGAACAGGAAGCATATGTGCATGTTGGCCACGCCGGCTGTTGCCGCCTCGAGCACCTGCACGCTGTGGTAGATGTAGTTGTAGAGCGCCGTGTTGCGCTCGTGCTCCACGATGACATGCGACAGCACCTCGCTCATGAACAGCGCTATGGCGTTCTTAACCGGGTCACAGTACACGCTCACCAGCGGCACCGTGCGCCGCAGGTCGCGCATCGTGCACAGCTCCTTGCCCGGGACTATGCTCGCCTGGAACTCCACCAGCGACAGCGGCATGAGCATGGCGTTGCGCATGCGGGCGCCGCGGGTGTGACCCTGTGGCACGGCAAACGACATCAGCCCGCGCCCGTCGGTGTAGACGTGCACGATGCTCGTGCGGTCGCTGTACTTGACCGTGTTCAGCACTATGCCATTCAGTTTGTCATACATGGTCGTGTTTCCCTCCAGGGGAACTCCGTTTTTCACCGCTAAGTTACTATTTTTTTGTGTTTTTTGAGGCAAAAACCCTAAAAAATCGCAAAAAATCGTGTTTTATTGGTGTGAAATTTTGCCAATTGAAAAATCATTTCTATCTTTGCAGTCGCATTTTGCGCGAGTAGGTGCGAGGAGGCCCATTCGTCTATCGGCTAGGACGCAAGATTTTCATTCTTGAAAGAGCAGTTCGATTCTGCTATGGGCTACCAATTTAAAAACAACAACGATTAAAATAGAATTTTAAAAACATTATGGCAAACCATAAATCAGCAATCAAGCGTATCCGCCAATCAGAGGCACGCAAACTTCGTAACCGTTACTATGCTAAGACTATGCGCAACGCCGTTCGCGACCTGCGCAAGATGACCGACAAGGCAGCTGCTGCTGAGCAACTCAAGAAGGTTTCTTCTATGCTCGACAAGCTGGCTCGCAAGAACAACATCTCTAAGAACAAGGCTGCTAACCTGAAGTCAAAGCTGGCTCTCCTCGTTAACAAGCTGGGCTGATCACGCTGTTAAAAGCGAAAACACGGCGCGTGACCCTTGGCAACAAGAGTGCGTGGCTGATGATGGCCCATTCGTCTATCGGCTAGGACGCAAGATTTTCATTCTTGAAAGAGCAGTTCGATTCTGCTATGGGCTACCCGAGCGTTAAGCAATCAATGGCTTAACGCTCTTTGTCGTATAGGTTTCTTGAGGGCGCTCCGCGCCCGGAAACATCCCGGCACTCCCGGGGTTTCCGGCACTCCCGGCATTTCCGGCATTTCCGGCATTTCCGAGGCTCCCGAGATTTTCAGTGGGCGGCACTCCCGGCGGTTCCGGAGTTTATGGTAGGTCCTGGTGGGGGTGGCGGGGCGTGTATCTTTTAAATTTTATAGAAAAAACATGGGTCGTAAAGATGTTTTTAGATATCAGCAATTCTCTGTGCAGCAGCGGCATGCTGCAATGAAAGTGGGAACCGACAGCGACCTGCTGGGTACGCTGTCGGCAGGCGGTGACCGCATCCTTGATGTGGGCACCGGCACCGGCGTGATTTCGCTCATGCTTGCACAGCGCTATCCTGCGGCTAGCATTACTGCCGTCGAGATTGATGACAACGCTGTCATCGATGCTCAGGCCAACTTTGCCGCATCGCCGTGGAGCGACCGCCTGCAGCTGCACCACGTGTCGTTCCAGGACTACTTGCCCATGGCGCGTGTCCAGGGATTGGCTGGGAGCTATGACGCCGTGGTGTGCAATCCCCCTTATTTCGACCTCAGCCTTGAGTGTCCCGACGACAGCCGCACGCGTGCCCGCCACTCGTCGAGCCTCCCCTTTGACGTGCTGGCAGCCGGAGCCTATGAGTTGTTGGCTCCCGGCGGGCTTTTCTCGGTGTGCATCCCCGGCGAGGTGCTACGTAAGTTTAAGGGCGAGTGCCAGTTAGCCGGATTCAGCATGGAGGACCTGTACCGCATCAAGACGCTGCCGCAGGCCGCTGCCAAGCGCTTCGTGCTGGTGATGAAGAAGTCGACCACCGGTGCTGCCCGCGAGCACGATTGCACCATGCTCAACGAGGACGGCAGCCGCTCGCCGTGGTACCTGGAACTGATGCGAGAATTCCTTCTCGTTGCCGTTAAATAAGTGAATTTGGCTAAAAATATGCTGATAATTTGTGTGTTTGGCAATTTTTCTATACCTTTGAAAACTAATTATAAACCAGATAACTTATAATCCTATCGACGATATGAGAAAATTTGCAACATTACTTGCCGCTATGCTCGTTGCCGTCAGTGCAATGGCTATCCCGGCTCACCGAGGCTCGTCAACTGTTGCGCAGCCCGACGGTTCTAAGTTAACTATCAACCTTATAGGTGATGAGTTCTATCACTTCAACACTACCCTTGACGGCTACACCGTGGTTAAGAACGCTGCCGGCGTGTATGAGTATGCCATGCGCAGTGACCAGTCGCTCGTGGCTAGCGGCGTGAAGGCCCACGACGAGGCAAGCCGCACCGCCGCCGAGAAGGCATTCCTGGCCCAGACGTCAAAGTATCTCACTGACCGTGAGGCGCATGCCCAGGGCGAGGCACAGCGCGTTAAGCGTGATGCCCGGGCCAAGGCTCCCGGCACCCAGGCCCTTGACTACAAGAAATTCCGCGGCCTCATCATCCTCATCAACCTCACCGACGTGAAGTTCTCGATGCAGGGAAGCAAGGCCTTCTATAACAACATGGTGAATACTAAGGGTTTCACTGGCTATACCGACGACAGCGGCAAGTGGGTGTCATGCACCGGCTCGATGCGCGACTACTACAGTGAGAACAGCAACGGTAACTTTGACCCCGAGTTTGACATTATAGGCCCGGTAACAGTTAGTTACTCAAGCACTTCGTTCAACGGCACCAGCAATGCGTCGGCAATCTTCAGGGCAGCACTCACCGCTGCCAATACCGCCGGCTGCGACTTTACCCGCTATGATGCCGACAACGACGGCTATATCGACATGGTATTCTTCCAGGTAGCAGGCATGTCGTCAAGCTTTGCCGGCAACGACAGCCGCCTGCTGTGGCCCCACAAGTCGTCACTGTACTCGTCTACAACCTACGACGGCAAGCGCGTGGGCATATATGCTTGCTCTACCGAGCTCTACGGATGGTCGTCAGAGCCGTCGACAATTGCAATCGAAGGCATCGGCACCATGTGCCACGAGTTCACCCATGTGATGGGCTTCCCCGACCTCTATGACACCAACTACGAGACCGGCGGCGAGAGCCACCATCCCGGCGAATGGGACATCATGGCAGGCGGCGGCAGTTTCAACTGTGGCCGCACCCCGGTGGGATACACCATCTTTGAGCGCTATGCCCTGGGATTTGCCCATCCCACCGTAATCACCGCCCCCGGCCATTATACACTCAGGTCGGTTGCCAACAACGAGGGTTACATCCTGCGCTCGCCCTTCAAGAACGAGTACTTCATCATCGATAACCGCCAGAAGACCCGTTGGGACTCATATCTTCCCGGCCATGGCATGGTGGTGTGCCGCGTCGACTCTTCCAGCACAACAGTGTGGACAGGCAACACGGTGAACTGCAACCCCTCGCACAACTACTACGAGATGGTGCGCGCCGGCAACTCTAAGAGCGGTGCAGCGGCAAGCGATCCGTTCCCCGGATCAACCGGCAAGACCCAGTTCCACGCAATGACAACCCCCGCCCTCAAGACATGGAACGGCACCACCCTTCCGCTGGGCTTCTACAATATTGCTGAGAAGAGCGGTGTGATAGAGTTTGACATCATGAACGCTAGTGACATCACCAAGCTCGTTGAGGACTTTGAAAACATGCCCGCCACCACCAACAAGTCCGCCCAGGGCGTGCAGGGTACATTCGCTAAATGGGACTTCTCCTCATGCTACGTTGAGGCTCCCACTGCTGCCGACGTTTGCAACGGCAAGCAGGCTGCACGCATGGTGCGTCCCGGTACCCTGACCATGGCGACTCCCCTGTACTACAACATGAGCGAGGTAAGCTTTGATGCAGTGAACACATCTAACTCAGCCGCTAAACTCACCTTCAGCTACTCAACCGACATGGGTAAGACCTGGACTGCACTCAAGAACACCGCAGGCACAACACCCGTTACTGTAGCAGCCAACAGCAAGTCGACTTGCACCTATCCTGTGGAATTCAAAAACACCGAGGCAGTGCTCTACCGCATCTATATGGGCTCAGGCAGCACATCGGTTCCCCTGTATGTAGATGACTTAACCATCGTCTATAGCGGCGAACCCGGCAAGCCCTATGCTGCCGGCGACGTGAACGGTGACGGCACAGTTGACATCAATGACGCCAACGCCTTGCTCGACGTGATGCTTGGCGCTGTTCAGCCCAGTGTATACGAAGGCCGTGCCGACGTTAACGGCGACGGTGTGGTAGACGTCCAGGATTCAAACGCTATCATCGACATCATCCTGAGAGCGTAACCGCACACCCCGCCCTCTGCATAGCAGGGCGTTTATAAGCGACAAAACCGGCTCCTCCTGCATCCCCTCTGAACGAGGCCGCAGGAGGAGCCGGTGTTTTCCCTGCGGAGGCATCGGCCTGTTCCTGCTTCGATGGCTGTTTTTGTAGTAACACATACGCTTTGGGTTGCACGGTGGTGGGGGTGATTGGGTGTGGAGGTTTTGTGGGTTAGCGTTTTTTGTGTATCTTTGTGGCAAATATATGATAATTGCTGTTTTCGATTATGAAAAAGAACCTCTTTTCACTTTTTATACTGCTCGCGACAGTTATTGCGGGCGTCGTCAGTGCGCAGGCCAAACCTGTAGTATATTTTTTTCATGGAACCCAAATCCAGACCGACACCCTCACCGATGGTGTGGTGAGTGGTACTGTAGTGTGTGCCCGTAACACGGGAACTTTCACTCTCGATAATGCGGTGATAAACATCACCAGCGAGGACTATCCGGTGTTTAGCGATGGTAACTATGGTAACCCCATTACACTCATCATCAAGGGAAAGTGCTCAATCAAGGTCTTATCAGG
>JAZQPG010000026.1:0-8502 GCA_045628365.1 Sodaliphilus sp. | reverse complement strand
ACACGTCGGTAGCATACCACACGAGGTTCTTCACCCACATTGTGTTGCCGTCGATAGCCACGAGGGGAGTGTAGTCGCCGTCGCCCCAGTTAGCAATCTCAGTGTAGCCCTTAACAGAGTAGTACTCGGTCTCGAGCCCTCCGGGAGGCGTTTGCAAATCGTTACCGCTGAATGTCTCCTTAGCAGCGACTTTGTTTGCAGGAAGGTTCTTGCCTCCCTTGGCGGCAGCCTTCAGCACTGACTTCACCTCATGCGACATGCCCTGCTTAACGGGCTGGAAGCTCAGGGCATGGTTCTTCACCTGCAAGGGAAGGTCCAGGGCATGAGCCACTACCACGAAGACAATGAGCAGAGATGCAAAGAATGAAAATTTCCTCATAGTAATATTTATAAAGTAACCTTAATTCCACATTATCTTTGTCACGGAATTTTATAATATCCTTAGCAACAATCTGTTGCCTAGGGCTTTACCATTTCATGGTTCTCACTTTTTTATTAGTGTTGCTAAAGAACAAAGCAAAACCATAACATAACACGGCAAATATAGCAAAAAAATCTGAGAAACTCACCCCTATTGCCGGTATATTTTCAATCATTGGTATAGTACACAGCTATAATAAATGCCTGGAGATTCTAGCAACCACTAGAAAATCCAGGCATTGGTTGTGTAAAGGTGGGTTCTATTAATTCTGGGATATAGTTGTTAATTATTTCGGTCGTTTTTGAGCCTGTCATGCTATCTTTTTGACATTCAGCCAGTCACAAAGCCCGCTTCGCTCCCTCTTCATGCCAAAAATCTACTCAAAACATATCTCAAAATCGCCTCGACATAATTAATAGAACCCACCTTAAACCTTATGCTTGATTACTTGATCATCTGGCCTGCTACGTTGTAGCGCTTGCCG
Organism: Sodaliphilus sp.; assembly: GCA_045628365.1. Taxonomy (GTDB): domain Bacteria; phylum Bacteroidota; class Bacteroidia; order Bacteroidales; family Muribaculaceae; genus Sodaliphilus. The sequence continues at coordinate 7,597 of JAZQPG010000026.1, read as the reverse complement.
TCCTTGGTGATGACAACCTGGCCGTTCTCGATGGTCTTCACAGCCTTGCTGCCGCTAACCTTCACGTCGCTGATGCCTGTTGAGGGGTCAACGGGGGTCTTGCTTGCCTTGAAGTTGTCGAATGCGAAGTAAGTGGGAGTGTTGATGCCCCATGTGCCCTTGTCGCTTGAGTCCATCACCATGCGGATTAAACTAACCTCTCCAAGCGTGCTGAGGTCAACCTTCTGCCAGTCCTTGACGATCTTGCCGTCCTTGGCGAGGTAGAACTCTACCTGAGTTCCGGTCTCAACCAATTCTACTTGCTCCTTATCCCAATCAATATACATGCCCTTGAAGATGACCTTGAGGTAGTCGTTCTCGTCGAACTTCTTGGCATACGCGTCACCGTTCTCCATTGAATTTACTGCGTAGGCAGTGTTAGTGACATAAACATACTCGGGATAGAATGGAGCGCCTTCAGACAATTCCAACATTTCGGGATACTGCTCGCTGTTGTTAGCGTCATACTCGCTGTAGTAAGCTATCGCGAAAGCCTTTGAGCCATCGCAACCGCCACCGGTGATTGCGTTGTACTGGTCGTCAAGTCCTGCAAAGGTGTTGCTGGTTGCCCTTGACACTGTAACGCCGTTCCAGTAACCATTATTACTATAACAAGAGAACCAGAAGTCACCAGAATACACCATGTCATATTCTTGGGGTATAAAAGCATGGCCGTCGGCGCACAAGTCAAAGTCCTCAAAAGTGACTAAATCATAAGCATTGGCAGTCATGCCACAAGCGAGTGCCAGACCGCAAAGGATAGAGTAAAATTTCTTCATAAGTAAATTGTTTTTTTAGATTAGTTGAATTTCGATACAAAATTAATCCAATATTTCGGCAACACATTTTAATTTAACAAATTTAACACAAATCCGTAACAATGGCAACTACTCAGCAATAGATTCCAATGGGCAAAAACAGGCTTAAAATTGACAGAAATTAAAAGTTCCAGTTTACAAATAAGCGAGTTAAGAGATAAGAGATAAGAGATAAGAGATAAGAAAAACGCCCACTTTAAAAGGTGGTAAATTTGTAAAAGGTGGTAGATTTTGGCTTTTAGCCTATAATTTGACACCTATAATAATGGATGGGCCAATAGAAAATAGGGAGCCGTGACTGACTCCCTATTTTCATTATTTTATTAAAGGTTCCTCCGTTAACCCATTAAACGATTAAACCTTTACCCATTTACCCTTTGCGGGCGGCAATCCAGTTGCGGGCGTTGACGAAGGCTTCGATCCAGGGGGTCACTTCGTCCTGCTTGTGGCTCTGGGGATACCATGCACACTGCCAGGGGAAGATGGCACGCTCCAGGTGGGGCATCATAGCCAGGTGACGGCCGTCGGCACTTGCGATACCGGCAATGCCGCGGGGCGAACCGTTGGGGTTGCCGGGATAACTCTTGTAGCTGTACTGTGCCACGATGTTATACTTGTCGGCACCCTCAGGCAGGTTGAACTTGCCCTCGCCGTGAGCCACCCAGATGCCCAGGCGGCTGCCACTCAGCGACTTGAACATCACAGAGTTATTCTCGGGAATGGTCAGGTTCACGAATGCGCTCTCAAACTTGTGCGAGTTGTTGTGGTCCATGTGGGGTTGTGAAGCATACTCGGGGTTGAGCAGGTTGAGTTCAATCATCACCTGGCAACCGTTGCATATACCCAGGCTCAGGGTGTCCTCGCGGGCATAGAAACGCTCGAGTGCCTTCTTGGCGTTCTCGTTCCACACGAAACCGCTTGCCCAGCCCTTGGCGCTGCCCAGCACGTCGCTGTTAGAGAATCCGCCGCAGAACACTATCATGTTCACGTCGCCAAGTGCCTCACGGCCGCTCATTAGGTCGGTCATGTGCACGTCCTTCACGTCGAAGCCTGCATAGTAGAGTGAGTAAGCCATCTCACGGTCGCCGTTCACGCCTTTCTCGCGGATAATGGCAGCCTTGTTGCCTGTGCGCTCGTGGCGGCTGCCGGTGGTGCCCAGGTCGGCTGCACGGCCGGTGAAGCCCTTGGGCAAACGCAGGCGCAGAGGCTGCTTCTTGTAGTTCTCGAAGCGGTCCTGTGCCCAGCGGCCACCGCTCTGTGCGCGGTCGAGCAGATAAGATGACTTGTACCACACGTCGCGCAGGTGGTCGATGAAGAACATATATTGTTCACCGTCGTGGTTGACGGTAACGGTGCGTTCGTTGTGAGGCTGGCCGATGAAGACAAACTTCACGCCGGCAGCAGCGAGGATGCGTTCTACCTTGCTCTGCTTGCCGGGAGCAACCTGGATAACGAGAGCGGGATTCTCGGCAAATAGAACCTTGACGAGGTCGGTGCCCAGTGCGTCGAGGTTCAGGTCAAGACCGCCGTTGACGTTGGCAAACGTCATCTCGAGCAGTGCAGTGATGAGACCGCCGGCCGAGATGTCGTGGGCTGCGAGGAGCAGACCGTCGGCAACGAGCTTTTGTACTGCGTTGAACGCAGCCTTAACAACCTCGGCGGTTGCCATGGGAGCCTTGTCGCCCACCTGGCCCAGTGACTGTGCCAGTGCCGAGCCGCCCAGCTGCAGGTCGCTACCGCTGAAGTCGACGTAGTACAGGCCGCTCTTCACGTTCTGGAGCACGGGCGAAACGGTCTTCTTCACGTCGCTCACCTCGCCGGCTGCGCTGATGATTACTGTGCCCGGAGCGATAACTTTCTTCTTGCCGTATTTCTGTGTCATTGACAGACTGTCCTTGCCGGTGGGGATGTTGATTCCCAGTGCGCAAGCCATGTCGCTACAAGCCTTCACGGCGCTGTAGAGGCGTGCGTCCTCGCCCTTGTTGCGGCAGGGCCACATCCAGTTGGCGCTCAGCGATACGCTCTTGAGGCCTTCCTTGAGGTTGGCGCCCACGAGGTTGGTGAGTGACTCGACGATTGAGAGCACCGAGCCCGCTGCGGGATCGATGAGGGCTGCCTGAGGAGCGTGGCCTATTGAGGTCGCGATACCGGCAGTACCGGTGTAGTCGAGTGCCACGACGCCGCAGTCGCTCAGGGGGAGCTGAACCTCGCCCTGGCATTGCTGGCGCGCGATGCGGCCGGTGACTGAGCGGTCTACCTTATTAGTAAGCCAGTCCTTGCAGGCCACAGCCTCAAGCTGCAGCACGTTCTCCAGGTACTGGTCGATGAGTTTCTTGTCGGTCTTTACGGCTTTGTGTTTCTTAACAACAGTCTCGTCGACCATAACGGTCTTGGGCGAACTGCCGAACATGTCGTTCATGCCCAGGTCAATGGGCTTGACGCCGTCCTTCTGTTCAAAGACGTAGCGGTCTTCGCCAGTGGTCTCGCCCACAACATACATCGGGGCGCGCTCGCGCTCGGCGATGCGTGCGATGTGGTCGATGTCCTTCTGTTCTACAACCATACCCATGCGCTCCTGCGACTCATTGCCGATGATTTCCTTAGACGACAGTGTGGGGTCGCCCACGGGAAGCTGGCTCATGTCAATCTTACCGCCGGTTTCCTCAACGAGCTCTGAGAGGGCATTGAGGTGACCGCCTGCGCCGTGGTCGTGGATAGACACGATGGGGTTCTCGTCGGCCTCGGCAAGGGCACGGATCACGTTAGAGACGCGCTTCTGCATCTCGGGGTTAGCACGCTGCACGGCGTTGAGCTCGATGGAGTTGTCATACTGGCCGGTGTTGACGCTCGATACTGCGCCACCGCCCATACCGATGCGGTAGTTGTCACCGCCCATGAGCACAACCTTCTCGCCTGCCACGGGATGTCCCTTGAGGGCGTCGCGTGAGTTGGCAAAGCCTACACCGCCGGCAAGCATGATAACCTTGTCGTAGGCGTACGGCTCCTTGTCCTCGTTGTTCTCAAATGCGAGCAGCGAGCCGCAGATGAGGGGCTGGCCATACTTGTTGCCGAAGTCGCTGGCACCGTTGCTGGCCTTGATGAGAATCTGCTCGGGAGTCTGGTACAGCCAGGGGCGGGGAGGCATAGTGCATAGTTCCCACTTGCGCTCCACCTCGGTGCGGGGATATGAGGTCATGTACACCGCGGTACCTGCCAGGGGAAGGCTGGCGCGTCCGCCACCCAGGCGGTCGCGAATCTCGCCGCCGCTACCTGTCGCAGCGCCGTTGAAGGGCTCTACGGTGGTGGGGAAGTTGTGGGTCTCAGCCTTGAGCGAGATCACGCTCTGGATGTCCTTGACCTCAAAGAAGTCGGGGCCGTCGGCTGTTGCGGGGGCAAACTGCTCGATAGCGGGACCCTCGACAAATGCCACATTATCTTTATAGGCCGAGATTAGGCCGTTGGGATTTTCCTGTGAAGTCTTCTTGATGAGCTTGAACAGCGACATGGGCTTCTCCTCACCGTCGATGATGAAGGTGCCGTTGAAGATCTTGTGACGGCAGTGCTCGCTGTTCACCTGTGAGAAACCGAACACCTCGCTGTCAGTAAGCGGACGGCCCAGTTTCTTGGCAAGGCCCTTGAGATATTCCATCTCCTCGGGGTTGAGGGCGAGGCCTTCCTGCACATTGTATTCCTCGATGTTCTCGATGTAGACGATGGGGTCGGGCTCGTGGGTGATGGTAAACACGTCGGCGTCCAGCGTGTGGTACACGCGCTGCAGCATGCGGTCGTGCTCGGGCTCCTTGCCGCGGGCTACAGCAAACTCCTCTATACGAGAAATGCCGCTGACACTCATGTTCTGAGTAATCTCAACGGCATTTGTACTCCAAGGAGTTATCATTTCGCGGCGGGGGCCGACAAACGTGCCAGCCAGAGCCTGGGTTTCAACAAGAGTGCCCTGCAAGAGCCACTCCATCTTACTTGTCTCAGAGGGAGAAAGGGTGTGATCGCTTTCAACCGCATAAACGGTTTTAGCTCCTTTTTTGAAGAATGTTATCATAAACCTTTGTTAGGGGTTAGGGAAATACTTTGCAAAGATACGAATTTTTTGTAAAGGTTTAAAGGTTTAAAGGTTTAAAAGTTTAATTTTTTGCCACTTCGCTACGAACCGAGCCGATAGGCTAGCTCAATGGAGTGAGCAGAGGAAGGGTCTGCACTCCTGTGCTGTCCGCAGTGCCACAGGCACTAGAGCCCGTGCCGCGACCAGCGAACCTCCATTAAAACGAAAACTTTTTCATCTCCCACAGAGCCACAGAGGCCTTCCCATATGTTTGCTGATAAAACAAGTAATGCAACTACAAAAGAAAACCTAAGCTTTATTTCCCTTCGTCCGATTACAAGACTTGCATAAGCACTGACAGTTGTCGGGCGTGGTGTGGCCTCCTTGACTCCACGGCTTAATGTGGTCGGCTTCCATTTCATCTATTTTATATGTTTTGTGGCAAATGGGGCATTCACCTTTTTGTCGTTCAAAAGCCGAGCGTTTGTCAGCAGCCCTGAATGACCTGATACTGAGCCAACGTTCATCTCGAGTTAGAACATATTTATATACGCCAGCTTTCTTTGTCACATCATCATCGGCCATTAAAGTTGCTATTTCTACTTCAAGGGCAGTTGTGTCATAGTGCTCATCGTGATAATCAACCCACAACTCACCCCAATCAACGCTTTTCATTTCCTTGCGATATTTTGTGAACGTCATCTGCACCCACTCTATCACTGTTTGGTAATGAGACCATAATTCGGAGCATTCATCCTCATGCTGGTGAGTTGCCATATAGTTTTCAATTGTTGTGTCTTGGGTTAGGGCTATCCATGCAAGTGCTTTCTCCAACAGGCCTTGACGTATCACCTCGGCATTTACAACTTTCTCTCCCACTTTCATCGCAGGGCAACCAATGCGCGAGAAATAACGTTTTGCTTGTGTGAGCCACGTACCTGAATAAACCGCATTGCGCAACTCTTGGTCCGATAACTTTTCTCCAGCGATGTTTATTGTTTTAAACCATTCTAATTTTTCTGTGTCAGCACCTTCGCAAATATATACCATCAGTTCATAGTCAAGAATTTTCTGACGTATATCTTGTTCCCAATTATCTATATATTTGATAGAACCATCATACTTAACTGAGAAATCGTGGTTAAGATATTGACAAATGCTAATGGTACGTTGTTGACCATCAAGTACCTCAAACGTGCCATCATCTTTCTTCGCCCAATACATCACATTAAGTGGAAAGCCTTTTAGTACAGTATCTATCACAGCGTCACGCTGTTTGTCTTTATAGACAAACTCGCGTTGGTATTTGGGGCGTACGTCCAGTTTTCCACCGTATGCCACAACTCCTTCTTCCTGAGAATCTTTATACCCATCAAAAAGGTCACTGATTTTAATTTTTGCAAGTTCTATATTCATGAGTTATTCTTTTTTCTGCGGATTAGTATTCTACTATATGGACATTTAGATACTCCATCTATTGTATATGACAGGTCTGTTCGTCCACGATAATTTTTCGTTATCCCAATTGACTGACCTAATTTCCCAGAACCGATTCCAATTAATTCAAATTGTTCAGGATTAAATTGCCCTAATAGTGTATCAGGAACACCCATTATGCCATAATAATCCATAGGAATGTCCGCAACTTGGTTAACATCAATTGCATCGAAGTTATCATATTTTGGATATTCATCGGGAGAATATTTTTTATATAATATTAGTTCTTCATGTCTTTTAGTGTGGTCTAAATTCGTGTACCACAAAACGGCAGGAACTTTAATATAGTTGTCATCAGGGTCATACCCTTTTGAGCGAACATATTTTCGATTAGCTTCTTCTGTGTTATGATAAATGGATTTATATATCATAGAAAGGTTAAAACCATATCCACCCCATATCTGATTGCTTTTTATCAAAGGAAAAATTTCAGAGTAATGAAGGGATGACATTCTTGCTAGAATCAAGAATTTCTTGTTATATTCAATGAGTTGTGCCACATATTCACGAAATAGAGAGAATGGTGGATTCGTTACAACTATATCGGCTTGTTTGAGTAACTCAATACATTCTTGTGAACGAAAATCTCCATTCCCTTTTAATGGCTTAACATCAATATCCTCAAGGTCAACAATGCCATTCTTGTTGCCTTCATAGATAAGATAAACTGCTTTTTCGCACTCTTCGGTTGCAAAGAGGTCTATGTCTTGGCTTTTGTAACAAGTGGTAATGAGGCGCTTTAGTCCGAGGTATTCAAAATTTAATGCAAAATAGCGAAAAAAATTGCTAATGCGAGGGTCATCGCAATTGCAAAGCACGGTTTTGCCCCGGAAGTGGTCTTTATAGTGACGCAACTCTTTTTCTATATCGGTGAGTTGCGTGTAAAACTCGTCTTTCTTTGCCTTTTTGGCTTGACTTAATGAGGTGTTTTTTGCCATAGTGGTAAATCTTTTGCACTGATCTACCACTCACGTGAGCGCACAAGAAAGGCATGAACCTTCTTATGCGTTCGTCAAGGCTGCCTCGGATCGGAACCTCATCCCCATAATCGAGTAGGAGGAAAACGAAGTAGTTTTCTTCCTACTTTCGTTTTCCGACCTCTCACACCACCGTACGTGCCGTTCGGCATACGGCGGTTCTTTAATTGCGATGCAATTTGGTGTAGATTTTCATTAGCGAAGGGTAA
>JAZQPG010000025.1:0-12580 GCA_045628365.1 Sodaliphilus sp. | reverse complement strand
TATAGGTGTCTTATGGATTCATATCTCGAATGGAATCCAAAATAGGAACCGCCGTATGCCGAACGGCACGTACGGTGGTGTGAGAGGTCGGAAAACGAAAGTAGGAAGAAAACTACTTCGTTTTCCTCCTACTCGATTTTGAAACACAACAAGATAATAGGGCTGTTTAATTTTGAATTAATGAAAAACAAAACCATTGTTTTGAACTAAATATTATGATTTTGATGATTGCCTGCCTTGTTTTAGATTAATTTTATTATCTTTGCATACATAATTATAAGTCTATGGCAAAGCGAAATTTAAATCGCATAAAGGTTATGCTAGATGAGATTAAGATTTTGGAAGGCAAAACAAATAAGAAGAAACGACATGACAATAGATGAAACATATCGCAAAATACATTTTGCAGTAATGGCGATTGAAAGCGGAGCCAAGAAGCTTAATATCAGTGGTCGGGAAATGGAACAACGCTTACAAAAGCAAGACCTTATTCACCGCCGTCTGATTGATCACTATGAGCTTCTGCACACGCAGAGCCTCGAATATGTAGCTGCTGATATCGCAGAGACACTCATTAACTGGGAAAGCGAAGAATAAAAAAACGAAAATGGAACTATATCACGGATCAAACATAGCAGTGGCTCAACCATTGGCATTTGCCGGACGAAGGAACCTTGACTTCGGTAAAGGATTTTATACTACACGTCTCAAGAGTCAAGCACAAAAATGGGCCACCCTTGTGGCAAGCCGCAAGAAAAAGAATCCACAGTGCATTGTAAGCATTTTTGAATATAACGAAGATGAGTTGATAGGAGCAGGGTATGTGTATAAGAACTTCCCTGAATATGATATGGAATGGCTGGAGTTTGTTGTTGCATGTCGTAAGGGTAAGGACAACACAAACTATGACATTGTAGAAGGAGGTGTGGCTAACGACCAAGTGATTGATACCGTAGAGGATTATGAAACCGGACGCATCACGGCAGAACAAGCACTGGATCAGCTAAAATACAAGAAACCTAACAATCAAATCTGTTTCCGTAATCAGGAGGTTATTGATAAGTACCTGCACTTCATTAATTCTGAAATTGTAAACATATAAGATAACAGCGCTATGAGAGATAACGTACTATGGCGAAAGATTGCCAGAATAATCATCATGATTGCTGAAGGTTTGCACATCAGTAGCGAACGAGCACTTGACCTCTTCTACAACAGCAATGTATATGAAATGTTAGTTGATCCTCGTTATGGACTTCAAACAATGAGTGACACCTACATCTACGATGAGTTCATGATGGAACTGCGTGGAGCAGAATGATTAGAGCAATCTAGTACATTTCATTCGAGATCCTCTGCCGGCTGCATTTGGTGTAGCAGGCCAAGCACAGCTTCTCATGCCTGCGCGACGTCATCCTCACCGGCGACACCTGGGAAGTAAAGTGAAAACAAACAACCACACTATAAACGAGGCTGCCCGACACAAGTCCTGGGTGGCCTCGTTTGCTGTTGAAAAACAACAAAGTAGCAATGTAACAACATTGTTACAAACAACCTTGTTTAATTCAAAATTATTGCTGTCCGGGGAATTTCAATCATTAGAAAACGGAGTTCAAAGAACGCGACTTAATCACCAGCACCATGACTCATGTTGGTGTTTTAAACCCTCTATCGAGGAGAGCAGAAGGGCTTCGCCCCATTGTTTTATCCCCGCACGTTCTCCAGTCGCTGCGCTCCTTGCGCACGTACGGGGTTATTATCCAGCGCAGAAGCGCTGGGTATTGTCCCTTTGGGACAAGTCGAGAGTTACCTTAAGTTGCTTGAACTAATCAAAACCAAACCCTATTTTATTGTTCGCATATAAAATCTGGGCTTATAACGGTTTATCAATATATTGAATATTTTTACCGGATAGCAAAGGCAATAAATGTGGAGACAATGCGTTATCTTTTCAGATATACATGTAAAAAGATTTATTTGAAATGAAAAAGATTATCTTGTTTAATATCATGATGTTGCTTTGCTGCACTGGGTGCAGAAACAAAATTGAAGACGTGGTCAAGGAACAATACCACTTGCAACAGGATTCAGCACAGCAAGTTGTGGATCTTGCTAAAGAGTTGAACTTTGAGTGGGACACTTTATATGTGTTCGGCCCAGGCATAGGGCAAGAAACGATGAAAGAAGTAGTGAAAGCTCCTATTCCATCATCATTTGACTTGACATATGTTGTCTTGTTCAAGAAAGACGGAAGAATATTTCACTATGAGGCAACACCGATTGAAGACTGGAAAGATTATGGCGTGTGGTTCAATTATGAAGAAAAATATTTAGTTGTTCCTAAAGATTCAGCCCGTTTTATTATCAAGAAAAGCAAACTCGGTCTTGACGAATATCTACTCTATCGTGATAGCATTAAACAATAACCGGACGTAGGTTAGGGACAATCACCTACGTGGACACATAGTAACACGAAAAAGGCATCGACTACAACTAGCCGATGCCTTTTCGTTGGGATAGATATTATGTCAGTTCACATCTAGCGGAATTGCTTTACTTTCCCAGGACGATGTTGAGTGCTTTGTTCACGTCGCTGATGTCTACGCCGCCATTGCCGTCAACGTCGGCACGGCCATTGTACTTGCTTGCGCTGTCCTTGCCCAGGACGATGTCGATGAGTATGTTCACGTCGCTGATGTCAACCACACCGTTGTTGTCCACGTCACCATAAATGTCGGTACTCAGGATATCAACCGACCAGGGAGCCAGTGCAGCATCTTCGCTGGGGAGCATCAGATAACTGCGGCATGCGTCTACAATGGTGTCGGCTGTGGGCTTCACGAACCGCTTGGCGGCAGGGTACCAGTACAGGCCACCCTTATCATATATGTAGACAGGACCTGTAGAGGCGGGGCGCAGATAACCCTCCGTCTTACCGCTTGTGGCGCGAGGTATCTTGTACATCTTATCCTTAGTGAGGTTAACACACAGTACACCCGCATTTATTGCACCCTGCTTGATGGGTGAAGTGGTGAGCTTGCGGGTTGCAGTGTTATAGCCACTGATTGCATAGGCCTCGATGCCAGCTTTTTCATAGTCGAGAGCAACGGGGAAGCCTAATACCTGAGTGTCAAAACCTGTACTAAACCATGGGCAAACCCTTGCGTCGCCAGTGCCAGTTTTCTTAATCTCACTCTTGAGTGTAAGGAACTGGTCAATGTTTACATAACAAGCCATTGCCGGATCGTTGAAGCCATACAGGTTGGTTCCCAGGGTGGGCACCTGTGATGAGCGACCGTGCATGAATGTGATGTCCTTGAGGCTTGATGCGTAGTGGAAAGCATACTCGCCAATCTCGGTCACTGTGGCAGGAATGGTCACCGAGGTGATGCCGCTAAACGAGAACGCGGTTTTGCCGATGCGCTCCAGATACCTCATGCGAGTCAAGTCGACGCTGGTGATACCACTGGCATAGAAGAAGCAGCTATCGCCAATCTCGGTCATCAGATATTTCTTGTTGCCGTAGTAAGCATAGGTCTCCTGTTTTTCGGGGACAAATCCGGTCTTTGTGGCAATGGCGGGGTGGTATACATACTTGGCAGTACCGTCGTAGGTCACACCGTCCTTGGTGACGGGTTTGTTGCTTAACACTGTCATGTGGTAGCCCGAGACGATAATGGATGCCATGTTGCCATAGGTAAAATCAAATGCACCAGCCATGACATTATTGCCATAGGTCGGGAGATTGGCCCTGTATTGCTTCTCCACGCCTGTGGGAACATAAATCTTGCAAGTGGTGGGAGTAGAACCCATTATCCACGTGATTCCGCTGGCCCAGGCAAGGTTCAGGATGATTTCCTGTGCCTCTTTCATGTTGCCTATCGCTGCTGTAGTAATGCTTCCGAGACTGCTGGGCACGAGCAGACGATTCACTTTAGAGTTAGAAAATGCATAGCTCTTGAGATACCTGAAGCCATAGGGCAGAATCATCTGCTTGACGCTTGTTCCTGCAAACGCATAATTACCGATTAACTTCAGGTTGGCATTGAGTTCAATGTCGGTAAGGTGGTTCTGCAGGTTGAATGCCTTGTCGCGTATCGAGTCAACATTGGCTCCCAGCTTCATGGTGAAGTCCTTGGTTGCCCACACAGCATCGCCGTCGATACTGGTCACGGCATAATTCTTACCTTTGTATGTAACAGCGTCTGATACAGTGAAAAGGCCTGAAGTGTCAAGGGTTTTGGACACCATACTTACTCGTCCGGCATAGGCTGTGCCGTTGATGGTCTCGGGCTTAGTACTGCGGACTGTGAAACGGGTATCTTTGCTACTGTTGGAAGTATTGTCATAGTCACCCAGAATAAGGCTCAAGTCATAGGCTCCCGAGGAGATGTCGGCAAAGTCTTTCCAGTAGTTGGCTTCCTTATACTTGGTCACCGACTCAAAGGGCACTAACAAGGCGTGCTTCTTAGTTCCCTGGAACATATAGTCGGAGATTGTAGTGGGAGGAGTTTCTATGTTTATTATCAGTCGTTCGAAATCAGGAGCTAACATGAAGATCTGGTCACCAAGTTCGGTAACCGAACTGGGAATCTTACACAGTGTTATTTTTGAGTACTGGAAAGCGCCATTGCCTATCTTCTTCAATCCATAGGGAAGATAAACATTGCGAATGGTTTTATTGCCATGGAACGCAGATTGGAGTACTCTCTGAAGGGTTGACGGGAAGAAATCTTCGGTTAGGACAACATTCTCCAAGGCTTCGGGACAATACCAAAGTTCTGTTTTATCCTTGTTATAGAGAATACCCTTTTCTGCCGAATAATATCGGTTCTGGCTGTCGACAGTGATACTTTTGCATGATGAACTACCAGCAAGAAATGAACCGCCGATCACCCTTACGTTTGCGGGAAAATGGAGAGTTTCTAAACCTGTTTCTGAAAACGCCCTCCACACTTCTTGCAATTCGTCATTGAGAGTAACCTTGGTGAGGGCTGTACATCCATCAAATGCCCTTTCGTCTATTATCTTGAGTGAACTACAGCCCTTCAGGTAAACTTCTTTAAGATTAGTTTCGCCCTTAAATGCCTCAGAGGCGATCTTCTGAATCTCAACAGAATACGGGCCGAATGTCTTCTTCGGGGTTGTAATGCGCAGTGCTCTGTCGGTATATTTATTGACATTACCACCCACAACATCGCCTGTCAATTCCATGGACGAACTTGAACCGGTGACTACCAGGTAGAGACCGTTAGAGTCGAAGTCATAAGCCCCTGACTGCTTCTGCTTGGTGCTGAACATTGAGAATGCATTCATTGTCTCATAGGCACTTTGATTCACGACATTCTTAGGCATGTACAATGACATGTTGGGGTTGCTGGGAAAAGCATTGCTGCTGATAATGGTGCATTTGGATGGGTCAAGGCATGCAAAATAAACTGAATTCAATTTTGAGCAATTGCCGAATGCAGCGGTGTTAAGAGCCATCAGCGAGCTGGGCAGCTTCACCCTGGTGAGGTTAGTACAGCCGTAGAATGCCTTTGAACTGATACCTACCGTACCATATTCGATAGAGACACTGGTGATGTTGGTCTTGCCCTGGAAAGCGCTGGATTTAATTGATTTTACCAGATAGGTAGTGCCGTCATAGACTATACTATTAGGTATGAGCAGCTCAAGACTGCTAATAGAAGCCGCCGATGTCGACAACCCCTCAACTTCAACTTCGGCATTTACGCCGGTACTTGACGCTTTTGTTACTACATAGGCGAGATTGCCACTTGTGAATTTTGAATTCACTGGCAACGAGGCCCATGCCTGAATGGCAACAATAGCCATGCAAAATAAGGCTAAGATTTTTTTCATCGTTGATGAGAACGTCAACGCATGTGCCGCGGTTGCCACAGCACACGTCAATAAAAGTGTAAGAAATTTCTGCATAACGTTATGTATTTAGTATATTTTATCGAGATGAATTGCTTTTGCATCTGTCAACAGCAAAAAAGTTTCAATCCACAAATATAGCACTTTTTTACAACATATCTTTTAAAAAAATATCTTTTTCTCATTTTTAGTCACACATAGTGTAAAAAATAACGACAGGTAATTCATTTTGACTGTGATTTTATTTGGTTTATAGCACTTGTTATTGATTTTATTTGTATCTTTGCTCTGGAATATATAATTGTCAATACTACATTTTTTTAAAGTTTATGAATTCGAGACATTTCTTCCCGTTGCTCTCGCTGGTGGCGATGAGTGCTATGCTGCTGACAGGTTGTAAGACAGTAAAACAGCCTGCTAGCCAAGCCTATGAGAAACAAAAAAGTATCGTTGTGATATATGATAATGACGTGCATTGCGGCATCGACGGCTATGCCAAGATGGCCGGCCTGCGCGACGCTGTTGCCGACACGGCCTACGCGGCCCTGGTGTCGAGCGGCGACTTTTTGCAGGGTGGCACCACGGGCGCGCTGTCCCATGGCCAGTATATCGTTGACATCATGAAGACAATGGACTATGACGCCATCACGCTGGGTAACCACGAGTTTGACTACGGCGTTCCCGCGATGCTCGACCTGCTGGAGCAGGTGAACGCTCCTGTGGTTTGCGTGAACTTCCGCAACATGATGGGCAAGCGCATCTATGAGCCTTACGTGATGAAGCAGATGGGCAACAAGAAGGTGGCTTTCGTCGGTGTCGTGACCCCCACTGCCATGGCGACCGAGGCCTATTCTTTCTTTGACAAGGACGACAACCAGCTCTATGACCTCGCCGAGAAAGAGGTGTACCAGATGGTGCAGGAACAGGTTGACGCGGCAAGGAAAGCCGGTGCCGACTATGTCGTGCTCATCACCCACCTGGGCGAGGACAAGAACCCGATGAACGTGGACTCTCACGGACTGGTTGAAGCCACCCGCGGCATCGACGTGGTGCTCGACGGTCATTCTCACTCGGTTATCCCCCACGACATCGTCAACAACAAGGACGGCAAGCCCATCATCGTGACCCAGACCGGCACTAAGCTTGCCAATGTGGGCAAGCTCGTCATCACCCCCGATGGCAAACTGAGCACCGAGCTGGTGCCCATGGAGAAGTGTACACGGGTGAACGCTAAGGTGCAGCACGCTACCGACAGCATCAAGGCCCTGATGGACGTGCTCGTTAACCGCAAGATATGCAAGCTGGACCATGACCTGCACATCCTCGACGAGAACGGCAAGCAGGCTGTCCGCCGCCAGGAGACCAACGCCGGCGATATCGTGACCGACGCTTACCGTGCAATGACCGGTGCCGACTTTGCAATCACCAACGGCGGCGGCATCCGCACCGAAGCCAAGGCCGGCGACCTCACCTATGGCGACGTGATCGCGTTGCTCCCCTATGACAACTATGTGGGCGTTGTCGAGATCACCGGACGTCAGCTGCTCGACGTGCTGGAGACCTGCACCTCGTTCATTCCCGTTGAGGACGGCGATTTCCCCCAGGTGTCGGGCCTCAAGTTCACCGTGCACGCATCAAGGAAGGAGAACCGCGTGACCGATCTCGTGGTCCTCAACAAGGCAACCGGCGAGTATGACCCCGTGGACCTGGACCGCACTTATCACCTCGCTACCATCGACTACTGCATCACGGGCGGCGGCCTGCGCGGCAAGCTGAAGAAGAACAACGTGATAAAGCCCAGCATCGTCATCTACAACGAGTGCCTCATCCAGTATGTGACCCAGAACCTCAAGGGCCACATCGGCGACGAGTACGCCACCCCCCAGGGCCGCATCACCATCGTCAACGACTAACCTCCCACCACCTTGCCAAGCCAAGGCCAGGTACAAAGGTTCACGCTGATTTAGCAGGTTAAACAGATTTTTTTGATTAAGGGCGGGACTCCGCCCTTTTTTGTTTATGGGATAAAGCACCAGCTTAGTGCTATTGCTGTAGTTACCCACAAATCATAATCTGCCAAATCGGCTAAATCAGCGTGAAAACATATCGCACCTTTACCTATGGGAGGGGTTATTGGTGCTGGAGGATGCGTGAGTGGGGCGGGACGTCGTGGGTGAGCCAGATGTTACCGCCCACCACGGTGTCGTGGCCTATGGTGATGCGTCCCAGCACTGAAGTGTTGGAGTAGATGGTGACGTTGTCCTCGATGATGGGGTGACGCGGCTTGTCGATGGGGCGGCCGTCGGGGTCGCGTGCAAAGTTCTTGGCACCCAGCGTTACGCCCTGGTACAGGACCACGTTGCTGCCTATGATGGTGGTGGCGCCAATCACGACGCCGGTCCCATGGTCAATGCAGAAGTGGTCGCCGATGGTTGCGGCGGGGTGGATGTCGATGCCCGTGTCGCTGTGGGCCATCTCGGTGAGCATGCGGGGCAACAGTGGAGTTCCCATGAGCAGCAGCTGGTGGGCAACGCGGTAGTGGAGCATCACCCTCACCACGGGGTAGGAATAGACCACCTCGGCGCGGTTCTCGACCGCCGGGTCGTTGACCAGTACTGCGTCCACATCGGTGTGCAGCAGGCGTTTGATGTCTTCCAGCGCCTCCAGGAACTTGCATGCCATGGCGTCAGCTTGCCCGGCGTCGTCGATAACGGTCGACAGCTGGTAAGTGAGCACAGCGCGCAGCTGCAGGTCCAGGGGTTCGGTGCTAGGGAAAAACTCGGGAAAAACGATTGATCGCACTATCTCAATCATCTTTTTCAACTCCTTGTGCTGAGGAACTGTTGTTGTCATGTTGTCTAAGTCGTCGTTGTAGTTATCATTTTTGCGTTGTCGATCACAGGACCGAGAGGTAGCGCTCGCCGGTGTCGGGCAGGAGTGCCACGATGGTCTTGCCCTTGTTCTCGTCGAGGCGGGCGAGCTGCAGGGCTGCGGTGAACGCTGCTCCGCTCGAGATGCCCACCAGCAGGCCGTTCTTGCGCGACAGGGTGCGTGCAGCGTCATAGGCGTCTTCGCTGGCGATGGGGATGATCTGGTCAATCACGTCGGCATCATATATCGCGGGTACGAAACCTGCTCCTATGCCCTGGATCTTGTGGGGACCGGGGTTGCCGCCGCTGAGCACGGGAGAAGTAGAGGGCTCCACTGCAACCACCTTGATGGCGGGGTTGTGGGCCTTGAGCGCACGGCCGGTGCCGGTAACGGTGCCGCCGGTTCCCACGCCAGCCACGAAGATATCTACCTGTCCCTCAGTGTCGTTCCAGATTTCCTCGCCGGTGGTGCGGGTGTGGACCGCGGGGTTGGCGGGGTTAACAAACTGCCCCAGGATCACCGCACCGGGGGTAGTGTCGCGCAGTTCCTCGGCACGGGCGATGGCGCCCTTCATGCCCTGTGCGCCAGGGGTGAGCTCGAGCTCGGCGCCATAGGCTTTGAGCAGGTTGCGGCGTTCCACGCTCATGGTGTCGGGCATGGTGAGGATTACCTTATATCCTTTAACTGCTCCCACCCATGCCAGGCCCACGCCTGTGTTGCCGCTGGTGGGCTCGATGATAGTTGCACCGGGCTTGAGCACGCCTTTAGATTCGGCATCTTCGATCATCGCCAGCGCTATGCGGTCCTTGACGCTACCGCCGGGATTGAAAAATTCAACCTTGACAACCAGGCGGGCCTTGAGTCCGTCAATACCTGTAATCTCAACTAAAGGGGTGCGACCGATAAGGTCAGTAATGCTTTTGTAAATCATAATTTTTCTGTTTTAAAGCCACGGGTGATAACTGATGGTAAAAACGTTCTTCACGACGTCTATAAAAAACAATGTCCACCTCAGTCATCACTGGTGGACATTGTGAATATTTATTTAAGAATTTATTCTTTCCTACTAATAAGAATTATCACATAACGTCACTGCACCAGTGATTTACACGAGTGCAACAACAACAATATGTGCTATAAATTCTTTTCATCGGTGCAAAATTATGTAAACTTTTTGGATTGACCAAATGTTTTCTCAATTATTTTACATAAACTGTGCGCAGACCCACGCTGTAGTGGCGCAGTGAGTCATACTTGCCGCCGCCCAGGTATTCCTGTGCAAAGCCATAGTCGTGAGCCACGAGGTTACCCTCCTCGTCCTTGGTGACAACCCATGCAAGCAGCGTGCGGCGTGCGATGACACCACCCTCGCGCTTAACGGTCCATGAGTCGTTCTCGACAACTACCTTGATGACACCGGGGAACTTAGCCTTAGCCACCTTGAGCACCTGTGCGTTCATCGACTTGTTGAGTGCACCGGGCTTGAGGGTCTGCTTCGAAGCCTCGATCTCGGCTTTGCGTTTAGCCTCTTTCTCGGCCTTAGCCTTAGCGGCTCTAGCCTCGGCTTCCTTCATCTCAACCTTAACCTGGTCGTAGGTCAGGTAGGGGTTAGCGTTGGGGTACTTAGCCTTGTAGGCGTCGTCCATCTGGTCATAGAGCTTGCGCAGTTCCTTGGTCTGCTTCTCGATAGCCTCGTCGTCGGTATAACGGTCGGTGCAGAATGCCAGGTAGCGTGTTGCGGCACCATTGCTGGTGTAGTACTGCTTAGCGTTCTTTTTGCCCTTCTTAGCCTTTTCTACATACCACTTGAGTGCAGCGGCGAGGAATGCGTTGTTGTTGCCGTTGAAGTCCTCAGCCTTGGGGTAGCCGGCATAGAGGATCTCGCGTGTTGCCTTAGAGACCTCGTTCATGCGCTGCTGTGTGTTGCTCCATGAGTGAGAGGTCGATTCCTTGGCGTTGTCATTGGCGATAAGGTTGAACACCTTGCCCATCTGCTCGCCCTTGTCCGAGCACAGCCACTCCACGTCTTTCTTCTTGTTGGCCATCTCCTGGAGGCTTGCCCAGTATTCAAACGCTTCATAGAGTTTGTTGACGTCGTTGCATCCCTCGATGTTGGGGGCATTGAGCTGAGTCTTGTATTCAACAGCCAGGTTCACCTGTTTTGTGGCTTCTTTCTCAACGGTTTTCACTGCGTTGTCAACGGTCTGTTCCACTTTGTTTTCAACGGCTTGTTTGGCCTTGTTCTTGATCTTGTTACCCAGATTGCCAAACTGCGCGCTGGCACAGAGTGTGCCCGCTGCGATAGCAATCGCTACCATAGCGGCTTTTGTTACATTGAATTTTTTCATAAGATTCATTGTATAGTCTAGTAATTATTAAAGATAGTTTATCAGTTGCAAAGTTATGGAAAATAATTCATTTTTCAAAATCCTCCGTAATATAAAGACTTGCCGTGGGCTCAAAGGTTTAATGAAAGTCTTGGCCCGGCAGTTGCCCGCGGGACGGTGTTACGAACCATTGCCGTGTGGCCCTAGTCCTGCAGCCCTTCGACCATGAAGCCGGCTGCCTGGAGGTGCTGCCAGTAGAGGGGGTAGGACTTGGCGACTACCATGGGGTCCTCGATGATGACTCCGCTGTGCCGTGTCGAGGCGAGTGCCATGACCATGGCGATGCGGTGGTCCTTGTAGGTCGCGATGGGGGCGGGGCGGTCCACCGGGTTGTGGTTGCCGTCGTAGGTGATGCTGTTCTCCTCAGGGGCGAGCAGCGTGTATCCCACCTTGGCAAGCTCGTTCTGCATGGCTGCCACGCGGTCGCTCTCCTTGATGCGCAGTGTCTTGACGCCGGTGATGGTGAAGGGCTTGCGTTGCAGGCACAGGGTGGCCGCGATGGTGGGTATGATGTCGGGGGTCGACTCCATGTCGAGGGTTACCGTGCCGGGTGTTGGGTCGCGGTGCGACAGGTGCAGGAGCCGGTCTTCCCATCGTGTTTCCACGCCCAGGGCGGGACACATGTCCATGATGGCGCTGTCACCCTGCAGGCTGCGGGGGGTGAGTCCCTTGAGGGTGATGCACGACTGCGGCAGCAATGCCTGCATGGCTACCCAGTAGCTGGCTGCGCTCCAGTCGGCCTCGATGGCTATGTCCTGGGGTAATGAATATGCGCCCTCGTGCACGGTGATGGTGCGCAGTGACTCGTCGGTGTCGATGGTGATGCCGCAGCGGCGCATCAGGCCCAGGGTCATCTCGATGTAGGGGCGCGACGAGATGTTGCCGGTGAGCTCAACGGTGCATCCGCCTGTCACCGGGGCTGTGAGCAGCAATGCTGTGACATACTGCGAGCTGAGGCTGCCGTCAATCACCACATGGTTGGAGGAGAAGCGGGTGCCGGTGATGCGCAGCGGGGGATAGCCCTCGGCCATCAAGTAGTCGATGCAGGCTCCGCGCTGGCGCAGGGCGTCTACAAGATGCCTGATGGGGCGCTGGCGCATGCGCTCGGTGCCGTCGATGGTCACCGTGCGGCCCTCGCGTGTGGCGAAGTAGGCGGTGAGAAAGCGCATCGCGGTGCCGGCGGCGCCCACGTTGATGTCGCTTGACTCGCTGGCAAGTGCCGCGCGCATCACGTCGATGTCGTCGCAAGTGTCGCTCACGTGCAGTTCGTGCTGGCGCTCGCTCAGGGCGCCTATGATGAGCATGCGCGTGGCAAGGCTTTTGCTGGTGGGGAGCGTCACGGTGGTGTTGACGCTGGCTGGTGAGGTGATCTTGTAGTTCATTGTTGTTTCTTTTCTAAGCTCTCTAGGCTGTCTAGGCTGTCTAGGCTGTCTAGGCTG
>JAZQPG010000024.1:0-2525 GCA_045628365.1 Sodaliphilus sp. | reverse complement strand
CGATGACAACGTGGAGACGTCTTTTCTGAACTCCCTGCGTGGAAGCGGCATAGCCGGACTGGTGGGCATGAGGCCACGCAACGGGTTGGTAGTTAGGCCGCTGCTGGGCGTGTCGAGGCAAGACGTGGAGCAATATCTTGTCAACCTGGGACAACCGTTTGTCACCGACAGTACAAACCTCGAGAACGACTATAAACGCAACCGCATACGCAACCTGGTGATGCCTGTGCTCGAGGAGCAGTTTCCTGGTGCCGCGGCACGCATTGCCGACACGATGGACCACGTGCGCGATCACGACGAGTTGTATCAAGACCTGCTGGGCGGGTATCGTCTAGACTTGGCCTATAGCGAAGGCGATGTGATACGCGTCAGGCTGCCCAAGTTTATGATGTGCGGCGTGTCAAGGTTAGGGCTTCTGCTTCACAGCATTGCCGCCGGAGAATGCGGTTTCAGCCACGAGAAGTGTGAGCAACTGGTGGCGCTGGCTAGGAAAGGCAAGTCTAAGGGGCAACGATTCTACAGCAGGACACACACCATGAGCCTGACCCCCGACTACATCATTATAGAGCCTACAAGACAAGTCGAAGACAAGGAAATCGTGGTGGATATCAATGGCTTGCTGGCGATGGAACATCCCGTCAGGGCTTCACTGTGCCACGGCAAGAAGTTCGCCCGGTCGATGGTCGACGGCAAGAGTCGCATAGCAATGCCCGTGAGTGCCCTTGATGGTCACCGCATCGTGCTGCGTCACTGGCGGCGAGGCGACCGCATGCATCCGTTCGGCACCAGGTTCAGCAAGTTGGTGAGCGATATATTCACCGACAGCAAAGTGACTCCCGAGTCGCGTCGCGCAGCATGGCTGCTCGAAGTCGACGGCGAGGTAGTGTGGGTGATGGGAGTGCGCTGCAGCAACAAATGCCTGGTGGGACCTGAAGATATGTATAATTATGTCATATTATCCAGTGTGGACGACTGAAAAAACTCTGCAAAACAGAGTGACGTCGTTTTGGGGAAAATATTTTCGCTAAAATTTGCGTAAGTGTGAATTTTTAAATAACTTTACACACAGAATTAACGATAAACCGAGAAACTTTTATATTAACTTTTTATTAACCAATTGTCTAACTAAAAACAGATGCTTATGAAAAAGATTTTCGTAGCAATGGCTTTATGCGTCGGTTTTAGTGGATTTGCACAGGTGTTTAATGTAACCTCAGTAGAGAAGGTTGCCACACCCGAGAATCCTATGGCACAGGTTGTTGGTATTAGCCCCAAGGGTGACTACTTGTTGCTCTCGACTACATCCAACAAAGGCCTTACTAAATTTGACCTGACAACAAATCAAGCCCAGACATTGACCGAGGCCGCAGGCGCCGGTTATGATGTCCAGATTTCACAGGACGGCAACAACATCGTCTATCGTGAAGAGTCATTCACCTCTAATCACCTTCGTCAGAAAGCGCTCAACAGCGTAAATCTCGCAACCGGTGA
The DNA here is from genome assembly GCA_045628365.1 of Sodaliphilus sp. Taxonomy (GTDB): domain Bacteria; phylum Bacteroidota; class Bacteroidia; order Bacteroidales; family Muribaculaceae; genus Sodaliphilus. The sequence goes on along the minus strand of JAZQPG010000024.1, from coordinate 1,034 downwards.
GGTAAAGAACCTCGTTGCTCCCACCCGCAATCTTCAGGGCGTGGCAGTGCAGGGCGCTACCGCCAAGGTTGTTGAGAACGGCAAGTTCAAGGCTCAGGCCATGACAAGCGTTAAGGAAGCAAGCATTGCTCCCACGCTGTCAATCAAGAACCGCCAGCTGATGATTACCCGCAACGGCAAGACCAGCGTGTTCTCGCCCAACGGTCAGCAGTTCTCTTACATCTGGGAGTCAGTATCTCCCGATGCTAGCAAGGCGCTGTACTTCGTGTGTGGCGTTGGCGCATTCGTTTGCGACATCGACGGCACCAATGTTAAGTCGCTGGGTCTCGTTCGCGCTCCCCGCTGGTATGACAACAACACCATCGTGGGCATGCAGGACAAGGACAACGGTGAGTTCATCCTCTCTTCAAAGGTCGTTGCAGTAACCCTCGACGGTACAATGCAGACCCTTACAGGCGATGATGTTATCGCTATGTATCCCTATGCTTCACAGGCAACAGGCAAAATCGCCTTCTCTACTCCCGCCGGCGAAGCTTATATTATTAATGTTACCAAGTAAAAATGATTACAGCTATGAAGAAGATTTTATTACTCGCCGCAGCTGCAATCATGGCTGCAGGCGCAATGCAGGCTAAGACAGCCGACGAAGTGCGCGTTTATCTGAACCCTGGTCACGGTTCTTGGGGTCCCAACGACCGTCCCATGGCTACAATTCCTTATCCCGCTCTCCCCGAGACTGGCATGCCCGACACTTGCGGTTTCTATGAGTCAAACACTAACTTGTGGAAGATCCTCAAGATGGGTGAAACCCTCGAGAAGATGGGTGTCAAGAAAGAGAATATCATGTACTCTCGCGTGAAGAATGGCCCGTTCCCCTATGTAAAAGGCGCTGCCGACGAGGAACTTTACAACCGCAACCTCACCGAGATCAGCCGCGAGGTAGACGCTAACAACATGGATATCTTCGTATCTATCCACTCTAACGCTGCTACCGACGGCTCAACTGCCAACTATCCCCTGTACCTCTACCGCGG
>JAZQPG010000023.1:0-2913 GCA_045628365.1 Sodaliphilus sp. | reverse complement strand
GGCAAGTTCTATATCCAGGACAAGGCCACCAGGTCGGTTTATTTATTTGACGAGAATGGCATGACCGGTGATTCATTCACCACCGGTGGCAACTGCGGTATTGCGTTCGACGACGCCGGCAACATCGTTGTGAGCTGTTCTGCTTTCCCCAATGCATGGGGTGATGGCACCGAAATCAAGGTAATCAATCCCGAGACTGGCGAGTGCAAATATTATGAGCTTCCCTCTGGTGCCGTTCAGGGCCGTTGCGACTTCCTGGGCCACGCCAAGGGCAACCTCATGGAGGATGGTGAGCTATATCTCGTGGGTGCAAACCAGACTGGCGTTTATCGCCTCGTGATTGCTTACGGCGAGGTGGACGAGGACAACTCTTACGAGGCACTCCTGGAGAACGGTTCGGCTTCAAGCAGCACTATCGTTAATGCGTTTACCGATGCTAATGGCGATGATGCTCTCCTCTACGTGTACCGCTCAGGTGCTCCCCGCGTGTGCACATTTGAGGGCGACAACTTGGTATCAACAGCACTCACGCTGCCCAACAAGGGCACTTGCAATGGTGCACAGGCATTTGCGCTCGGCGGCAAGAACTATGTGGTTTATCCCACACTTCCCAACTATCAGGATGGTTTCGCAGTAGCCGAGATAGGCGCTGAGGAGGCTGAGTTTGAGGTAATGCCCACTGGCAAGCAGACCAACACATTCCAGTGCAACTGGCTCAATGTTGAGGTTGTTGACGACAACACCGCTATGCTCTATCAGTATCAGCCCGGCGGCCACATGAGCGTTTATGAAATCAAGGTTGAGCAGCCCAAGTATAGCCTTGTGGGCTACATCAACGGCGCTGACTATGGTTGCGAGGCCGACTACGAGAACCCCGGCGAGTATATCTTTGAGGATGGCAAGCTTAAAGTAACCTTCAACGAGCCCTCTTACGTGTTCGTTAAGACCACCGACAACAGCAAGTGGTTCCTCTCTCCCGTATACGTTCCCTTCAATGCCGAGTATATACACGGCGACTTCTACAACGGCACTGATTGCACCGAGAAGATGCAGGTGCCTGCAGGTGAGGTTGACTTCCGACTCACTGTCGTAGACGAGAACCATGTATACCTCAGCGCAACAAGCGATTTCGAGGAGACCTATTACATGAAACACCCCTGGGGCGGTGGCGACTGGACTTGGCTCCCGATGACCAAGCTCGAGGGCGTTAATGGCGGCATGAAGCTGGCCGAGGAAGGCGACATCTACTATGTCGAAGCTGAGTATGGCGGAGATGGCGTGAACGTCAACACCAGCACAAACGATGCCGGTGCACTGTGGTTTGCCGAGCCCACTCTTCTCGACAATCTCAACGTAGGCGACATGTGCCGCTTCACTTATTACACAAGCACCAACACTGTTGACATCCGCAAGGTCATCCCCACCGCTATTACCGACGTCACTGTCAAGAACGCTAAGGTTTACAAGACCATCCAGAACGGCCAGATGATCATCGTCAAGGGCAACAACCGCTACAACGTGGCTGGCCAGGTGATCAAGTAAAGGATTAACCGTTAACAGTTTAATGACTTAATGGTTTAAAACCATAGACTCTTCTTCGACCAGGAAATCTATTTCCCCCCTTATATGAGACAACATGTCTCGCTCGGCAATCAGTTATGCTGGTTGCCGAGATTTTTTGATGATTTTTCGCTATAAAACTTGCATCATATATAAATAATGTGTACATTTGTGCAACAATTGACCAAATGACCAAATGACAATTTTAAACCCTATAAAATATAATTTATTAACCACTAACTTAAAAAACTAAACAGTATGAAGAAATCACTACTTTTAGCAGGTCTTTGCGCTATGGGCCTCAGTGCTAGCGCACAGGCACCTTTCGCTTATGGTGTGTCTAGCGAGCGCGCCGACGACATCTTGAGCGTGAACTATGTTCTCAACGCTGACGCTCAGAATGTAGAAATCCAGGTTGTTAACTTGCAGACCGGCGAGGTTGCTCTCGCCGAAGCCCTCGGCGGCATGACCAAGGGCACAAAGAATGCCATCATGAGCCTTGAGAGCCTTCCCGAAGGCGCTTACACCGTTCAGGTTAAGGTCGTGGGTGCAACCACTACCGAGCCCGTTCAGGTATTCAATGACTTCGGCACAGGCCAAGCTCATCAGTTCTGGAGCCCCTATGGCATCGCTGTTGACAACAATCCCCTGAGTCCCAACTTCGGCCGAGTGCTGTGCAACGAGTCACAGACCAGTGTTCCCGCCAACTACTTCGCAGGCGGCAAGGTAGGTCTCTTCGAGTACACTTCCGCAGGTGAATTTGTTGCTTATCACAACCCCCTGAACATTTCTACAGACTTCTGCCCCGACGGCAAAAATCGCGCCTTCAACTTCAAGAAGATCCGCATCTCTAAGGACGGCCGCATCTTCGTTGGCGTAGACAACTGCACCCACAACCCCATCTACGAGCTCAGCGCTGACCTCGAGACATGGACACCTCTCTTCGATGGTACACTCGATGCCACTACAGGTTATGTCAGCGACGCTCAAGGCAACTTCATCGCTGGTGCCAGCGCTGCATTTGACGTTGCTGGCGAAGGCGAGAACCTCAAGCTGGTTAACCTCGCTTGCAAGGGCGGTCAGGTATTTGCTTACGGTGCATACACAACTCACACTTACGACCTGGGCACAGCTACTTCAGTAAGCGCTCCCGTTGGTGACATGGACGAGGTTATCCCCCTGAGCATGCAGTACACAATCTCTGCTCAGAGCGTATCTCTGGCTATGGACGAGGATGGTAAGGGTATCTGGTACACTCAGTACCGTGACAAGCCCAACGAGGCTCAGCCCGCTATCAAGCACGTTTCGCTCGTTGATGGTGAGTGGGTAGAGGACTACAGTGACATCCTGACA
>JAZQPG010000022.1:0-9473 GCA_045628365.1 Sodaliphilus sp. | reverse complement strand
AGAAAGCCGAGGAATACGACCTCCTTACCCAGCAGGTGAACAGGCAGCTTGAGACCATCGCCGGCATGACCGCCGTCGAGGCCAAGAACATGCTGGTCGAGAATATGAAGGCTGAGGCCAGAACTGCAGCTCAGGCTTACATCAATGACACAATGGATGAGGCTAGACTCAATGCTGCAAGAGAAGCTAAGAGAATCGTTATCAATACAATCCAGAGAACAGCAACTGAAGCTGCTATCGAGAATGCAGTAACAACATTCCCTATTGAGAATGACGAGATCAAGGGCCGCACCTCCGGCCGCGAGGGCCGCACCCTCCGCGCCCTGGAGGCTGCCACCGGCATCGAGATCATCGTTGACGACACCCCCGAGGCAATCGTGCTCTCAGGCTTTGACCCCGTGCGACGCGAGATTGCCCGCCTGGCACTGCACCAGCTGGTAGCCGACGGCCGTATCCATCCCGCCCGCATCGAGGAAGTAGTTGCCAAGGTTCGCCGCCAGGTAGAGGAAGAGGTTATCGAGACCGGTAAGCGCACAGCTATCGACCTGGGTATCCACGGCCTGCATCCCGAACTCATCCGTCTCATCGGTAAGATGAAATACCGTTCAAGCTACGGCCAGAACCTGCTTCAGCACTCACGCGAGACCGCAAACCTGTGTGCAGTGATGGCAAGCGAGCTGGGTCTCAATCCCAAGAAAGCCCGCCGTGCCGGTCTGCTCCACGATATAGGTAAGGTGCCCGATGACGAGCCCGAACTGCCGCACGCAATCCTGGGTATGAAGCTCGCTGAGAAGTTCAAGGAGAAAGCCGACATATGCAATGCCATCGGTGCCCACCACGACGAGCAGGAGGCTGCCAGCCTGTATGCTCCCATCGTCCAGGTGTGTGACGCTATCTCGGGTGCCCGTCCCGGTGCACGCCGTGAGGTAGTAGAGGCTTACATCAAGCGCCTCAACGATCTGGAGCGCCTGGCACTGAGTTACCCCGGTGTTGTCAAGACTTATGCAATCCAGGCAGGCCGCGAGCTGCGTGTTATCGTAGGCGCTGACAAGATCAGTGATGCCGAGACCGAGAAGCTGTCTAACGAAATCGCTCAGAAGATCCAGGATGAGCTCACATATCCCGGACAGGTGCGCATCACCGTTATCCGTGAGACACGTGCCGTAAGTTATGCTAAGTAAGGACTGCCGGTCATGAATCACGAGTATAACAAGAATAATAAACCGGTGAAGGACGAAGTTGCCAAGAGCGACGCGTGTGTGAACTGTAGCGGCTGCGGATGCAGTAACGGTCCGTGCAGCGGACGCTGCAACTTGCACAGTCACAACTGGCTTGAGGATATCCCCGGCAATGACGACGAGTGCGACATTGTCGAGGTGCACTTCAAGAACACCCGCCGCGGTTTCTACCGCAACACGTCCCACCTGCCGCTCAAGCAGGGCGACATCGTTGCCGTGGAGGCAAACCCTGGCCACGACATTGGCGAGGTTGCCATGACCGGACGACTGGTCAAACTGCAGATGAAGCGTGCCAACCTGCGCCCTGACGCCGAGATACTGCGCGTCTTCCGCAAGGCCAAGCCCCAGGATTTGGAGCGCTTTGAGGAAGCCAAGGCCCGCGAGGTCGACACGATGATACGCTCCCGCAAAATCGCCGTGGACCTGGGTCTGAAGATGAAGATTGGCGATGTGGAGTACCAGGGCGACGGCAACAAAGCCATCTTCTACTATATCGCCGACGAGCGTGTGGACTTCCGCCAGCTCAACAAGGTGCTGGCCGATGTGTTCAAGATACGCGTCGAGATGAAGCAGATCGGTGCCCGTCAGGAAGCCGGCCGCATTGGCGGCATTGGTCCCTGCGGACGCCCCCTGTGCTGCGCCACATGGATGACCAACTTCGTGTCGGTTGCGACAAGCGCCGCACGATTCCAGGACATCTCGCTCAACCCCCAGAAACTGGCCGGACAGTGTGCTAAGCTTAAGTGCTGCATCAACTTTGAGGTAGACACCTATGTGGAGGCATCCAAGACCATGCCGTCGCGCGACGTGCAGCTCGAGACCAAGGACGGCCTGTACTACTACTTCAAGGCCGACGTGCTGAAGCGTGAGATCACTTACTCGACCGACAAGAACGTTCCCGCCAACCTGGTGACATTGACTGCCGAGCGAGTGTTTGAAGTGATGGCACTTAACCGCAACGGCGTCAAGCCCGACAAGTTGTCGCTTGACGACAACGGTAAGGAAGCCGAGAAGAAAGCATTTGGCGACATCCTGGGCCAGGATGCCATCAACCGCTTTGACAAGAAGAAAAAGAAGAAAAACAATAATAACAATAATAACAACAAGAAACAGCGTAACCACGACGGTGCGGATGGTAATAAAGAACGCACGCGTGACTCCAAGGGCGACAAGCAGCGCCACCAGGAAGGCGGCGAGCAGCAACCCAGAGGCAACGGTGAGAACCGCCAGCCTAGGCACCGCCAGCAACGTCGTCCCCAGGGCGAAGGCGAGGGAGCACCGCGCAACAATGACCGTCAGCGCCGCAACGGCAATGGCCAGGGCCGCCGTCAGGGAGGTCCCAAACAGAGAAGGAATGAGAACTCTAACGGGAATAATACTGAAAGCAATAACAAAGGCAAGCAGCAGCAACCCAAGGATTAACACCTGGGTTGCGGCTGTGGCCGTATTGCTGTGTGTGCTGTTCTTGGGCTCATGTAAGCCCGAGAGGTATCCCTATACCGATTTCCGAACCTTGCCCGATGACGGCTGGTATGCTACCATGCCGCTGAGGTTCAAGCCCGAGGTGACCGACACCACCGCTACCAAGTGTGACGTGGTGCTCGCTGTGCGGCATACCAACAAATACCCATATAGCGACCTTAACCTCGTGGTGGACATGATCGATGACAACTACAAGGTGCAGCGCTGCCAAGTTGCAATCCAGATATGCGACAGCTATGGCAACTGGGTTGGTACCGGATTTGGCAACCTGTATCAGGTCAAGGTCACCATAGGCCAAGGCATTGACATCAACTCGGTGCGTAGCATCGTGGTGTGGCCGGCCATGAAGGGCTGTGACAAGGTTGAGGGTATCGAGAACATCGGGATCAAGGTGTCACCCGTGAGGGAGTAACACCTTTTTTTAGTCATTGAATCATTTTCCTGATTTGATATAATTATGGATAGCAATATCACCCCTAAGGCTATGATTGGCGACATCAGGTCGCGAGTAGACCGCATTGCCTCACAACTAAGGCAGGCAGACGTCGACGCGATGCTGATTGCCGACAACGTGGGGTTATACTACGTGAGCGGCCGCGTCTATGCGGGTTATGCTTATATCACCAGTGATGGCGAGGTGCGTTACTTCGTGCGCCGTCCCAGCGGGTTGAGCGGTGTGGACTACATACGCAAGCCCGAGCAGATTCCCGAATTGCTGGGCAATGTCCCGTCAACGTTGGCGCTGCAGTGGGACTCGCTGAGTGTTGCCGACTACAACCGCCTGTCGCGTGCATTTGCCCCGGCCGCCATCGTTGATGGCTCGGCCATCATGCGCAGCGTTCGCTCGGTGAAGTCCAATGTCGAGATAGAGTTGATGCGACAGTGTGGTGTGAAGCATGTCGCTGCCTATAGCCATATCCCCGAAGTGTATCGCCAGGGCATGACCGACGTGGAGCTGCAGATCGAGATTGAACGTCTGCTGCGCCTTGAGGGATGCCTGGGACTGTTCAGGGTCCATGGCGAGTCAATGGAACTGTTCATGGGTAGCATCCTGTGTGGTGACAATGCCGACAATCCGTCGCCCTATGACTTTGCCATGGGCGGGGCGGGGCAGGACCTGTCGATTCCCGTGGGAGCCAACGGCACCGTGATTGCTCCAGGCAATGCCGTGATGGTGGATGCCTGCGGCAACTTCAACGGATACATGACCGACATGACCCGCACCTACAGCGTGGGCACCCTGTCGGAACTTGCCCTCAAGGCCCATCAGTTGTCGATCGACATACACCGCCGTGTCGCCCGTGAAGGATGTCCCGGAATTGAGGCCAAGCACCTGTATGAGGTGGCTATGGACATGGTTAAGGAAGCCGGGCTGGAGCAATACTACATGGGCCATCGCCAGCAGGCAGGCTTCGTGGGCCATGGCGTGGGCATCGAGGTCAACGAGGCTCCGGTGCTTGCCCCCCGCAGCCGCGATGTCCTGGCCCAGGGCAACGTGATAGCGCTAGAACCCAAGTTTGTCATCCCCGGCGTGGGAGCCGTGGGTGTTGAGAACACCTATGTGGTAACCGCTACAGGAATGGAGTGTATCACCTGCGCTGACGAGGAGATTGTGAAATTAGATTTATAACGGGAACACGACGGTTCCCGTCACTAGAAGAGATATGCACGGATTTGATTCGTTTGAATACATCATGGAGCTTGCCGCCACTGTGTTTTATGCCATCAGTGGTGTCAGGCTTGCTGCGTTCAAGAAGTTTGACTGGTTTGGTGCTTACACCATCGGTTTCCTGACTGCATTCGGCGGCGGTACTATCCGCGACCTGCTGCTGGGAGTGGACCCGTTCTGGATGGATGATGTGAACTACGTCATTGCCACGGTGATAGGATTGATCGTTGTGATAATATTCAGCCGTTGGCTGGTGCGCATCGAGGGTACTTTCTATATCTTTGATGCCATAGGTCTCGGATTGTTTGTGGATGTGGGCATCTACAAGACACTGATGACCGGTCACCCCATGTGGATGGCAATCATGATGGGAACCATCACCGGTGCTATGGGCGGTGTGCTGCGCGACATTTTCATTAATGAGGTGCCGCTGGTGTTCCGCAAGGAGGTATATGCCACGGCATGTATCATGGGTGGCATCGTCTACTGGCTGGTGGGCTTGCTGGGGTATAACGCAATCGTGCCCCAGTTGTGCTGTGCCACCTTTGTGATCGTGCTGCGCTTCCTCGCCGTGAAGTACAACTGGTCGTTCCCTGCAATCCACTACAGTTTTAGTGATAACGACGACGATACCGACAAAAAAGAATAATGCTTTTGTAAGATATTTTTGAAGAAATGAAAATCGACAAGTCTGAAGCAAAGAAAACTACAATACAGTTGCTCAAGTATGGAGTGATCGGAGCGTCAAACACGCTCATCACCCTCGTGGCTTTTTATCTGCTCAACACGCTGGCAGGATGGCCCTATGGCATTGCCAACGTGATAGGCTACGTGCTGGGAGTGATCAATAGCTTTGTGTGGAACCGCAACTGGGTGTTCAAGACCCACAACAGCGTCAAGCGCGAGGCGATGCTCTTCGGCATCGGGTTCCTGGTGTGTCTCGCCCTGCAGGGATGTGTGAGCTGGGTGCTGCTTGAGGTCTTTGGCCTAAAGAACATGCAGGAGATTCCCTGGCTGCCCATGAAGAACACCGGCCAAAACATTGTCATGGTTGTTGCGATGGGATTCTACACTGTGGCTAACTATATCTATAACCGAGTGGTCACCTTCAAGGAGAAGAAATAAGGTGAGCTTCATGCCGCTTTAATGATAAAGAGGCCGTTCAGCCAAGAGCGTTTAATCGCCGGTTGAACGGTCTCTTAGTTTGTTCAGTACAATCCGAAGGCATGTGCTGGTGTGCAATATTAAACCCAGAAAGTTCATTAGGAGCAAATGGCAATATTTTGTTTCTCATAGGCATGATTTGCACTATCTTTCGCTCACATAGGGGCTTGGCGTGTGACACCGAAGATGTCGGCGGCTCGGAGAGCCAGTTCCATGCGAAACCCCATGCCATGTGCGTCGTAGATGGGTAGTCGATATACTATAAATTGAGCCTCGTAGAGGGTCTACATCATCTTATTTATCAGCAATCAGCATCATGGTGTTGGTGTTCCTCTTCGAGACACGACATTCACATTGCTTTACCCCATGCTGCGCACCTCTTCGAGGCTGCTTGCATGGGGGGCGCATAGTGATGCTCTCGGAGCCTCTAGAGGGTGTCGCAAAAAGGCTAAAGCAACGTTTTTGCCCGGTCACGGGCAGCATATAGGGACGACACGGGAACGTGAAAATAATTCCGCGAGTTCTCCGGGTTCTGCGCGAGAGAATACCATAGCTGAGTAGTTACCATTTTGCGGGCTCAGTAGAAAAAAAACTGTGGGAGAGGGCTGTCACCTCCAGCTTAAATTTTTTATAGCCGACGAAGTCCATGCCTCGATAGGAGAACCTCTGAAAACGTAAGCAACTTAATTACCGGCGACCATGGATTATGATGGTGTTTAAAACCCTCTGTCGAGGAGAGCGGTAGGGCTTCGCCCCATTGTTCTAACTCCGCACGTTCTTTAGTCGCTGCGCTCCTTGCACACGTATGGGGTTATTAGCCAAACCGAGGTTTGGCGTAGCGTACCTTGCGGCACGCTTTTACAATTACTTACGCTTTTTTCCTCCCTTCCCCCTGCTTTTTTCGACTGAGCCATTTTGCGATACTCTCTTTTAGCGGACACTAATAATTAAAAAACGGGTCCGAATCTCCGTTTTAGTTGGGGATTCGGACCGTGTTTGCGCATAGATGTATATTTTCGGGATAGGCAATAGTGATAATTGAGTGTTATAAAAGGTAACTTAATTCGTGAATTAGTATAAAAATGTTAATTTAGTATAATTAATCTCTCAATTACTTGTCCATATTGGAAAAAATATATACTTTTGTACGTGTGTTTTTCATGGTATTAGATTTAAGGTTTGTGAGGGCTGTCGTGAGACATCCTTCACTTTTTTTATCTTTTCTTGCTGGGTTTGAAGCCGCGGGTGCGGTAACTGCAGCGGACATTTCCTTTGATGATGTTGTTTAAACGGGTGCGGTTCAGCTGTTTGCGAATGGGTGAAACGTGATCGATGAACACCTTGCCGTCAAGGTGGTCACACTCGTGCTGGACCACGCGCGCCAGGTAACCTTCGATTACCTGCTCATGCTGCTGCCAGTTCTCGTCGGTCCACTTGAGGTTGATTTTCTCAACACGCTTCACTCCCTCGTGAATGCCGGGGAGGCTGAGGCAACCTTCTTCGCGTGATATCACCTCACCCTCGAGCACTGTTACCTCGGGGTTGATAAGCACGAAGCGCACGTCCTTGAGTTCGGGCATGTCATCGCTCAGGATGTCCACGTCAATATAGACGAGCTTGAGGCTCACGCCCACCTGGGGAGCGGCGATGCCGATGCCGTCGCTGGCATACATTGTTTCCTTCATGTTAGCGATGAGCTTGTCCAGCTCGGGATAGTCGGGAGTGACGGGCTCGGCAACTGCTCTGAGTACCGGATGTCCATATAAATAAATAGGTAGTACCATAGTTTATGAATTTTATATAAAATTGTGCCGTCAGCCCAGGTTGAGGTTGTTGCGGCTGTTTAAATAATCGTTGAGAATGATGGTGGCGGCGATGCTGTCGACGCGTCCCTTGTCGCGGCGGTCGCTTTTCTTCATGCCGCCTGTTATCATAGCCTGGTGGGCGATGGTGGAAGTGAATCGCTCGTCATACATCATCACGGGCACCTGTGGCAATTGCTTGCGCAGGGTGTTGACAAACGGGGTGATGTATTTCATGCTCTCGCTCGGCTCTCCGTTGAGCTGCGTGGGCTGTCCGATGACGATGAGTTCCACGTCCTCCTTGGCCACGTAGTCTTTGACGAACTGCAGCACGGTGTGCGTGGGCAGTGTCCCGATCGCCCCTGCAACAATCTTGAGGGGATCGGTCACTGCCACGCCAGTGCGCTTGCGGCCGTAGTCTATGCCCAGTATACGTGCCATTGCCTAGTATCAGTCTTGCATGGTGAGCAACATCTCCTCGTTAGAGCGGGTGCGCTCCATGCGTTCCTTAACAAATTCCATAGCTTCTACCGAGGTGCGGTCGCTCAGGAAGCGGCGCATCACCCACATGCGGTTGAGTGTGCCCTGGTCGAGCAGCAGGTCGTCGCGTCGTGTGCTTGATGCCATGACGTCCACTGCGGGGAACACGCGCTTGTTGCTCAGCTTGCGGTCGAGCTGGAGCTCCATGTTGCCGGTACCCTTGAACTCCTCAAAGATCACCTCGTCCATCTTGGAGCCGGTGACGATGAGTGCGGTGGCGATGATGGTGAGGCTACCGCCGTTCTCGATGTTGCGGGCAGCACCGAAGAATCGCTTGGGACGCTGCAGGGCGTTGGCATCGACACCACCCGACAGGATTTTGCCTGATGCTGGCGCGATGGTGTTGTAGGCGCGAGCCAGGCGGGTGATCGAGTCGAGCAGGATAACCACGTCGTGGCCACACTCTACGAGTCGCTTGGCCTTGCTCAACACGAGGTCGGCAATCTTGACGTGTCGGTCGGCGGGCTCGTCAAATGTCGAGGCGATTACCTCGGCGTTGACGCTGCGTGCCATGTCGGTAACCTCCTCGGGGCGCTCGTCGATGAGCAGGATTATCATGTAGGTGTCGGGGTGGTTCTCAGAGATTGCATTGGCGATATCCTTGAGAAGCAGTGTCTTGCCGGTCTTGGGCTGAGCCACGATGAGACCGCGCTGTCCCTTGCCGATGGGGGCGAAGAGGTCAACGACACGCTGCGAGATGGTGGGACGGGTGTGAGACACGAGGTCAAACTTCTCCTCGGGGAACAGAGGCACGAGGTGCTCGAAGGGCACGCGGTCGCGCACATAGTCGGGAGTGCGTCCGTTGATCATGCGGATGTCGCACAGCGGGAAGTATTTCTCACCCTCGCGCGGCGGACGGATGGTACACTCGATCACGTCGCCGGTCTTGAGGCCGTAGTTCTTGATGAGGTTCTGTGCCACGTAGATGTCGTCGGGCGAGTTGAGGTAGTTATAGTCGCTTGAGCGCAGGAAACCGTAGCCGTCGGGCATGATCTCGAGTACGCCGGTGCCGTTGAGAATACCCTCGAAGTTGTAGGGTGCGTTGGCAAAGGGGTTCTCGGTGAGAATCTCGCGCTGTTGCTGCTGTTGCTGGTTCTTCTTGTTTTTCTTGTTCTTCTTGCCTTGTTGCTGTTGTTGCTGCACCTCGGCCTTGGGTTCCTGGATGATGATGGGAGCCTTGGCAGCTTCTTCAGCCTGGCGGCGACGTTCTTCCTCGGCGCGTCGTGCGGCCTCCTCGCGCTCTTGCTGAGAGCGAGGCTTGAAGGTCTGTACACGTCCGGTGTTGAAGAACGAGTCCAGATTCATCGCGGGGCGAGGAGCGTTGGCCTGGTCATCCTCGGCCTCGGGGAGGGCGCTTGCCTGGGGATCCTGCTGGGCGGGTGCCGCATCGGCAGGTGCTTCCTGGTTGTCCACAGCAGGTTGCTGTGCAGTGGCGGCTTTGCGTCCGCGTGTGCGTCGCTCCTTGGCTGGTGCGGTTTCCTGTGCAGGTGTTTCGGCCACTGGCGCGGGTGCTTGTGCGGCTTCGTCGGTTGCCGCCGCCTGGGTTGTCTCGGCGTCGGTTGTCGCGGGTTGTTCCTC
>JAZQPG010000021.1:0-11516 GCA_045628365.1 Sodaliphilus sp. | reverse complement strand
GCCACGAGAGCGTGGTGCTGCCGCTAGTGTGCCTCATGGGCATCAACGGCATGGACTACCAGACCACCGACCTGGACCACCTGGCCGACCACTGGCAGAGCTACAAGGTGTTCCCCATGGCCTGCAACGTGCAGATGGTGTACTACCGCAACGCCAGCGACGACGTGCTGGTCAAGGTGCTGCTCAACGAGCGCGAGGCAACACTGCCCGTCAAGACCGACATGGCGCCCTACTACCGCTGGAGCGACGTGCGCGACTACCTGCTTGACAAACTTTCACGCCAACCTTATGTTCCCTCAATCATACAGTAATGAGACGATTATTTAGCATCATCATAGTTGCCGCCGCGGCTGTAGCAGCACTGGCAGGCACACCGCAAGAAGAAATCACCGCGCGCCTCACCCGCAGCGCCAGCAACCACTCGCTGTACCCCGACGAGAACCTCCCGGCACTCACTGCCGCTCCCGCCGGCTACGAGGCATTTTTCATGGACCACTACGGCCGCCACGGCTCGCGCTGGCTGTCACGCGCCAGCTACTACCAGCGCCCGGTCGACATCATGGCACGCGCCCATCAGGACGGCAACCTCACCGAGCAGGGCGAGCGCCTGTTCACCACGCTCATGGCCATTAACGCCGCTGCTACCAAGCGTGCCGGCGAACTCACTGACAAGGGTGTCGAGCAGCACCAGCGCATCGCTGAGCGCATGTACCGCAACTTCCCCGGCATCTTTGGAGGCAATGCCAAGATTGATGCCCGCTCGTCGGTAGTGATACGCTGCATCCTGTCGATGCAAAACGCCACCACGACCCTGCGCTCGCTCAATCCCCAGCTGCGCATCACCACCGATGCCAGCTACCACGACATGTACTACATGGGCTACGGCCACGGCGAGGACACGCTGGCCAGGGGAGTGACCCGCAGCATGGACGTGCTCATGGACAGCCTGTACCGCACCAACATTAACACCGAGCGGTTCATCCACCAGCTGCTGATCCATCCCGACATGATGGACGGGCGCGAGGCGCTGATGCTGATGCGCGACGTCTTTGACATCGCCGGCAGCCTGCAGAACCACCACGCCTTTGACAACATGGACCTGTTCCACCTGTTCACCGGCAGCGAGCTCTTTGACCTGTGGCGCATGAGGAACCTCACGTGGTACACCCACTATGGCAACGCGCCCGTCAACGGCAACCGCATGCCGTTCATCACACGTGCCCTGCTGCGCGACATCATCGAAAAGGCCGACGCTGCCATTGCCAGCCGCGAGACCGGTGCTGCACTGAGGTTTGGCCACGAGAGCGTTATCCTGCCGCTGGTGTGCCTCATGGAGGTCGACAACATCGGTCTCTCGACCGATGACCTCGACAACCTGCACATGCAGTGGAAGAGCTATGAAATCATCCCCAAGGCCTGCAACCTGCAGCTGGTGTTCTACACCAACGGTACCGACGACGTGCTGGTCAAGGCCCTCTACAACGAGCACGAGGCAACGCTGCCCGTCAACACTGACTGCGCGCCTTACTACCACTGGAAGGACCTCAAGGCCTACTACGAGAAGAAACTGACCACTCCCGTCGACTGGAAGGAGTGACATTTCCTCCACCGCTATAACGATTTCCCCCTCTGAAGGCACGCCTCCAGAGGGGGAAATTATATTTTTGAAACCCTAGAAAATCTAGCTATCCTAGCTATCCTAGAAAGCCTAGAAAGCCTAGAGAGCCTAGAGAGCCTAGAGAGCCTAGAAAGCTTAGAATCCTAGTTAACAAAGTCGACGCTGACGCCTATCATCAGGCGGCGGGGGTTGAGCGGATAGTGGGGGCTCGAGAAATAGTTGTTGCCGCCGAATAGCTGCCCGTTGGCATGGGTGTAGGCCACATAGAAGCGTGCTTTCTTGAGCTTGAAGTTGGCATAGGCATTCATGAAAGCGAAGTTGCCGCACTTGACGTCCTGCTGGTTGTGGAACGTCATCGTGGCGGGGTTGTAGGCCGGAGCATAGTAGCTGGTGTAGTAGTTGCAGTCAACACCCATCTGCACGTGGAGCACGCGGGCGATGAGGAACTGCACGTAGAGGTTGCTGTAGAAGGAGAACTTGGGCAACGGCAGCACGGTGCTGTTGCTCGACGTCTGGAAGGTGACCTCATTGTTCCAGTGCAGCGCGCGGTACTCGAGGTCCTGCTTGCCGGTGATGCTGAAGATGCTTATCATGCCGCTGTGCTGGTCGGGCAGGTTGTCGTTGTTGAAGTAGGTAAAATTCTTGACGGTCTCATAGCCGGCGTTGATGTTGGTGCCGCTGAAGGGGAGGTCCAGCTCGCCGCCCACGCGCATTCGCTTGGTCTTGGAGAAATCGTTGTCCCAGATGAAGTGGTTAGAGACATACTGGAACATCATCGAGCTGCAGCAGTTGTTGCTGAAGTGCCCGTAGGCCCTCACGGTGACGGTGTCGCCCAGCATCTTGAAGCGAGTGTCGATGTCGCCGTCGAGGCTCAGGTCGCCCTTGATGGTGCCAGCCACGCCCACCTCGGCCTGCGCGCTGTAGTGCAGGTGCTCGCCCTGGGTCTTAGCCAGCAGTCCGCCCACGTAGAGACGGTGCTCGTTGCTACGCTTGGGTATAGTGCAGGGGATGGGCGTCAACCCCTCGGCAAGCGGTGTCTCGCTCTCTTCCACGGCCTGTTGCATCGTCTGCCGGTAGAACTGGTGGTAGGCATAGGCGGTAAAGCCAAACTTAGCATATTTGTTGAAACCCTCGAGCATGGCGATGCCCAGGGTGTTGGTGAGCTGCATGTGGCTGGTGGTGTCGGCCGTTCCGGCGCGCGACAGGTAGGTGTTCTTGTAGAACGAGGCATCCTCGCTGGCGCTCTTGTTGGTGTAGCGGTGGCGTCCGTCGCGGTAGTCCATCGAGTAGATGAAGCTGGTGACAGGCACATAGTGGGCCGAGACGATAGTGTCGGTGATAGAGTCGCGCACATACTGGTAGAAGCCCACCTTGTAGCGGTGGTTCATGAAGAAGTGGCTTCCCTGCAGGTTGTTCTCGCTCGAGGAGAGGCGGGTGGGGATGGTTTTGTTGTCCACGTGGGTGTCACCGCCCTGCACGTCGCCGGGGCGGGTGATGTAGCGGTCATCGGTGATGCCGCCGCTCTCCTTGGTGGTGAAGGCATAGTGGTTGAAGAACGTCTGCAGCTCGTAGCGGTCGCCGGTGTAGCTGCCGCCCAGGTCCCAGCGGAAGTTCTTGTCGGCCTGCTGGTCATAGGAGCCCTTGGAGTAGATGTAGTCCAGGTTGGCACCCACCTGCAGCCGCTTGGTGGCGTTGCCGCTGAAGGTAACCATCGTGCGGTCCTGGTTGCTGTACTTGTTGCCGCCGGTGAGGTGTGACACCAGGGTCATGGGCACGCGCGAGTTGTAGAACTTGTGGGTGTCCACGCTGTGCAGCCACGGCGAAAGCCCGTCCTCAAAGAAGAAGTCGCTGTGGTCGTCGCGGTTGAAGTATATCATGTCCTGGCCGGGCGAGCCGTAGTTACCCGTTGTGGACCACACCAGGCTCTGTGCCGTGGGCACTGACATGAGGTGGAAGTCCTGGAACACGGTGTCGATTTCGGCCTCGGTGCGGTCGCCCAGCGGGTCGCTGATGGTCCACGCGTAGGAGGGCTCGATCTTCACCTCATCCTTGGCCTGCAAGCCCAGCATGCCCATCGAGGCAGCCGCCAGCAGCAGTATATATTTAAGTGCATTCTTTTCCAACATACTGCAAAGGTACAACTTTTTTTACAAAAGTAAATATTTTAATTATTAAAATGAGTATGGTGCTTAGAAATTAAAATAGAAAAGATGGTTCAAGCCACCAATGTGATTTGAACCATCCGGTTTATATAAATTAATATGAATTTGTTGTTACGGTAACTAATAAAGGTGTGTTTTACTTGTTGCTCAAGTATGCGGAGAGCTTTTTAATTCGCTATCCATTCTTTGCATTTTTATAAATCACCAACGACAGTAACATCTGGCCAACGCCAAAAACTGGTGTTTTTGTATAGAGATTCATATTTTGCGTATACGTGAACCACACTGTTATAATTCGAATTGAAAATTCTAGCTGTTGCTTTGGGAGGATTAATCGCATAGCATTTAATATCTACATGAGTCTCATAAAAGGCCCCGGTCTCAATTGTCGTTACCGAATTTGGAATGTTTAGCGATAGTTTTGAAACATATATAGGACAAAAAGCGTACTTTCCTATAGTCTCTACTGATTTCCCTAAATGTGCTGAAGTTAATTTTGTCCAATAGAACGCATAGTTTCCAATCTTCTTTACCGAATTGCCAATTTTTACCGTTTGTAATGAACCACCGAATTTCTCGAAGGCGTAGTCTTTTATTTCGGTCACTGAATTACCGATTTCCAAATTCTCCAGATGAGTCCAGTTGACCGAACTACAGAAATTAGGACTATCTACGTAAGCATTTACAATAGGACATTTTTCGAACACCGACTTGCTGGCACTAGTTACAGATGCGGGGATAGACACTTGCGTTAAATTTAAGCAGTTCTGAAAAGCACAATCGCCAATACTTTTCACTCCATTAGGTATGTTAATATTCGTAAGACCTGTGCAATTAGAGAAAGCATTAGTTCCAATACTTGTTACGGAGCTGGGGATGGTGATGCTGGTGAGACCGGAGCATCCATAGAACGCAGAGCCCCCAATAGAAGTGACAGAGTTAGGGATAGTGATGCTGCCAATACCCTTTTGTCCATATGCCATGTAAGCAGGAATAAATTCAACTTTACTACCAATTTTCATCGTCTTTAACGGACAATCTTTGAACCACGCATCAGAAGAACTTGAAACACCTTTACAATTAACCGCATTATATTCAACAGTGGTCAATCCACTGCAATTTTGGAACGCCTGATTCTCAATCGATTTGACAAAGTTGGGAATTGTAACACTAGTGAGGCCCGTGCACCCCGAGAACGCATATTTCCCAATCGAAGTCACGCTATTAGGTATAGTGATATTTGTAAGGCCTGAGCAATTAGAGAAAGCATCATCAGCTATGTACTTAACACCATTCAAAATGTTATAGGAGGAATGATTAGTGGGACACATAAGCAAAGTTTTTTTTGTTATGTCATATAGTATGCCGTCATACGCACATACATGCGCATTAAGAGTATCTACTGTAATCGTTGATAAGTTTGTGCAATTCACAAAAGCTTTTGGGCCAAATTTTTCAACATATGTTGGGATGAAGATTGACTTAAGGTTTTGGCAATCCTTGAAAGCATAGGATCTTATCTCTTTTACCCTATATTTTGAGGCTTTATAGTGTATCGTACTGTAAATTGCACAATCTTCCTCTATGGAGTTATTGTAGCCTACCACAGCAAAATAGCTGTTATCGACGAAGGCATACTTGATACCAGCCTTAGTGAAAGTGTTAGAAACTAGTTCCTTGTCTTCGAGATAATATTCATCCTCATCAATGCAGGATTGGAAAATAAATGTTGCGAAAGACATGATGAGAGGCATGACTATGGCATAAATGTCTTTTTTCATAATAGTTCACACTAATACGTGTCGTGTACAACTTCTTCATCCACCAAGCCTGAGATGAATATTACATCATCAATATATTTTGTCACCCCTACATAATGAAAAACGCAGGCTTCCATCTCTACATGTTCGCTTTCTGAGGCCTACCACAGCCCTTACCAGTGAACGAGGTAGAGTGTCTGCCTACGCCAGTATTGTACACGCATCACGGAAAAGTGTGCATTGAGGATATAAAAATACCCTCACGCGCACACTCCGGGATACAGTTGTGTGCATACCCGTAGCAGTCACTTCTCGCATTGCCCTTGACTGGTAATCTGTAAGTGGTAGTTTCAGAAAGCCATAGAACAAAGCATCGATGACGCTTTTACATTATGTAGTGTCCCCGCCCAGCCGCACATCTACAATCTTGATGGCACAGCGCAGGCATTGACTCTGCAAAGGTAATGATTTTTTGTGAAATATAAAAGTTTAAGTCACAAAAGGCTCCCAGAAAAGCCCCGCTCTGGCGTGTGGGTAGATGAAGTGGTTTATTATACCTCAACAGATATTCCCTCTATGGTGAGACATTGGTGGCATCCCTATAGGGGATGTGATACGTTAGCCAGCCATGAAGATGGACCTACAGTCCATCTTCATGTCTGGAAACGATGCCCCCCCAAAAAAACGTTTTTTCTGGGGATGGGGGAGTGTGTCAAAGGTCGTGTGGCTCCATTTTGTAACCCATGCTCTCGCCCTTGGTCTTGTGGGTGAAAGTGTACAGGGTGACGTCAAGGTTGGTGCTGCCCGATGTGGCTTTCTCTACCTGTGGCAGCGCTGTCCACGTGAGGTTAAAGCGCTTGGTCAGTTCCTTCTTGAGCTGGTCATAGAAACTGTTCATGCCATAGTAGCTAACTGAAACCGACAGCAAGCCAAAGTCGTGGTGCACATACACGGTGCTCTCGATGTCCTTGTGGGGAATCTCAAAGTTCATCTCGTTGCCGTCCTCGTTGACAAAGGTCCAGCCCAGTTTTTCCATGCCGGCGCGCACTTGTTGGTGGTCGCTGCCCCATGTGTTGAAGGTCTCGTACATGCCAAACTTTGACGCGGGTTCGTCCTCACCGCCGCAGGAATTGAATGCCATCACGGTAAACAGCATTGTTGTGATAAACAGTAGTCTCTTGATCATAATTTATTGATTGAAAAGTTATTTTATGCCGGGTGGTGGAGTGTATGAATTTAAAAATTTGTCATCAGCGAGAAGCTGCTCTCCGCCGTCGTCTTCATTGTGTGCCATCAGGACCGAGCCGTCAACTGTGGCCTTGCGCCCAGCGATGACGCAGAAGCAGTTCAACTCGTTGTCCAGGCACTGCTGGGCCGTTGCAGTGATTGCAGCGGCCGCCATAACGATGACGGAGAGAAGCTTTTTCATAATTATAAAGTTTTAAATGTTATAGGTTTTCTAGGCTTTCTAGGCTCTCTAGGCTTTCTAGGCTCTCTAGGAGATAAGCCACATAGGCCACATAAGCTCCATAGGCTTTTTAACCCTTTAACCTCTTAACCTCTTAACCCTTTTAACCCTTTAACCTATTAGTTGCCTAGGACGATGTCGATGACGGCGTTGAGGTCGCTCACGTCGACAGAACCGTCGCCGGTCAGGTCGGCACGGCCGGCATAGTTGTCGGCTGAGTCGCTGCCCAGGATGATGTTGATGAGGACATTGATGTCCGATACATCTACCACATCGTCGCCGTTCACGTCACCGAGTTTGTAGTCGGGTGTGGGGGCGGGGAACAGGTCGGCATAGTACTTGGCTGCGGTGTCGTCGTCGGCCAGGAGATATGCACTTGAGCTGGGCAGTGTAGTGCCGGCAGCGGGTTTCTCAAATACCTTGTCTACAGCATTCCACACATAAGCATTGGCAACGGTGTCAAGGTCAAGGGGAGTAGTAGCAACATCGCGGAGCAGGTTGTTAGGCATTCTGGCGTTCGATGTGTTGTTGGGAGTGAACTTGTACATCTGGCCGGGGGTGAGGCCAGTGAGCAGGTAGCCATAGCCTGCAAACACATAGCCGAGTGTTGCGCTGGTAGCAATGCCTGTTGACGCATCACGTGCAGTCATGTAGTTGAGTTTTACTCCAGTAGGAGCATTAAGCTGGGTGCAAGCGCTGAACATCTGAGTGTCGTGCTCGGGGATGATGTAGGGAGCTAGACGGTCCTGTACAGTCTTGTTGGCCGATACTTTCCAGCCTGCCATAGCCTGGTAGTAGTCGTAGAGCAGGTCGCTCTTGACTGTAATCTTGGTAACATCGGCGTTGAGGCTCACGAATGCAGCAGTGAAAGTCTTCATCTTGTCGCCCAGGAGGGTGAGCTCATTAAGGGCGGTATTGTAGCTGAACGCATCCTTGCCGATGGTAGTGCATGAAGCAGGCACGGTGAAGTTGGTGATGGCTGTGCCATATAATGCGCGGGCACCCAGCGTAGTGAACTTGTCGCCCAGGTTGGCGCTCGTGAGAGAGCTGGCATTAGCAAAGGCAAGGTTGCCCACTGTCAATACATTGGGCAGGTCGATGGCTGTTATGGCTGAGCGTTCGCATGCGCTTGCATAAATATCTTTCACGTTGATGCCGCCGCTGATACTGAACGGCTTGCTAGTGGTGGCGATGCCATACTGCCCGATGGATGTGACAGCATATTTCTTATTATTTATCACAACATACTCGGGGATAGACTCCTCGTCTTGCAGACAGTCCCAATGGATGCCCTTGACAACCTTGCAATTGCCGTCAAATAACTTGTTATCAATAAGAATTGGTGATGAGATGTTTATTGCATAATCAAAGTTTCCGAGGCGGATGTCAAATGCCTGAATGTTATTGGGGTTGATGCTGGGGAAATATTGCTCGGTCCACCCTGCATCGCGGTAGTCTGCCTCCTTGCCGTAGGGGACATAGAGAGTAAAGGTTTGATCGCTGAGCAGGAATGATTCCAGTTTAGAAAACTCTTTAGGGGTAGTGTGGTTCATAGCTATCCCGTTAAGCTTGGGACAATAAACAAACATCTTTCTACCGAAGGTAGTTACCGACTTGGGGAATGTAACGATCGTCAGTTCGGGACAGCCCCAGAAGGCGTTGTGACCGACGCTTGTCACGCCATAGGGGATATTAATCGACGTCAGATTAGCGCAACCGTTGAAGGCCATTTCGTCGATTTTTGTAATGCCGGGCATAAAGTCCACTTCAGGTTTCTCATACAGAGTGGGCACGCGCACGAGGGTACTACCCATATACAGGCACTTGTCGTAAACGCTGAAATTATCGGCATAGTTGCTAATGACAAACTCCTTGAGCATGGGCATATTGGTGAATGCTCGCATGATATTGGAAGTTCCCAAAGTGTAAGGAAGTTTGACAGTCTCGATGTTAGAATCCTCAAATATGCTATTGCCTAAGATAGCATTAGTCCTCAAATTCGATAGGTCGGCAACCTTGATGCTCTTGTTGCCCTTGAGGGCCAGGTTGGCGATTTTATAGTATCCGTTTTGGCAATACGGTTTCCACACGCTGTTATCGCCCTCGACATCTTCCTTGCCGGTGATTGCACGTACATAGTTGGTCGAGCCTGGTTGTACAATCGTAACACTGAGTGTGCCGTCTTCATCCCTGTGGTCATAGGCGTCGAGGTCGAGAACGTATTTACTGCCTATCTTTAGGCTCCACCTTTGGATATAGTCATAGGTCTCCTGCAAGGGATAATGAACTGTAATAACAGTGGCGCTGGATTGATCAATGCCGCCGCCCGCCATTCCAGTCAAGCCGCCATATGACTTAGTGAAATATACATCTTTAAGTTTAGAGCACTTATAAAATGCATCTTGGCCATTGGGCTTTCCCAGAGTGCTTACACTGCTGGGGATATAAACTGTTTCCAGAGCTTCATGCCAGCCTGTATAGTAAATGGTGCTAATGCCATACTGAAAGCGTATTGACCTCACATTGTTGCTGTGAGCCAGTTCACTGACAATACCGCAAGTGTATTTTAATCCGGTTGCAGGGTCAACGACTTGGTTGGGAACATACAAGTCAAAGAGTTCGCGCTGTTTTGCAGCCTCCGAAAAACCGATAACTTCGGCACTACCAGACCTGTTTTCACTGGCGTCACTTGTAACGTAGTACAGTAGGTCGCCTGCTTCAAATTCAAAGTATAGAGCCCATGCCTGAGAGGCAATCACGGCCATGACGAGAAATGATAGAAATTTTTTCATATAGTTATTTATTTTAGTTGTTTTCTAAGCTTAGGGGACAAGCTACATAGGCTACATAGGCCATATGGGCTTTAATCCTCCCCTCTCTGCAGGAGAGGTGTCGGGGGAGAGGCTTTACTTGCCCAGGATGATGTCGATGATGATGTTGAGGTCGCTCACGTCGACATTGCCATCGGCGTTAACGTCGGCACGGCCGCCATATCGTGATGCATTGTCACGTCCCAGCACGATGTCAATGATGATGTTGAGGTCGGTAACATCTACCAGTTCGTCACCGTTCACGTCGCCAGTCTTGTAGTCGGGTGCGGGCGCGGGGAACAGGTCGGCATAGTACTTGGCTGCGGTGTCGTCGTCGGCCAGGAGATATGCGCTAGAGCTGGGCAGTGTGGTGCCGGCAGCAGGTTTCTCAAATACCTTGTCCTCAGCATTCCACACATATGCGTTTTCAACGGTGCCAAGGTCCAGGGGAGTTGTAGCAACATCGCGGAGCATGTTGTTAGGCATCCGGGCGTTTGATGTGTTGTTGGGAGTGAACTTGTACATCTCGCCGGGGGTGAGGCCTGTGAGCAGGTAACCATAGCCAGCGAACACATAGCCGCGTGTTGCTGTAGTAGCCACGCCTGTTGCCGCATCTATAGACTTGACATAGTTAAGTTTAACACCTGTGGGGGGATCGAGCTGGGTGCAAGCGCTGAACATCTGAGTGTCGTGCTCGGGGATGATGTAGGGAGCCAGGCGGTCCTGAGCTGTCTTGTTGGCCGACACGTTCCAACCTGCCATTGCCTGATAGTAACTGTAGAGCAGGTCGCTCTTAACGGTTATCTTGATGTTATCGGGATTGTAACCCAGGAAGGCGGCTTTGAATGTCTTCATCTTGTCGCCCAGGATGGTAAGGTTGGTCAACGCACCGTTGTTGCTGAACGCATCCTTGCCTATGGTAGTGCAAGACTCGGGTATTGTCACCTCGGTGAGGCCGGTACCGCTGAAGGCGTTGTTGCCGATGAAACGCAAGCGGTTACCCCACTTGCAGGTCGCGAGTTTAGAGCAGTTGAGGAATGCTTCGCGGCTGATGTAGCTCACATTGGCCAGGTTAATGCTTGTGAGTCCACGAGCAAGCGAGAAGGCTCCGCTGGCGATCGTGTCGACGCAGGCAGCACCAGTCACACTGAAGTCGATGCTTGAGCGGAACGAATTGCCCGCAATCAGGGTTGTTGCATATTTCTTGCTGTTGATTGACACGAAGTTGGGCAATGCACAACTGGCCGACTTGACATCATAGCCAACAACCATTGTACGACCGTCGAAGTCGCTCGATGCCACATTGCAGGCCTCGGTGCTGGTGACGGTGTAGTAGATGTCGCCGTAAGAAAGGTGGAATGCGTAGTCATAGGTCTGCTTGGTAGAGAGAACCTTCACATTGCTTGCATTCCATCCGGCGTCATTGTAGTTCTGGACCTGGTCGGCAGGAACATAGAGGTTGATTGAGCTTGCCATATCATTGAAGAACACATTGTACTTCATAGGATTATAGATATTGCAGTACACCTCGGTGAGCTTGGGGCAACCGTATATTGCCAAGAATTTAAGGTCGGTTACGCTGCTGGGGATATACACCGTAGTGAGCTGCGGACATCCTAATTCTCTAATGCTTCTCATGCCGTAGGGGAAAGAGATGCTTGTGAGCTTACTGTTTACAAATGACTGCGGTTCTTCGCT
>JAZQPG010000020.1:0-3576 GCA_045628365.1 Sodaliphilus sp. | reverse complement strand
TATCATGGCAAAGGCACGCGGACCATTGGCATTGCAGCAATGCAGAGGCATGTCGCACTGGCCGTCGGCACCCATGCGGAAACCGTCGAGCGGAGTGTATTTCACAATCTCGGTGCCATCGCACTTCATGCTTGCGATGAGGGCGTTGAATGTGGTTTTCTCAATATTTTCGGCATAGACGGGCTTGCCAGTAATTTGCAGCAGGCGCTCGTTGATTTGCATCCATGTGAAAGTGACGCAGGTCTCCATGGCGTCACAGTTGGGCTCGGTTTGACGCAGTTTGCCGCCAAACCAGCATTCAGACGCTGCACCCGAGCCGCAGATGTTGATTTCCTCGTCCATGATGTGCTTCATCACCGCCTCCACGGCGTCGAGGTAGCGCTTCTCGCCAGTGACCTTGTAGAGTTCAAGGAAACCCACGTAGCACGACATCATTTCGTAGGCTTTCTGGCCATTCTCGTTGCTCCACCACATGTCGGGTTCTTCAACTGGGAAACGGCGGTCGAGGCGGGTATCGGCTAGTGTGATGAGTTGGGGTCCACCCTTCTCATCAAGGCTCTGTGCCAGATGCTTGGCAAAGTCAAGATATTTGGGGTTTTTGGTGGCGTTGTACAGCATTACCACCGGCTCAAGTATTGAGCCCGATGCCATGCCCTTGTAGCAGCCGGTCTTATAGACGGGAGTGGCGCCGGGGCCTATCTGGGTGATGGTATAGTCAACGAGGCGGCATGCGGCATCGAGAGCCTTCTTGTCGCCCGACAGGTCATACCACTTGAGCAGTCCTAATGTGGTGTACTTGCGGCCCCACACGTCCCAACCTTGCAGCTGGTGCTCCTTGTCGTAGTTGCCGATGTAGCCGTCGGGGAGCTGAGTGGCAATCATCAAGTCCACAGAGTTCTTAATCTTCTCGTACAGAGCAGCATCGCCGTTGTAGCGATAGGACGCAATGGCACCCTGCACCCATTTACCCCAGAACTCGCCTTGCCAGCGGTTTTGGGTCTCGTCCTGTGCACGGAACGGTTGAACCAAGCGGTCAACATCCACGGGCATGGTGATATGCTCAATGCACTTGTCAATGCGGTCGCCCACATAGCCGTTAATTCTCACGCTTTGAATTTGCGGTGTGCCTTTTTGCGCTGCATGTGCTGTTGTCAAAGCTCCGGCAAGCAGTGCCGCACATATCCAGAATCTCAACTTCATTTTTATCAATATTTTAGTAGCCGAGAGCCTTATAGGGACTCATGGCTAATATGTTTTCAAAATATGATTTCACATCGTTCCAGCGGTAATACGGACCCTCAGCGGCACTGATGGGCAGCGTAGCCTCGTGCTCGTTGTAGAGGAATTTCACCAGTATGTCGGCTGGTGATGTTTTCCCTTCGGCGTGACGGTAGAACACCATCTGCAGGTTGGCCGCCATGGGGAAGATGCGGTAGTTTTGCCATTCGTCAGACACCTTGCTCATGTCGCTCACCTGAGCGCCATACCAGTCCAGCCCCATAAGGCACACGGTGGGCATGATGACCGTGTCGTGGCCAAACCGCAATGTAGCGCCATGGTTGCCCGACGCGATTGCCGCATCACAGCTGGCGATGATGTTGCGCAACAGGGGCACGCCTGTCACGTAGGGGCACGCGCTGCCCGATTGCGGACACGCAGCCAGATAGACATAGTTCCAAGTGTTGAACTTGTTCCAGATGCCGTAGAGTTCGTCGACGGTAAACAGGTCGTAGAACGACATATCCATCTCGCTATGGCTCTGCATGTTGCTGGCGAGTTCATACATCTTGCCCACGAGGTCGGCAGGCGCGATGCTGTCGGCCACAAACTGCGGGTCGTTGAACAACTGGCTGTGGAAGTGCGAAAAGTCCACCTCGGCCTTCATGAGATCGAGCAACTGGGGCATTGCAGGTTTTACCAGCGAGTCTATGAGTTCGCGTGGCTCGCTCTTGAGGTAATACATGTCGGCAGCGCTGGCGTCACAGTCAATCGTGATGCGAGGATTGCGTGCCGAGAACACCTGCAGCTCGTTGCTCATTGAGAGGATGCACCTTATCTTGGTGGTAGAGCGGGCGTTGATAAGGGCATCGCCGGCAAAGACCTGCGGGAAATTCGTCATCATGCGCTCGGCTATGCCACGATGCTGCTCGGCACCTAGAGGGGTGAGTTCGCCCCATCGGTTCTGCGAAGCCTCGTTAAGGACCTTGAGCTGTGCCAACGTTTCCTGTCCCCTAGCGGTGAGGCGGACGTTGCAAGCTCCCATCTCAAGAATCTCGATGGGGTCGCTATAGGCTTTGGCATTTGTGAGCCATCGGCTACCGTGACGGCCATAATGGTCGATGTGGAACGGTACGTAGCCTTGTGGTGCAGGTGTGAGAGCAGGAAGATCCTTGTCGGGGTACACCACATAGCAATAGGCACTGCGGCGCTTGTCGCGGGCAAACTCCTCACGGGGAGTGATTGCCCACGACACTATGCAGGTGAGTACCGCTAATATGGTGAAATACCGACGGTGCATTTGTTTTCAGAATTTATTTCTTGTAGTTGATTTGTTCAAGAATCCACTGGGCGTCGGCATTGTCGCTGTCCTTGTCGCCAAATGTCTTGAATACTTCGGGAAGGTTGTCGTAGGTAGTGTTGAACTTGTTGACCCACTCAATCACATTCTCGGGGCTATAGTTGATGCCCACGTAGAACGAACCGAGGTCGGCAACCTCATCGTTGAACAAACGGCCGGGGTTGCACTTGCTCTTGAACTCGTTGATGGTCTTTACCACACGCTTAGCACGGCCAATGGTGCCATCGGCAAGATTGTGAGCAGGACCGGCGTAATTCACCACGATCTCGGTGGCAGTGCCGCAAGCCTTCTTGGGCAGCTTCACTACTACAGCGAGTTCCTTGGCATCGTAGGTATAATCAACCTTCTGGCCGTTCACGGTAACCGAAGCAGGAGCCTCCGAGCAAAGCACGCGCACGCTAAAGTCGCGTTCCTGAGCCATTCCGGCATACTCGCCCTGACGGGGAGCGATGTTCACGGTGAGGCGTCCTTCATCACTCTTTGACGACAGGGCTGTCCATGCGCACTCGGTTTCGTAGTTCTTGCTCACGCCGGCGTCCTCATACATCTTGAACTCGCCGTTGCCACCAGGGAACACGGTTACTTCGACGGGGTCATCGTTGGCAGTGAGGTTCTTTACCTTGCCACCGGTGAACGGAAGCACAGCGCCGGCCTTGACATAAATGGGATATTCATCGAGGGCAAAGTCGCGTTCAACCACCTGTCCGCCGTCGAGCATTGTGCCCGATACCATCTCATACCACTTTCCCTCGGGCAGCCACACCTTGATGGTGGTGAAGCCGTTGGTTGCAGGAGAGGTAACAGGAGCAATCATCATGTCGTCGCCAAACAAGTCGGAGGCCAAGCGGTCTTAGGAAGACAATACACCAGTTCAACTCCTTGGCTCACAGAACGACATGGCTACGATCCGACTTCCCTCGGGCAGCCACACCTTGATGGTGGTGAAGCCGTTGGTTGCAGGAGAGGTAACAGGAGCAATCATCATGTCGTCGCCAAAC
>JAZQPG010000019.1:0-33606 GCA_045628365.1 Sodaliphilus sp. | reverse complement strand
CCGCCGTCTTGCCGTCTTTCGAGAACCCGGGCTCACGCAGCACATCGGTCCTGGCGGTCTCGAAGTACAGAGTGGTCACGTCATAGAACATCAGGCCTATCTTGCCGCCGAACAGATTTCGCGTGTGCTCCACGCTGATTTTCTGCGCAAGTTCCATCTGGGTATTGTAGAGCTTGTCCATGTATCGGTAGATGTGGTTGAGGTCAACGTCCTCGTCGTAGTAAGACTTGAGGTAATCAACTGTGGCAAGCTTACTTCTGGGTTGCGATACTCTGGCGATTACCAGATGGCGCAGAATCTCATCCAGAATCTGGTTGAAGCCGATGCTGTCATAGACCTGGTTCAGCAGAAGCTGGGTTCCATTGATCAAGATGTTATCGATATTGCTTAGGAAACGTTCTGTCTCCTCGACCTCCTTTCCCTTGCGGTTATCAAAGTCAAGTTCCTGCTGGCCGCCGAATGAACGGATCCATTCCTTGGCTTTACCGAATAGAATATCGGCTTCCTCACCAGAACGTGCAATTCCAAATTTCCTGATTTCCGTGAATTTCCCGTCAGTCTTATTCACGACAACCACACTAATAGTGCCAGATCTGTTAATTTTTTTACGTACAAACATGGCACAAAGGTATGAATTTTATGCTTGCGTCACCCTGCGTCACCCAAAAATTTTCATAACTCGCTGATTTTCAGTGCGCGCTACCTAATGGCACAAAAAAGTGATGAAGTCAGGAAGAAACTCGCGCGCAGAACCCACGGAACCCGCAGAATTAAATCCTAAACAAAAGCACATAAGTCATAAGACATAATAAATTTTCTTCATAATTTAGGAAATTTTCTTACATTCTAGTACCAGTTATTTATCGAAATTTCATTAACTTTGCAATAATTCAGGAATGTGCGGCAGAGGCCGCTGCCTGAAGGACATTTGGGTGAAAGCGTTTCGCTTCAATTCCTAACATAGAAAATCGCCAATTTTCAAACTCAGAGGACATTGAGGCAACTTGAGACGCCTTCGCTGTGCTTGTATCATCCACCCCCGTGCAAGCGGGAGGTGCCTGTATATAAGGCTACGGCGTGGGGGTGGGTTGTTCAATTCAGGGTAAGGCGTCTGGCGGTGCCTCGTTTAAGATTGACAACGACATCGTCCCACGCTTTCTTTTTACACACATTATTTAAATGTTTCAAAGGGGACGTGAGAAACACAAAGATTACGACATGAGAACAAAGATCCAATTTGGCAAAAGCATTGAATACAAGGTAGCATCCGAATTGCTCCGTGAAGGTTATGATGTGTATATGCCTATTGCCGATGACCATGGAGTTGACATTATTGCATCGAAAGATGGTGGTAATTTTTTCCAGATTCAAGTAAAAGCCTTGTCTGTAAATGCTAGAGGAGGACTGTTTGCTGGCATCAATCACACACCTGCTGCCAATTTCTTCTTTGTGTTCTATCTGGAGAAAACAGAAGAGACATGGATTGTATCATCAGCAGACTTTATTAAGAATGCGTCTCAAAACAAAAGCGGTAAGAACATCGGGAAGTATTCATTTAATGTATTAGCAAGCAAGAACCAAGTGTTCAAATCGGACAGTTATTCTTCTGTAATTAAATAACAAATATCAATCGTCATCATGAAAAAAATATTGCTTATTTGTGCGTTAATTTTGTCAGCATGGGTAGAGATTAGTGCTGATAACTTCTTTAGTGTTAATGGTATAAACTATTATCACCCCACAGACGGGACAAGTGTTAGTGTTCAACGTGGGGATTATTATGGGAACATCGTTATTCCGTCAAGTGTTACCTATAACGGTAATTCATATTCCGTAACTACTATCGGTTATGAGGCGTTCGCTTGCCGCAGCGGCTTGACATCGGTCACCATACCTAACTCCGTCACTGAAATCGGAGGGTATGCGTTCAATTGCAGCGGCTTGACATCGATCACCATCTCCAACTCCGTCACTGAAATCGGAAAGTTTGCGTTCATGGGCAGCAGAATAAAGGAAGTGAAATTTGAAAGTTTTGAAACTTTTTTAAAATACAAGAAAGATTTTGACAATATAGAACATCTATATATTGGTGACTATACTAACGAAATTAAGAATCTTGTTATCCCTAATTCTATGACAAGAATCCCTAGCTCTGCGTTCTCTGGCTGCAGCGGCTTGACATCGGTCACCATACCTAACTCCGTCACTGAAATCGGAGAAGGGGCGTTCTCTAACTGCTCTGGTCTCACCAGCATCACTATTCCAAGTTCTGTAACTAGCTGCCATCCCAACAGTTTTTATTCACAAGGTCTAAGGGATTTGTATGTAATGTCACAGTATCCTCCAGAATGTTGTGACAGAGAAGAATTAAGTAAAGACATGAAAACTCGAGTAAAGCTGCACGTGCCAGCAAGCAGCTACGATAGATATCTTCATCATCCTGTGTGGGGCAAATTTTATATGATTGAAGGTACCACTTCTTTCCCAGGAGCAAGCAAGTCCAAACATTCAACAAGCTCCAAAAAGAAACGATCACGCAAATAAAAGCAGTTCGTATCTTGTGATATCGAAACGGTGAAACCGTTTCATTGCATCGTAACCGGCGGTCAACCGACCGTCGGTACATGACTGTCCAACACCTGCGACCTCGGATGAGGTCGCACTGCATATTACAGTGCGATGTGCGACCCCTTCGAGGTCGCATTCGTAGTAGATGTCACTACCCACGGACTGCGTCCGCCGGTTACGATGCAATGCGACGGTTTCACCGTCATCATCAGTGTCACCAACGAGAGAGAGATGATTATTGAAAGAAGACAGAAGGGATTAAGTAAGATAAGAAATACTCTTATGTTCTTAATTTAAAATTTTTGTTCTTATGTCTAAAAATAAATCAGCGAGCGAGTTTCATTATCTTGACCATATCTTTGTCGCCGCCCAGGAGGTTGCTACAGCGGTTTAGGCAGCCTGTGTCGACGAAGCCGCATTTCTGCATCACGCGGCCTGAAGCTGGGTTGCCGGTGAAATGGTCACTCCAGATGTTCTCGAATTGCTTGACATTGATGCAGTAGTCAAGCATTAGCCTCAATGCTTCGGTACAGATGCCTCGGTTCCAGAATGGGCGAGCTACCCAGTAGCCCATCTCGCAATCATTCTGGCCAATAGGGATGTTGCTCGTGTCATGCGTGAAGTAGCCCATGGCACCTATTGCCTCACCTGTTTCTTTGAGGACAATGGCCCAAGTGGTGTCGTTGGTGAAGATGTTCTTTATCACATCAATACTCTCCTCAATCGATTTGTGAGGAGGCCAGCCTGCACGAGGCCCGACTTCGGGGTCGGACGCATACTTGAACAACGCAGGCGCATCGCTTTCCTGCCATCGGCGCAATAAGATTCTATCAGTTTCCATAATGAATTACTCTTCTTGTAGAAGGTTGAGGAGGAGGAGGAGGGCCTCGGTGGTGGCGCGGTTGATGACGCGGTCGCGGTCGCCGGGGAAGCGCTTTACTTGGCTCACTACCCTATCCCCCGCCTTGGCGGCCATCCACACTGTGCCCACGGGAGTTTCCTCGGAGCCTCCACCGGGGCCTGCCACGCCGCTGGTGGCTACAGAGCAGTCACAACCTAGCAGGTCACACACGCCCTGTACCATCTGCTCCACCACGGGCTGGCTAACGACGGTGTACTTGTCAACCACCTCCTGCAGCACGCCCAGTTGGTTTATCTTGACCTTTGTATCATAGCATGTTACCGACCCTGTAAAGTATTCACTACTACCTGCTATGCGGGTAATTTCGTGTGCAATGTTACCTCCTGTGCAGCTCTCGGCACTTGCCATAGTAAGGTGGCGCTCGCGCAACGCATCGCCCAGGATGGCAGCGAGCGGTTTGTCACCGTCGGCAATGATGAGCGAGCCTAGGAGCTGGTGCAGCCGAGCCACGGCGACATCCATCTCAGTCTTAAGCAAAGTGGAATCCCTGTGATGACCGTCAAGGCGCAGGCGTATTATGCCCTCTTTGGGCAAATAAGCAAGGTGAAGGTACTCGGGCAACTGTGCCTCAAAGCTATCGAGTTTCATTGCCAGGGCGCTCTCGATGATGCCAGAGATAACAAGGGTGCGGTGTTCAACATGCATTCCGTCATTGAAATGGCTGAGCAAATGAGGAATAACCTCGCGCTGCATCATGGTGCATGTCTCGTGAGGCACACCGGGCATTGACACCAGGACTTTGCCATCGCGCTCAAACCACATGACGGGCGCGGTGCCCACTTGGTTCTGGATGACCCTGCACGTTGAGGGAACCATAGCCTGCAAGCGGGTGTATTCGTTGAGCTTGATACCACGTTTGTGCACGATTTCAAGCACATTCAGGGCAGTCGCCTCGTCATAGACCAGCTCGCCGTCGAAGTAGTTGCACAGCGTAGCCTTGGTGATATCATCCATGGTGGGGCCAAGTCCGCCAGTCATAAGCACCACATCGGTACGGGCCATCGCTTCGTCAATAGCATCGGTGATGTCACGGGAATCGTCGGCTATAATCTTCACATAAGCGGCCTCCCAGCCATAAGGAGCCATCTCGCGGGCAATCCAGCCCGAATTGGTGTCGGTGACCTGCCCGATGAGCAGTTCGTCACCAATGCATATCACACTGTATTTCATACCGTTATTTACAATTTAGATAGTGACACGTGCAAATGGAGGCGCAGTGACGTCACAGAACTGCTTGTCGAGGAAGCGATAGTGTCCGGCAACGGCAATCATGGCCGCGTTATCGGTGGTGAAGGTGCGCTTGGGGATAAATGCCGTGAGGCGATGCCGGCGGGCATATTCCTCAACGGCAGCACGCACTCCGCTGTTGGCCGACACACCGCCGCCAATCGCGATGGTCTTGATGCCAGTGTCCTTGATTGCTTTGGTGAACTTAGTCATGAGGATGTCAATGATAGTCTTCTGGAGCGAAGCGGCCAGGTCGGCCTTGTTCTCCTCGATGAAGTTGGGATTAAGCTTCAACTCGTCGCGCAGGGTGTAGAGGAACGAAGTCTTCAGTCCACTGAAGCTATAGTTGTACCCCTGGATGCGGGGCTTGGCAAACTTGAACGCATCAGGATTGCCCTCGGCAGCAAGGCGGTCGATGACGGGTCCGCCAGGATAAGGAAGTCCCATCACCTTGGCACACTTGTCAAAAGCCTCACCTGCGGCATCGTCGATGGTTTGCCCCAGGATTTCCATGTCGCTTGGTGAATTAACCTTGATGATCTGCGAGTTGCCGCCCGAGATAAGCAGACACAGGTAAGGGAACTCAGGCACAACGGTTTCGGGCGTTACCTTGATAAAATGAGCTAGAACGTGGCCATGGAGATGGTTCACGTCGACAAGCGGAATATTGAGTGCAAGTGACAGCCCCTTGGCAAACGAGGTGCCCACATGGAGCGACCCGGGCAGACCTGGGCCACGGGTAAAAGCAATGGCATCGATGTCGTCACGAGTGAGCCCCGCCTGCTTGATTGCCTCGCTCACCACGGGCACGATATTCTGCTGATGGGCCCGCGAGGCGAGCTCGGGCACTACCCCGCCATAGGACTCGTGGACCTTTTGGCTAGCAATGACGTTTGACATGAGGACACAGTCGCGGATGATAGCCGCCGAGGTGTCGTCACACGATGATTCAATTCCCAGTATTGTTACACTCATAATACATTCTTTTATCCATTTTTGCGGTATTGTTACCGCAATTACATGTAGTTCTAAATAAATTCAGAATCGCAGACCCGCCGCAATGGTGACATCGTTATTCTGGTTATAAATCGTGAATTTGTTACTCCAAGAGAAGAACCCGTTGAACGTGGCATTCATCCCGTAGAAGAAGTTACCACAGTTGCGCACCAGCGCCATGCGGCCACGCAGGTTGCAAGCCATCGTGTTGCGCGCATTGTCTACATCATTAATGACCGTGTGTCTCAACCCGATTGACGGAGTAGCCATGATGTTGAACAGCCAGTTGCGGTGAAACACCCAGTTGTAGCCATAGCCCACATTGACAGCATAGTCATAGTGATGTATCCTGAACATCTGGTCGCCCCAAGGATTATAGGGTTTGATACCTTCGGGCAGTCGTGCAAGATCGAGCGACATGTCCTGATCGGCATACTGAACACCCAAGATAAACGAGCCCGCACTGCGCAACTGATTCTTTGAGAAACAGTAAGCCGCTGCATGGGCATATTTCTTGTGATTAAACACATAAAAAGCATCCAAGCCAAGGGTGGACGACATGAGTCCGTCGAACTTCTCGTTAATAAAGTGTCCTTGATTGTAGTCGCCAAACTTGTTGATGCGTGACATGCCTGTGCTCTTATTGTAGTACAACTCGGCGATAACACGGCTACAGGTAAAGGTAAACCTAGTGAGCCGGTGGTCGATAGCCTTTCCCGAAACCAAGTTATCTATATCAGGCATATACTCGAATCCAACAGCCATGAACGAGATGCGGAAACCTGCTTGGGTACGCGGCTCGGTATTGAAGAACATGCTGGGATCGCCTTCATCGCGGGCATTGACATGATACAGGTTCCACTTGGTGTTAGCCTTGAGCATCACCTTCCACTTCTTGGGATAAGAGTACACATAGGTTGTGTCATAGCTGTTGAACGTCTTGTCACCCCAACGGTATACATTAAGGCAAAAGTTCACAAACTTGGGGGCACGCAACGTGGTGTCATATACGTTGAAACGGTTCTTCACAAGCTGAGTCACCCAACTATCGGGTTTAAACCGTTTCTCAACACGCACAGTCACCACCGAATCGAGCACGGTGGCATAACGATGGATCACCGAGTCGGCATCTATCTTCTCGCCCGCCTGTGCCCACACACATGCCACGACCATCAATAATATGACTAAGACACCTCTTTTCATTGCTGTCGCGGTGCGATTATAGAATCATTTTTTACCGAGTCGGTACTGAACTTGAAGTGGAACGGCTTGCGCTTGAGGAAATCAAACGGACGGTCAAAGTCATGCTTCCATACCACGCCAACGCCCTGTGTGGTGAGAGCATTGCGGATGTAGTAGTTCTGGTCGTTGAAGTGGTTATAAGCCTTGAGGCGTAGCGAACCGTTCTTGTTGAGCAGGTACTCGATGTCAAAGTCGCCGATGAAGTTGCTGTTGCGGGTGTTGAACGTGTTATCCCTATACCCGAAGTTACCATTGAACAGCAACCTGTTGTTGAGCAACTGGCTAGACAACGCCACCTCGACCTCCACGTCGCTGAAGTCACCACGGGCGCTCCTAAAGTTAGGAGCAATGCTCCACTTGTCACTCATCTTGCCCAGGATGTTGGTCAGCTGAGACGAGATGGTCGATGACGCCACCGAGGTGAGTTCATTGTTAGTCTTGGTACTATTCATGTAGTCAGGCGTATAGAAACGGTTGAGGGCCAGCAAGTAGATGATCTGCTGATTCATCATCTCGTCGGTGCTAATGATGCTCTTGATGCGGCGATAGGCATCGGTGGTGAGCGTGGGGAACTCCAGGTCAAACGAGATATCGGGGTGATTCATAGCGCCCTTGGCACGCAGCAACGCATGGACAGGAACAGTGGTACGGTTAAGGTCCTTATCGTTGGCAAACGTTTCGTCAAGGTCGCGCAGGTTGGCGTTGAGCGAGTAGGCCGCCTCGATATCGAGGATAGCCGCATAGGGGTCACCCTGGAAACTGATGCTGCTGCCGTCCCTGATGGTGAAATCCTTGATGATGATGTCCTGGAGCGTGAAGTTATAACTACCCTTGTCAAGCGTGTACTTGCCAAACATTGTCATCTCGTCATTATTATTATAGGTAAGACGCAAGTTGCCACGACCGGTAGCCTTGATGCGGTCACCACCCACGGGGTCCATCACGATGACAAGTTGTGCATCGGGGGTGATGTCTCCCTGCAGGTCAATGGAGTAACGCGTGGGAGGACCTTGCTCCTCAACCTTGGCCTTGGCAGTGTATTGCTTGACAACCTCGGGGATAGTATCTACCTCGACCACAGTGTCAACCTCAACCTCAGGCTTGTTACGGTCAACGAAGGTGATGAAGTTGTATTCGCTAGCCTGCTGGGCATCGCTGAGAACAAAGGTGAAGGTGCTCTTGGGAGCCGACTGCATGTTTACCTTGATGTCGACCACTCCGGGTTCACCGGTCACGAACGCCGAGCCATTGCCATACACCTGGCCATACCATATGGGGTTGATCGACGCATTGGTGTCATAGCACAGCAGATTGCGGGCGTTGGTAATCGAGAAGTTGAACACCGGGTCGTGGAAACTGTTGTGCTTGAGCCATCCGTTAAGCTTGGCCTCGTGGCCCTCACGGTCATGGATGCGCACGTCGTTAAAGCCGATGTAGTCAGGTTTCATGTGAACCGAGTCGCCGGCACATGTGTAATACACATTGGTGTAATCAAGTTTAAACCTGAGGCTGTCGGCCTTCACGTCGCCATATAGGTTGATAGTCTTGAAGTTACCCAGCAACACAGCCTTGCCCGACACCTCGCCCTGGACATCACTGGTGAACGCCTGCATGTAAGGCTTGAGGAACCCTACGTTGGCACGGTTACAGTCAAAGGTAAGGTGGAGCGAATCGGCAGC
Source organism: Sodaliphilus sp. (assembly GCA_045628365.1). Lineage (GTDB taxonomy): Bacteria > Bacteroidota > Bacteroidia > Bacteroidales > Muribaculaceae > Sodaliphilus. The sequence goes on along the minus strand of JAZQPG010000019.1, from coordinate 24,972 downwards.
CGCAAATATTGCACCGTAAATCTTGGAATGCTCGCCATTCTTCTGGTCAAGGTCGGCATTCAGTTCCACAGCCTTCTCGTTGTTGAGCCAATGGCTTTCAATGTCGGCATCACCCATGAGCGAGTTGTTATAGGTGAGTCCGTCGACATGGAGCGTGGGAGTGTAGATGCGCGGGGCCTTAGACATCAGCTCGCTAGCATAGAACTTGCCTGTAGCCTGTCCTCCGAACGACACGTGGTTGATGTTCAGCGTTTCGAAAACATAGTCCAGACTGATGTCGTTGAGTTCAAGGCACAACTCGGCATTGGGGTCGTTAGAGACTTCACCACCAATCTTGACAAACTGCTGGTCACTGTGTCCTTCAAGATGAGCTACCTTGACAACGCCGTTGTTGACATACACCTTGGCCGGGTCAACCTGCCAGGGCTTGCCATTGAATACCAGTTCGGTGGGATTAACGTCTATGTCAAACTTCATCTTGCCCTCGGCGTTGCGGTCAAGCAATGTCGAGAAGTTGAGATTACCATGGAAGTCCTCCTTGCGCAGCACCTTCCATGCCAAGTCGGTGTCGAGGCGGTCATTGACACCACTGGCATTGATGGTCACGGCCGCCTTACCCTGCTTGAGCGGGAACATCGTGTGCGCCAAAGCGGTGACCTGGCCCGACTCTCCGTCAAGGGTTGCTGTCAGGTCAGTGCCTTCAATCAGTTTGTTTCCGTTAACCAGATACGGGGCGTTGATTTTCAGGTCAAACGAATTATTGCTCTCGCTGATGTTACCCTGAATGGTAGTCCGGTAAATGAACTTAACGGGGCTCTTGAGCAAGTCGTTGAGCTCGTCGGTAGGTTCGAGCACGGCATTGAACTTGAGGTCGTTGTTCTTGCCGGCATGCTGGAGCACATGCTTGTAAGCGCCAAAGAACTGCGGGAACGCAGCCGATAGCATACCCTTCACGGTGGGCACCAGCGTGGCAAAGTTGTAACTACCGCTGATCGTGCCGTTAAGGAAGTCGCTGTCAAAGTTGATATGCTGGGGCGACGACGCGTTGTCGGCAGTGAGCCAAATGTGATCCAGCGACAGATGCTTGCCTCGAGCGTCACTATATTCAATATTATTGAGCGACAATGCTCCGGTGATATTGTCAAGGTTGTTTCCGGTGAAGTTGGCATCCATGTCAACCGACACCTTACCGTCGGGCACGTTCTTCATGAAGCCCAGGCGCGACAGGTTGATGCCATCGGTATTAAGTTCCACGTCAAAGCGTGACGCGGGACCAGCCAAGTGGGCAATGCCATTGAGCCTAAGCATACCGGCAGGATCGTTTATGTTAACAAATCCGCTGAAGTCCTCCATCTTATTATCAACATTGGCAGTGATGTTGTGGTAACGGTAACCCTTGAAATCCACATAGTTGATATTACCATCCAAATGTCCGTCAGCCAATTTGTTATTGACCAGGCTTGCCATCACCTTAACATCCATTGCCACGTCACCGAGCAATTGGGTTTTATCAATCAGCTTACCCAAGCCAAAGTTCCTAGTAACTACATGTCCGCCAATATTCTTTTTAGTCTTATCGGCCACGTATATAGCATCCACGAGCACTGCACCAAGCGACGTGGTGATGTCACCCTTCAGTTTGACATTGTTAGGGTTGCCGCTCACTGCAGCCACGAGTCCCAGGTCGCCGCAACGTGAGATAATGCCCGAGGCCTGTGGAGTGAGCTTGGCAAACCGTGACAAGTAGGTCTGGATCAAGCTTCCTGCGGCATGCAGCTTGATGCTAGGTATGTTAACGTCTATGCGGTCTGGCACATTCAGATTCTTAACAATGCCGTTAGTATTGAGTGCCAGCCGGTTATCATCAGTATGCAGAGCCAGGTCATGCACAATGATTTGTTGACGCGACAGGCTCAGGTTTGTTGCCAGGTGAACCACATCGTTCACGCCACTGAGTTTAGGCACAACAGGAGCTATATCGCTGAGTTTCAAATAACTGTCCTTAACAACGAGCGACAACGGCACGTTCTCCAGATCTTGCTTCATGGTCTTGAGTGACTTGTAGCTGAGAACGACATCACCAAGCTCGATCATCGAGTTTGGCAGTTCAACATGGATGTTACGCGCGGTGGTGGTGTTGTCATTTATCTCCAGATTAACTGCCAGTTGTTTAAGCACCAAGCCACATTGCTCGGTCGCGGTAAAACGCTGAACGTCAATCTTGAAGTCATTGTTCTTGAGTCGAGGCAAAGAGATGTCGGCATTCACATCCAACACGTGCAAGTGATGAGTGTCAAGCTGCCCTGCCGGCTTGCGCGGTGCACTCAGCAGGTCATAGCTTGCCTCGATATCACGGAGTATAACATGCTGTATCTCCACGTCAAACGGTTTGGGAGGCTTGTCGTCCTTGGGCTTAAACGCATCGATGAGGAACTGCATGTTGGTGGGGCTGTCGGGGTCGGGCTGAGTGATGCGTCCCCTCAGGCCAACGACGTGGGCATAGGTGAACACTATACGTTCACTGGTAATCATTTCAAAGAGGTCAACACCTGCGCCAATCCTATCGATATAGAACAGCGAGTCGCCCGACTGCTCCGGCACCCTGACTCCCTTGAGCACTACCTCGTTGAATGGCATTATCGCTACCTTGTCAATGCTCACACCTGTGTGGAGCAGGTTAGACAGTTCCCGCTCAGCCACGTGCTTCACCTTGTCCTGTAGCGACGGTACCGTCAGCACGGCATATACCAAAACGAAAGCAACCACCACAGCGACCAGCGAAGTCACTATAGCAAACCTTATCAGGTTATAAAGGTAGCGTGGCAGTCTTTTCATTCTAGTAAAACGGTGGTGAATCTCGTTAAAAAAGTCATTATGATGTTACTCGGGGAGTTCCTCACATTCCTTTAGCCACAGGGCACTGGAAGCGTCGCTGGGCATGCGCCAGTCGCCACGCGGCGACAGGGAAACGCTTCCCACCTTGGGCCCGTCGGGCAGACAGGAGCGCTTAAACTGCTGGTTGAAGAACCGGCGGCTAAAGGTGGTGATCCACTTCTTAATAGTGGCCTTGTCATACATCCCCTCAAAAGCCTTGCAAGCAAGGAAATATATCTTGGCCGGGCCATATCCATGGCGCAGCATGTTGTACAGGAAGAAGTCGTGCAACTCATAGGGTCCCACAAGGTCCTCGGTCTTCTGGGCGATGTTGCCCTGGGTATCGGCCTTGGTGAGCTCCGGGCTGATGGGAGTGTCAAGCACGTCGAGCAATGTCTCGTGGATAACCATGCCCACCGGGTTGCTGGTATTGATGGTCGCAGCGAACCACATCACCAGATGCTTGGCAAGCGTCTTGGGGATGCTGCAGTTCACGTTGTACATCGACATGTGGTCACCGTTGTAGGTGGCCCATCCCAATGCGAGTTCACTAAGGTCTCCGGTTCCCAGCACCATGCCCCCAACCTTGTTGGCATAGTCCATGAGTATCTGTGTGCGCTCGCGGGCCTGACAGTTCTCGTAAGTCACGTCCTGTACTTCCGGATCGTGGTCTATATCCTTGAAGTGCTGCATCACGGCATCGGCAATGTTGATTTCCTTCACGGTGATGCCCAGCGCGTTCATCAGCTCCACAGCATTCTTGTGGGTGCGCCCTGTGGTTCCGAAGCCGGGCATAGTGATACCGTAGATACCCTTGCGGTCAAGTCCCAGGCGGTCAAACGCCCTCACGGCAATCATCAGTGCCAACGTCGAGTCAAGTCCGCCCGAAATACCCACGACGAGCGAGCGGGTGTGGGTAAACTCCATGCGGCGCATCAGGCCCATGGTTTGGATGTTAACGATTTCCTCGCAGCGAGTGTGCAGGCGCGATGACTCCTCGGGAGTGAAAGGCATGCGACGCACCTTGCGCAGCAATTCGGTTTCATCAAGGTTGAGCGCATCCAAGCTCAGTTTCACGGTTTTATAGTCGCGGCCGTGCTGTAACATGCTGTCGGTGAAACTGCCGTTGATGCGGCGTTCATTGTCAAGCGCCTCCAGATCGATGTCGGCAATAACCATCTGAGAATCCATACAGAACTGCTTGCTCTGCTGCAGCACGGTGCCATTCTCGGCGATAACAGCGCTTCCCGAGAAAACGAGGTCGGTAGTCGACTCTCCGTAGCCCGACGATGCATACACATAGGCAGCGATGCACTGGTTGCTCTGGTGCTTAATGAGGTTGACCAGGAAATCGTGCTTGCCCACCAGCTCGTTGCTGGCACTGAGGTTTACAAGCACGTTGGCACCGTTAACAGCGGCGATGCTACTGGGCGGAATAGGAACCCACAGGTCCTCGCATATCTCCACAGCAAGTTTCATGCGACCTGATTCAAAGATCAAATCAGTACCGAACGGCACCTTACGGCCACACACTGTAATCTCAGCCACATGACCACGGGTAATGTTATCACTTGTGAACCAACGTTTTTCGTAGAACTCCTTATAGTTAGGCAGATAGGTCTTGGGCACAACATGCATACCAGCCATTCCTCCGATGACAACGGCACAGTTATAAAGATGGCCACGTTCGCGCAACGGCGCCCCCACGATGATCAATCCTCCTGAACACTCAACACGAACCATGATCTCTTCCAGGGCATCTTCCACTGCGTCAAGCAACGCTTCGTTGCCAAACAGATCGGCACAAGTGTAGCCGGTGAGTGCCATCTCGGGGAACACAACAACCTGTGCACCGCGCTTACGAGCCGCGAAGTAATCGCTCAGTATATTCTGCAGATTACCAGCCACATCGCCAACATTGAGTTTAGGCACCACCGAGGCGATGCGCATGAACCCATAGTTATTTAATTCGTCTAATCGATAAGTTCTCATTGTTAGTTCACGTCAAATATCTTACAAAATTAAGAAAAATTCGCCACATACACACTATGTTTGTCCACTTTTTTATCCCATGCATTTAAACATAGTTTAAAGAACATAGTTTAAAGACAGCACGGACGCATATAACTGCCCACACCTCCTTCAAAGGTCGCAGCGCCACGTCCTGCCACCTCTCTCTCGCATTTCGAATTACAAAATGTCACGTATAGGAAAGACAAAGATTAAACCTAGACCAACACCCTCCTGACCATGCACGAAAAAGAACGATTGTATCGTATTACGTTATTCTGATAAGGCGCTATTATTATATCTATTAGACATCTGTATGTAATGTATTACTTTAATACATGTTAACAGAGATACAAAATTGTGCACCTCCCCTCCCCTTTTGTCCCAGCAGTGCTATGTTCACATGGCAACAGATTACAAATCGATACAAAATCCCCGTCATGATATTGGTTAAATGAAAAATAATTGCTAACTTTGCAAACCTAAAGAATAGAGTAATAGAAAATTAACCCAAAAAACCTTTTATGTTACAAAGTTTTAGCGCATTAGACACGCTCAGTTCATTCCTAGTTTTATTTGGTATTATAGATATCATCGGTTCGGTACCCATCATCCTACAGATCAAATCAACCGGTAAATCGGTTAGTGCCAGCAAGGCCACTTTATATTCGTGGTTGCTCATGGTGGGATTCTTCTATGGCGGTAACTGGATCCTAAAGATATTTGGCTGCGACCTCGGTTCGTTTGCAATCGCCGGTTCGCTGCTCATCCTGCTCATGTCGCTCGAGATGATTCTTGACGTTGAGATCTTCAAGAACTCCGGTCCCATCAAGGACGCCACCCTCGTCCCGCTGGTGTTCCCCCTGCTAGCAGGTGCAGGATCATTCACCACCCTCATCTCGCTCAAGTCAATGTACAGCGACCTGAACATCATGCTGGCGCTGGCGCTCAACATGGTGTGGGTGTTCATCGTCATCAGCCTCACCGACAAGGTGCAGAACCTACTGGGCAAGAGCGGCATCTATTTCATACGCAAGTTCTTCGGCATCATCCTCATGGCCATCTCCGTGAAGATGTTCACCGACAACATTTCCCACCTATGGCAATAAGTCCCGGACTCACCATAAACCACTTTTTATAACAAAATCATAGCAAAAAGTAGTTTTTGGGGTGCAAAATGTTGCAGTTTTCAATTTTAATGAGTAAATTTGCACCGCAATTAAGATTATATGACTCGATTTAGCTCATATTACTTTTATTTCTACTTTTATTCTCGCAAGATAAAGGCGGCATCGGTATTGAGTTAAAACGACGAATTAAATCTATATTTTGAATAGATGATTAACAATATAACGAGTCCCGCCATGACAAGTGACGGGACTTTTTCTTTGTAGAAGATATCGTTATGGAACTAAGAGTTGCAATACAGGGCGTGGCAGGATGCTTCCACGACGAAGCCGCCCACGAGTATTTCAAGGACCAGGAGATCACAACAGTCCCCTGCGAGACTTTTCACGACATGATGGACGTGTTGCGCAGCGATGCTTCCATGCTCGGCATCATGGCCATCGAGAACACCATCGCCGGCAGCCTGCTGCAAAACCACGAATTGCTCAGGCAGAGCAACCACAGGGTGATAGGCGAATTCCGCAAGTACATCTCCCATTCCCTGGTGGCGTTGCCCGGGCAATCGATCGATGACATCGTCGAGGTGAACTCCCACCCCATGGCATTGCGGCAGTGCGAGCAGTTCCTCATGAGACATCCCAAGATGAAACTCGTCGAGACCAACGACACCGCCGGCAGTGCGCAGATGATTGCCGAGGGAGGACTATCTGGACATGCAGCCGTGTGCGGCAAGTATGCCGGAGAGCTCTACGGCCTCAACATCCTGGCCGAGGACATACAGACCAACAAGCGCAACTTCACCCGATTCCTCATCATCGCCGATCCCGACACCGCCGCCGAGTTCACGCGTGGCACCACACCCAACAAGGCTTCGATAGAATTCACCCTGCCCCACAACCAGGGCAGTCTCCCGGCTGTGCTCACCATCTTCTCGTTCTACGGCATGAACCTGACCAAAATCCAGTCACTGCCCATCATAGGACGAGAGTGGGAATACCGCTTCTACATCGACCTCACTTATAACGACTACACCCGATACCGTCAGAGCATTGACGCCGTGCGTCCGCTCATCAACGACTTCAAAATTCTAGGAGAGTATGAAGAAAGCAAGCAATAACCCCGCCGTCACGCCCGCTCAGCGTGTGAGCGAGGTAAAAGAATACTATTTCTCGCGCAAACTCAAGGAGATTGCCGCCCTCAACGCCGAGGGTGCCGACATCATCTCGCTGGGTGTTGGCGGTCCCGACTGCCCGCCCCACGACGAAGTGATCGACACACTGTGTGCCGAGGCCCGCAAGCCCGGAGCCCACGGCTACCAGCCTTACGTGGGACTACCAGCACTGCGCGAGGCCTATGTCCAGTGGTACCGCCAGTGGTACAACGTGGAACTGGACCAGGCAACAGAGCTGCTGCCCCTCATCGGTTCCAAGGAGGGCATCCTGCACACCACGCTAGCCTTCGTCAATCCCGGCGATAGCGTGCTCGTGCCCAATCCTGGCTACCCCACATACACGTCAGTGAGCCGCCTGGCCGGAGCCTGCATCCACTACTATGACCTCACCGAGGAAGGCAACTGGGAACCCGACTTTGACCAGCTGGAGCGACTGGCTGCCGACAATGATATCAAGCTGATGTGGGCCAAGTACCCGCACATGCTCACCGGCAAGACCGCTAGCCGTGAGCTCTTTGAGCGCCTGGTCGACTTTGGCCACCGCCACGGCATCGTTATTGTCAACGACAACCCCTACAGCTTCATCCTCAACGACACGCCGCTCAGCATCCTTCAGGTGGAAGGGGCACGCGACATCGCCATCGAGATGAACTCCCTGAGCAAGTCACACAACATGCCAGGCTGGCGCATGGGAATGGTTGCCTCTAACGCAACATTTATCAACTGGATCCTCAAGGCGAAGAGCAACGTCGACTCGGGCCAGTACAAGCCCATGATGATGGCTGCCGTGCGCGCGCTGCAGTGCGACAGGCAGTGGTACAACAGCATCAATGCGACCTACGCGCCTCGACGCCGTGCCGCCGAGCAGCTCATGGATGCCCTGGGATGCCACTTCGACCCGCAGCAGCGGGGTCTGTTCCTGTGGGGACGCATCCCCGACGGCGAGCAGTGCAGCGAGGAGTTTGCCCAGAAAGTACTGGACAAGGCCAGGGTATTCATCGTGCCCGGCTTCATCTTTGGTTCTAACGGCAACCGCTACATCCGCATCTCGTTGTGTGCCACCGAGGAGAAGATCACTGAGGCCACAGCCCGCGTAAAACAATTCATGAAACAATAAAACAAAATCTCAATATGGAACTATTCAACGACTTACAACCCATCACCTTCCCCGGTGTTGACCCCGACCAGCCGCTCATCATTGCCGGACCGTGCAGTGCCGAGAGCGAAGAACAGGTACTAGAAACAGCCCGCCAGCTGGCAGCCAACGGCGTCAAGATTTTCCGCGCCGGAATTTGGAAACCCCGCACCAAGCCCGGTGGCTTTGAGGGCGTGGGCCTCAAGGGCCTGCTGTGGATGCAGCAGGTGAAGAAAGAAACCGGCATGTACATCTCGACCGAGGTTGCCACCCACGAGCACGTGAACGCCGCCCTGGCTGCTGGCGTGGACCTGCTGTGGATTGGTGCCCGCACCGCTGCCAACCCCTTCGCGATGCAGGACATCGCCGATGCACTGCGCGGACATGACGTGCCCGTGCTGGTCAAGAACCCCGTCAACCCCGACCTGGAGCTGTGGATAGGCGGCATCCAGCGCATCTACAACGCCGGCATACGCAGGCTCGGTGCCATTCACCGCGGATTCAGCTCCTACGGCAAGCAGATCTACCGCAACGACCCGCAGTGGCACATCCCCGTGGAGTTGCATCGCCGCATCCCCGACATCCCCATCATCTGCGACCCGTCTCACATGGGCGGCAAGCGTGAGCTCATCTCGCCCATCGCACAGCAGTCGCTCGACATGGGCGTCGACGGCCTCATGATCGAGTGCCACTGCAACCCCGACGAGGCATGGAGCGACAAGAACCAGCAGTTAACACCCGAGAACCTCAACATCATCCTCAATGCGCTGGTAGTGCGCGACACACACATGAGTACAGAGAACCTTGCATCACTGCGCATGCACATCGACGAATGCGACAACGAACTGCTCAACATCCTGGCAAAGCGCATGCGCGTAGCAAAGGAGATAGGCACTTTCAAGAAAGAACACAACATGCAGATCGTCCAGGCTGCACGCTACGACGAGATCATGCAGCGCCGCGTCAAGCAGGCCGAGTCGCTGGGCTTGAGCCCCGACTTCATGAAGGAAGTGATGCAGGCAATCCACGAGGAGTCAGTGAAACTGCAGCTCTCACTCTTTGAGGAAGACAACAAATAACGGCACGATATGGACAGAATGAAAATACTCATCATGGGTGCCGGCAAGATGGGCTCGTTCCTGTGCGACGTGCTCAGCATCGACCACGAGGTCGCCATCTACGACACCGACGTGAACCGCCTGCGATTCACGTTCAACGCCATGCGGTTCACCTCGATGGACGAAATCAAGGCATTTGAGCCACAGCTGCTCATCAACGCCGTGACCGTCAAGTACACCATCAGCGCCTTCGAGAGCGTGCTGCCCTACTTGCCCGCATCGTGCATCATCAGCGACATCGCATCGGTGAAGACCGGCTTGCCCGAGTTCTACAAAAACTGCGGCCACCCCTACGTGAGCACCCACCCCATGTTCGGCCCCACCTTTGCATCGCTCAGCAACCTGGCCAACGAGAACGCCATCATCATCAGCGAGGGCGACTACCTGGGACGAGTGTTCTTCAAGGACGTGTACAACAGCCTCAGGCTCAACATCCGCGAGTACACCTTTGCCGAGCACGACGAGACCATCGCCTACTCGCTATCAATTCCCTTTGCCAGCACACTGGCATTCGGCAGCGTGATGAAGCACCAGGACGCCCCCGGCACCACCTACAAGCGTCACATGGCCATCGCACAAGGCCTCATGAGCGAAGACGATTACCTCCTGCAGGAAATCCTCTTCAACCCCCACACCAACCACCAGCTCGACCTCATCAAGGGCAAACTCACCCGCCTGCAGGAGATCATCGAGAAAAAAGACAGCGAGGCAATGAAGCAGTTCCTAGACGAAGTGCGCCACAACCTCAAGTAACCCATTTCCACAAAACTAGAAACAACCAAGCGTCATGGTCCCCAAAATCCCATGACGCTTTTTTTGTGACAACTATTTGTATTATCAATAAAATAATATATCTTTGCACAAAATAGCAAATCACAAAAAATGAACGAGAAAAAAATAACACACGAAGAGGCTGTCAGGAGGTTCCATGCGTCTAAACAACGCAAGGCCGATGTTCTTGCCATTGTAGAGAAGCGGTTAAAAAAGAATTTTGAAAAAGAAACAGGTCTCAAGCCTGACTCTTACTTTGCAATGTAACCATGGCTCTCATTAACCTCCCTTATTTCAATTCTAAATCTCCCTACACAGCACAAAGTGGTGAACCCGAAGGCTTTTACGAGTTTGTAACGGATCATGGCGTACTGTATTCCGTCGGATTCATGGAAGATGATTCCCTGATATCGAGCGGTGCTTACCAATTTATCATATCAAATGTAAACCACCAGGTGTCACCAAGCGATGATAAAGTTCGTCAAACCATAATGCTCTTGGTGGATTGTTTCTTTAGTAAAAGCAACGACACACTTCTTTATTTGTGCGAAACTGGCGATGGCAAACAGGCGATGAGAAACCGACTGTTTCAATATTGGTTTTCTCAATATGACAAGAAAGACGACTTCACTTACCTGTCAACCTCAATCACCGATGTAGATGGCGTAGTAAACTATGCAACAATTATTATCAGAAACGACAATCCATTGTTAGTAGAAATTGTCAACGAATTCACCCAAACAGTCAAGCTCCTACGTGAAAAGCCTGAGTAAAACAAATTATCAATAGTCACCTGCCCGAAAGCGGACCACTGCATATTAGCCACGGTAGGTGTCAACGACGCGTCCGTGTGCGAAGCGGCTCCGACGCTTCGGCAATACACCCCAAGAGGAACAGTCCATCAGGACAACACGGCGATTGTGGGCGCGAGCACTCCCGTGCTCGCCGTGTGCCCACAACCGCTACATGCCCGTATACAGCATTTATAGGGATTGTTTTTGTCCTTTTTCGCGTGAGGACGCCTTATTCAGAGCCAACACGCACAGCCCGGACGCTTCGCCCGTAGTAACGGAGGCTGCTGCTCCCACCAATGTAGCCAGAAGTGAAGTACAGGTCGTAGGCGCCATTGCTGCCGCTCGAGTTGAGCGAACTCGACCAATAGTAGCCGAGGGACTCCTCGTAGTCGAGGCTTGCGTAGTAACGGCAGCCGGCGGCGGGAAGGAAAATGCTGTTACCGTTGCTCTTACTTTTTACTTCATAGCCATTGACGCCTGAACCGTTATAGTTTTTCTTCCACTTCCATTTACAATATTCGCTGTTTCTCAAATCACGCATCTCATTTTCAGTGGGCATGCGCCACCCCGCGCCCCAGTTGGCGGTCGCAGCATCGTCAGCGGCATCAAGGACGGTCTTGTTGTCTACTTTTCCGTAATTTGAATTCGGGTAGTACTTGGTCATGCTATTTTCGCTGCCGTTGCACCACTTGTAGTACGCCCAGTCAAAGCTGTGGCTCTCGCCCTTGGCATAGCCCACGGTCTCGCCCCAAGCGAAGTAAAGACCATACTCCTCGGGCTTGCTGGCACCAACGTTACAGGTCGCCCACAATACTCCACCAGGCAAACCAAGGTCAACATACTCACGCCCCAATTTATCTTTACCCGGAGGACCGGCTTTCTTGCGGGCAGCCTCTTCGGCAGCTTTACGTGCAGCCTCTTCTGCAGCAGCCTTGCGGGCAGCATCTGCTTCAGCAGCCCTGCGAGCCGCTTCTTCTTCAGCAGTTTTTCGGGCAGCCTCTTCTTCGGCTCTCTTCTTAGCAGATGCCTCTGACGCCGCCTTCTTGCGGGCGGCTTCCTCTTGCTGGCGTTTCTTGGCAGCAGCCTGCTCAGCCGCTTTTTTCTTTGCAGCATCTTCCGCAGCCTTCTTCTTAGCGGCAGAGTTGTCCTTCTTGGGGGTTGAGGCCTTCTCGGTTGATACAGACTTGTTTCTAGTGATCACCTTGTCCTGAGCCGTCACTGCAGTAACAGTAATGGCAAATACCAATAAAACATATAATACAATACGCTTCATTTCCTTTTATCTCTATATTCCCTGCTGAACTATCATGTCGTCAGGCATTTCCATACTACAATTCATGTTTTACCAGTTGTACTCACCCAGTTTACGCAAATTGTTTTGCGCCGTTTCGTTTCCTTGCCGTGCAGCAAGTTTATACCATTTTATAGCCTCTTCCCGTGACTGCGACACTCCCAGACCCTTGTCATAGCAATATCCCAACCAGCATTGCGCATCGGCATCACCTTGGTCAGCGGACATGCGGTACCACTTCACAGCCTCACGGTAGTCCTGTGACACTCCCTCTCCGTTGTAATAGCGGATTCCCAACCTGAATTGTGCATCAGCATTACCTTGGTCAGCGGCCTTGCGGTACCACTTCACAGCCTCAAAGTAGTTCTGTGACACTCCTCGACCGTATTGATAGCAATATCCCAAGTTGCATTGCGCTTTGGCATGACCTTGGTCAGCGGCTTCGCGGTACCATTTCACAGCCTCATTGTAGTCCTGTGACACTCCCTTACCGTTGTAATAGCATTCTCCCAAGTCATATTGCGCACTGGCATACCCTTGGTCAGCGGACATGCGGTACCACTTCACTGCCTCACTATAGTCCTGTGACACTCCCTTACCGTTGTAATAGCAATATCCCAAGTTGAATTGCGCAAAGGCATGACCTAGATCAGCCGCCTTGCGGTACCACTTCACCGCCTCACGGTAGTCCTGTGACACTCCTCGACCATATTGATAGCAATATCCCAAGTCGAATTGCGCAAAGGCAAGACCTTGACCAGCGGCTTCGCGGTACCACTTCACTGCCTCACAATAGTCCTGTGTCACTCCTCGACCGTAGTAATAGCATTCTCCCAAGTTGTATTGCGCAAGGGCATGACCTAGATCTGCGGCTTCGCGGTACCACTGCGCGGCTTCGTTATCGTCTTGTGACACTCCTATACCGTTTTCGTAGCAAAATCCTAAACTGTATTGCGCATCATCACAAAACATATTAGCGGCCTCGCGATACCACTTTACTGCCTCACTGTAATCCTGTGGCACTCCTTGCCCGTAGTAATAGCACTCTCCCAAGGCGTATTGCGCATAGATATGTTGTTCAGCTGCCTTGCGGAACCAATTCACAGCCTCACGATAATCCTGAGCCACACCTTGGCCGTAGTAATAGCAATATCCCAAGTCCAATTGCGCTTGGGGATTTTCTTGTTCAGCCGCCTTGCGGTACCACTTCACTGCCTCACGGTAGTCCTGTGCAACACCTTCCCCGTTGTAAAAGCACTCAGCCAAGTCATATTGAGCAATGGGATCGCCTTGCTCAGCGTCGCGTCCATATTCCCTGTATGCCTCAGAGTTTTTATACCCGCGGGAGCCTTCTTCACCACCATGCCTCTTGCCGGTTTCATCCCGTTTCTTCTTGCCACCAGAGTTGTCCGGTTTTTTCTTGTCATCTTTCTCCCGTTTGTCCTTGCTATGGGAATTATCAGGTTTCCTGGGGGTCCTTTGGACTTTCTCAGCTGATACGGATGATACAGGCTTATCTCTCTCGACAGTTTTGAACTGAGCCATTACTGTAGTAGACAGTGTAATGGCCAACACCAATATAATATATAATACAATCCGTTTCATATCCTTTGTTTCTCTTTTATTCTGCAGTTTAAAAATTATAAAATACTCACATTCCTTCTGGGTATAGTAAACGTTAGTAAATTTATTTCAATTCTTGTCCTTCCTTTACTTTTCCGTCTTCTTTTCCGTCTTTAGTGTACCAAATACCTTCATACGGATTGCCATCCTTGAATTTACCCACAAAGTATTCTCCGGTGCTCAGCGTCAGCTTGCCATTGTCATACTTGTCAGCAGCAAACGTGCCTTCATAATGGTTTGCGCCGTCCTTTGAGCTAAACTCACCTTTACCATGTCGCATTCCGTCTTTGTACTCGCCAGAGTAATTTCCATAGGAGTAAACGCCGGTGCCGGTGCCATTGGGCTTGCCGTCAAGTGTTTCTCCCGTGTAAGTAAAACTGTTACCTTGGATGTCCATGAAAGCCACACCTGTCACTTGCACGGCCTGTGGTTCTGCCTGTGCCTCTTCTTGTTCAACAACCACATCCGTCCCAGGGTCATCGGTCGTGGCAGCCCTATTCATTATCACGAAAACAGCGAAGAATGCAATCAAGGCAGTGGCAACACACATGCCTATCGTTTTTATTGTTTTGCCATCGTCCTTCTTCTTGCGTGATGAAGCGATAGTGACGTCACCTCCTGCCCTCCCAATGGTATCGTCACCATCCTCCACCACCTCTACCAGCGGTGCATCAAGCAGTTCGAGGAACTCGTCGATGCTTTGTGGGCGGTCGCTCTTTTTCAAGAGCATTGCCTGGAGAATTGCATCTTTCACGTTTTGAGAGACGGTTGCCGGCAGCGGTTTAAGCTCAGCGACTCCCGATGCCAGGTTGACCGCACTGGGCGGAGTAATCCCGGTAAGCAGACTATAAAGCGTGGCTCCCAGGGCATAGATGTCGGTCGACGGGAAGAATTTCATCACATCATTGCCCATCTGTTCCAGAGGGGCGAAACCTGGAGTAACGCCCAAGAGGGTCGATGTGTTCTCACCGTCCACTTCATCATATTGCTTGCTGGCTCCAAAGTCAATGAGTATGGCGTTGTCGTGTTCGTCTATCATGATATTTCCGGGCTTGATGTCGAGATGCAGACGATTAGACGAGTGAACATAACTGAGGGCATCGGCAACCTGGCGGATATATTTCAAAGCCACCTGCTCGCCCAGCACACCATTTTTCAACTTGTCCATTAACGACATGCCGTCAATGTAGTCCATCACGAAGTAGGCAGTGTTGTTCTCCTCAAACACGTCGTGAACATTAACAATGTTGGGATGCTTGAGCGAGCTCACTGACTGTGCCTCCTGGATAAACTTTTGCAAGAGCTTGCGCACCAAAGCAGCCTTAGAAGTCACACCCGTGACAACCCTCATCGTGTCCTTGTCGCGATTGCAAAAAGACTTGGCAAAGAATTCCTTGATGGCAACCTTTTTCTTTAAAAGGACGTGATAAGCCTCGTAGGTGTTGCCAAATCCGCCACTCGAAATGTAGCGAACAATTTTATACTTTCCGCCCTGCAGGAGCGTGTTTTCCCTTAAATACATAATTACTCTCTATAAATACAATGTTATCAAAAACCGTGATCGTGCACATATTATAAAAAGGTAAACGTTAAACCCCTAACGCATCACACGAACATCTCATTTTTAAATAATCCACAAATTTACAGCATTGCCGTCAAATAACCAAATCCCACAGCGACTTTTACAATTTTCCCTACCTTTTCTTCAACCCATTTTTCTTTAACATTCTCTTTAACGGCGGAGACTATCAATTATGAAGTTGCGACTATATCCAACCAAGAGAACAATCAGGATGGCTTTAGCTTTCTACTGGAATTAGCACAACAAACTAGATGTTTACCCCTAACCTGGTAAAATGGATAATATGGATGTTATGGACGCTAACATAGAAGGTATGGACGTCGATTTTATAGCCAATTATACCTAATTTTGCACCAAGTAAAACAACACAAAATACAATGAAAAGAAACATCCTATTTTTATTGGGCTTGCTAATCACATCATTTGCATTTGCCCAAGTGAACACTGTGCATCCTAGCATCATGGTTATACCGTTTGTCCCTGAAGGAAATGACATACGCAGATCGTTAGACGTGTCAAACGAGAAGAGACAGGTAATAGCCCAGATCAGCGGAGCCTTTGCCGACATGGGCTATCCTCCAAAAGATTTCTTCGCTAACTTCAAGAGCGTGACAATGAACGAGGCATTCGAGGAAGGGACCCAGACCGACCTTAAGAGCCAAATAATCCAAAGCTCTGGTGCCGACATCTTTGTCGAAGCCGACATCAGCCTCAGCCGTCAAAGCGACGGGAACTCTGTGAGGGTTATTCTCAAGGCATACGAAGCAGCATCGGCCAAGGTACTGGCAAGCAAGATTGGCGACAGCGGCCGTTTCTATACTAACGACGTTGGCAAACTGGGAGCCAAGGCGGTGGAGAAAGCCATGTACGGATTCATCACCACAATGCAACAATCATTTGACGACATGATAGTTAATGGCAGGTCTATAGTTGTCAACATCACTTTTGACGAGATGTCTAATTTCGATACCACCTCCGAAGTTGGCGACTCAGGAGATGAACTGCGAGACGCGCTTGAAGAGTGGATGGAGCAAAATGCATTTAAAAACTATTACCACATACAGGGTACAACCGCTAAGAAAATGATATTTGACGACGTCAGGATTCCGCTCAGGGACCCCATGACGGGCGCCAACTATAACATTAACAAGTTCAGCCGATCGCTGGCTAATTTCTTTAAACGACTCGGCATGCAAGTTGACCGAGACATGAACGGAGGTACATTATACATTAAAGTCAGATAACATGGCAAACAGGATTTTTATAATTGCAACGGCAATCATGCTCGCCTTGTCGGCAAAGGCACAAAGCGATCTGACAATAGGGCTAATCATGCCATCAGAGGAAACCAATGGAGTGCAACCCGATGCCTATTCCCTGTTACAGTCAAGGCTTGAGAACATGCTGACGGCCAACGGAGTGGCAACCTTTGGCGGTGACTTCGTGATGTATCCCACAGTGAATTTCCTTGAAGAGAAAATCATCGAAGGTGGAATTAAAAATTTCATCAAAGTAAAGATTGACCTCACTTTAAATGTCGTGAATCTTTCCTCCAAGACTTTGTTTTCAAGCGAAACATGGTCGCTTGCAGGAACTGCCGAACGTTCTAAAAGCGCAGCTGTGAAGAACTCGTTTTCTCAGTTGAGAGGAAACGACAGGCATTTCAAGGCATTCATCGAGAAAACAAAGAGCAACATCTGTGCTTACTATGAAACAAACATGAATGCAATCCTTTCCAAAGCATCTTCACTGGCAGCAACAGGAAATCACGAAGAAGCCATTGCACTGCTCGCGGGCTACCCCACCCAGGTGAATGGTGCCAGCAAAGCACAGGCCTTGTTACACAAAGTGTACAAGCAGTACATCAACAACAATGCGTCAGTAATCCTCAACGAGGCACGCGCGGCTTTTGCTACCAAGGACTACGAAGAGGCAGTGAACTTAGCTTCGCAAATCGACCCTGAGTCTTCGCTCTACAACGAAGCCAAATCGCTCATTAATCAAGTGCGGTCAACAATTAATATGGAGCAAGCACGAGAATACCGCAAGGAAATGAGAGAACTTGAGCTTGAAGCCGATGTTCAAAAAACCAGGATTAACGCCGAGGCATCGGTGGCTCGTGCCTACTATAACAGGAAAGTAGTGACTTACAACAACATTGTCAATTACAAATTTGTCAGATTTTACTAATTCACCTAATATTTACTCGTTTTTTTATGAAACTAACAAAATTTTTAGTATTAGCATTAGCAGGTATGCTCGCCTTTAGTACTAATGCCCAAGAACTTAAGAAAGCAGTCCTCGGAATTGAGGGATTCACTTACTCTTCATCATTCACTCCGGCCGACGTGGAAATGGTCCGCAACAAAGTAGTCAATGCCATTCGGCGAACCGGCCGCGTTATCGTTGTTGACCGTCAAGCTACATCTACACTGAGATCAGAGGCCGAGCACCGCAAACAGGAATCGGCAATGGACGCAAACTCAGTAGCCGATATGGTAACTCTGAATGCAAACAGCGTCCTCACAGCAAATCTGGACCAGCTGTCAATCACTAGAGAAATTTACGAAGAAAAAGAATCCTACAAGGATAGCAATGGTAAAACCCAAATACGCGTTAAGGGTAGATATCCTTATATCAAGGCAGTCATCACCTACACTGTGAAAATCACCGATTGCGAAACAGGTACAGCTCAAGCCCAAGAAACCTACAGTATCGCTTCAGGTGGATACAATTCATACAATCATACTGCTGATTATGAAACCATCGAAGCAGCACACAAAGGCATCATGAATGCCAGTGTCAATGACGACGCATTCAAAATCCTTATTCTTAATACATTCCGTGCACAGGGCAAGGTTCTTCAAATCGACGAAGGTGATGCCAAGAAGGCAAAGAAGGTTTTCGTTAGCCTTGGATCGGAAGATGGTATAGCAAAGAAGCAGGTTCTTGAGGTGTTCAAGGAGATTGACATCGCTGGCGAGCTGTCAAGAAAAATGATTGGTGAAATTGAAGTTGAAGAAGTCCTGAGCGGCTCTCGCTGCCTTTGCAAGGTTAAGAAGGGCGGCGACGTGATACTGCAAGTTCTGGAAGCTGGCGGCAATCTGCCTGTCCAGACACGCGAGGTTAAGCAGCGCGGCTTCCTAGGATTAGGCGGCATCAACTAATCTTTCCAACAATAGCAAACACTTTATCGAGTGTGTCAAAACAAGAACCACTTACAAACGTGTTCCAATATTTTGAATACGTTTAATGGATTTTGTGTCGCACATTGCAATTTCCGCAACTTCGTGTTTTGACACACTCCTTTTTTTAATGACAAATACAGTTTTAAGTAATTATCCTATATATATTAACTCACAAAAAATTAATTATGAAAAAATTATTATTGTTATGGGCCATGATTCTGCCCTTCGTGTTATGTTCTTGTGGTGATGAAATAGACGAGCCTGATTTACCTATGTTCAAAGAACCTTGCACACATTGGGGTTGCACAAAATCTAACGTAAAAAGCTTCATGAGCGGCTACACTATGCTTCGAGACGACTCTGAGCTGTTAGCCTACGATGGGAAATACAAGGAAAATCTCACCATGTACAATTTCAAAAGCGACAAACTGGAGAGTGCAGCAGTTACTGTAAGCACCTCAACAGTATCAGCCGAGGAAATTGTTGATTTCATGAATACAAACTATCAATACATTAAGAAAGTTGATGATATCTATGCTTTCGCAACATCTGATGGCAACACAGCTGTTTTGCTTACAGTCTCAAAGACCGACTATGATGTTTACTACATGGTGGTTTACACATCTTTGAGTAGTGCTAGCGCGCCCAAGGCTGAGATTGAAAAAATCAACGCAATTAAAGGTTTTGAAATGTGCAAAGACAATAGCAAGGTTCAGGCACTGAGCACTGCTATTGAGCGTACAAACAAATAACTTATAGGCTAAGGAGCTTCATACACACTTTAAGGTCCTGACTCCAATCATAACGGCGGTTAGGACCTATTCGTTAAAACAGGCATCGCTAATTCATGCATGTTTTTGAAGTATGCAACAAGAAGGACGCAATGCTTCATCAATAATTTAGTAATACAAACCCTGTGGATGACAACAACAGGTCATGCCACGGGGTGTGTAATATTTAGTATATTGAAGCATCAGCTGATGACTAGCGGCCTTCGCGGCGTTTTAGGAACTCGATGTTGGTTTTTTCCACGCTGTTGAATTCGTGGTACACGTCTGGCTTGCTGGCATGGTACTCGCTGAATTTCCCGAAGTAGCGCTGCAGGTCACTGCTGAGGAAGGCATAGTCATGGTAGGCAAAGATGTAGTTGCGCACGATGCGCATCTCGTCACGTGACAGCCCAGCGACGTCGTCGCTGGTGAGGTAGCGCTTGCTGAGCCATTGGTAGCGGTAGTAGTCGGTGTTGCTGTACACGTTGCTCAGGTCATAGTCTACCGCTGGGGCAGCCTCGGCAGCAGGAGCGGTTGGGGGTGTCTGCACCACGACAGTGGGAGCCGGTGCTTCTTTCTTATTCAAAATCATGCTGCCACCCACTATTCCTAGCACAAAAACAACGACGACGCCCAGCGCTATAGCGATCTTTTGCATCGGGATGCCCCGAGACGCTCCGAAGAGCATCTTGAGCTGCGGCATATCCTTGGCCATAACCCACTGGTTCATACCTTCGACACACACCATCGTGGTAGGTGTGATGCCCATCTGCGTTAACTGCTGTAAGGTGTAAGGGCCATCGGCCACACCATTGCTATTGAGAATATAAAACATGTTTTTTTCTTTCCTGTAATTATCAATTACTTCCGCAACAAAGGGTGCAGAATCTTTTTCATGGCAAATTTAGTAATATTTTCCCAAACGTGCCACAATAGTGCCATTCTTTTTTTCCCATAACACCATTATAGTTTGGCACGAGTTGCAATCTTTAACACTGAGAATGGCTGCTATGTAAAGAAAATGCAGTAATTTTGCATCAAAATTACAGTTCACAAACGCTTTCATAGCTATTGAATCAATTAAATTAGACTAAATGAAACACAACTTTTTCAGCAATGTGAAGGGTGACCTGTTTGGCGGTGTCACCGCCGGTATCGTGGCGTTGCCCCTTGCACTTGCATTTGGTATTCAGGCATTTGGCGGCATTGATAGCCCCGAAGCCAGTTCTATGGGTGCGCTTGCCGGCCTCGTGGGTGCCACGATGCTCGGCTTCTTTGCATCAATCTTTGGCGGTACACATTCCCAGATCAGCGGCCCCACCGGTCCCATGACCGTCATTACCGCCGGCCTCATCAGTGCATCATGGGTGGCAAGCAACGGCAATTTCTCTAGCGTGCTCATCGCCATGTCACTGGCCGGCCTCTTCTGCGGTCTGTTCCAGATACTGTTCGGACTGCTCAAGGTGGGTAAGTACGTTCGCTATATCCCCTACCCTGTCCTCTCCGGCTTCATGAGCGGCATCGGTGTCATCATCATCCTGCAGCAAATCTATCCGCTGTTTGGCTGCAAGTCACCCGTACTCGTGGCCGACATGCTACTGCAGATGCCCCACATCCTGTCGGGAGGCGTCAGCCTCACTGCCCTTGGGCTGGGTATGGCTACTATCGCGATAATCCTGTTGATGCCCCGCATCAGCAAGAAGATCCCGTCCACCCTCGTGGCGCTGATCATAGTCACCGTCGTGTCGCTGTTCTGCAGCCTTGACGATAAGCTCATCATCGGATCCATCCCCTCGGGATTCCCCATGCCGTTCTTTGCCAAGGGGCTTGAACTGAGCCAGGTGAACTGGGGCCAAGTGATCAATGCCTCCATCATCCCCGGCCTCACGCTTGCCGGCCTGGGCAGCATCGACACGCTGCTCACCAGCGTGGTTGCTGACAACATCACCAAGACCCACCACAACAGTAACAAGGAGCTCATAGGCCAGGGCATCGGTAACGCGGTAGCAGGACTGTTCTGCGGCATCGCCGGTGCTGGTGCCACCATGCGCACCGTGGTTAACGTGAAGAGCGGCGGACGCACCCAGCTGAGCGGTGTCGTCCACTCGTTGCTGCTGCTGTCTATCCTGCTAGGACTGGGAGCTCTGGTGAAGTATGTGCCCCTGGCAGTGCTTGCCGGCATCCTCATCACCGTGGGCTATGGCATCATCGACTTCAAGGGATTCCGCGACATCAACAAGATTCCGCGCACCGATGCCTTCGTGCTCATCACCGTGTTCCTTGTCACCGTGTTCGTTGACCTTCTCACTGCCGTAGGCATAGGCGTGGTGATGGCATGCGTGTTCTTCATGAAGCAAGCCGGTGACATGTTTGAGAACAGCTACAGCACCATGGAGCTTGAGGACTTTGACAAGGACATCCCCTGGTCAGACGAGGGCGGCATGCCCACCGAGCTGGAGCACAAGGTGTATGTCCAGCGTCTCAACGGACCGGTATTCTTCGGCTCGGTCACCCGTTTCCAGAAGGTGATGCACGACGTGCCCTCCGATGCCAAGATTGTCATCATCCGCATGAAGCACGTCACTTACCTCGACCAGTCGGGCGTATACGCCTTTGAGAGCGCCATCAAGGACCTGCAGGCCAATGGTGCAACGGTGCTGATGACCATTGTTCAGCCCCAGGCAATGAGCAAGCTCACCGCCCTCAACATCATCCCCGACCTCATCCCCGAGGATCACGTGTTCCCCACCTTTGAGGACTGCACCGACTGGCTGCGCCACAACGCATAGTAAAAACATTTTTTTACACTCGCACACGAGGGACACCCGTCACAACGACAGGTGTCCCTTCTCTTATGTTCTATATACTATGGTTCGTCTCATTCACATGTTTCATTGCAAAACATGTATTAGAAACCAAACTTTTTGTAAAGTTTGCTTGTCATATTGAAAATTTTGCTTAACTTTGCGCCATAAAACAAACTTAACACAATTATGGCAAAGAAAAAACTTTCAGTCCTCGACACCAATTATCTGTTCCCCCGGTGGTGCGCCATCGTGGGCTGGTGCGTCTTCATCGTGTGTGCTATACTGCTCCCGTTCCACAAAGAGTTGCCCGACCTCTTTACGTTTACTACCATCAACATCTGGCCGCAAGAGAGCCAAGGGCTGCTAGTGACCAAGTCTAACTGGTGGATTGAAATCCTCATCTCAGGACTTGCGGTCGCCATGCTGCTTGTTTCATTCACCAGGGTGAAAGAGGAAGACGAGTTCACAATCAACCTGCGCCTCAAGTCGGGGGCATGGGCACTGAAGCTCTACACCATTACCATCGTACTGGGCACATTACTCATCTACGGCGACATCTACATGGAACTCATGACGGTGTCATTTGTCGTGTGTTTCTTGATATTCATCGGGAAATTCCAGTATGAACTCTACAAGCTAAAGAAGGAGGCCGAAGATGAAGAATAGTGTACACGTGGAGCGAGCCATCAAGCGCATGACCCAGCAGCAACTGGCGACTCTTGTCGGAGTGAGCCGGCAGACCATCGTCGCCATCGAGTCAGGCAAATACGTGCCGTCAACGGTGCTGTCAATGAAGATAGCCTCTGTTTTTGAAAAACCGCTGGAAAGCATATTCACTCTCGAAGAATCCGACTGGCAATAACATCATCTACTCTCCTCTTCAAATCCCTCACAAAATGAACACCCCTGAACAAGAAATTCAAGCACTCAAGTCGCGCATCTCACAGCTTGAGCAACGTGTCGCTACGCTCGAAGGGAAACGCTATGACCCCAACAGAGCACCTGTGGCAGAGGCACACTCGATCCCAAATGACATTCTAGATGCCATCTCTGCACCACCACCCTTGCCCAGCAACACTATGCCTACGCACAACCAACAGGTTCCTGTTACACCAACCAGTTCCGCTAAGCAACGCAACGAGTCATTCCTTGAGCGCAACGTGGGTAAATACGTCATGGGCATTGCGGCTTCAGTGCTAGTGCTGCTCAGTCTTGTAGGGTTTGCTCAGTTCATCACTCCACATCTCACAACGCAGGCCAAGGTCATCATCATGTACCTGGTTAGTGCCGTTTTCACAACCGTGGGCCTCTTGCGCATGTGGAAAGAGGGCAAGTACAAAGCCCTTTTTACAGCCCTAGCTGCATGTGGCGTCAGTGCCGTGTATGTGACAAGTTTAGTAGGTCATTTTGTTTTTGATATCATCGGCACGTGGGCGCTTGTCGCGATTCTCATGGCATGGATAGCCTGTCTCATCCCGCTATCGCGTCGCGGAGGAAGGGTATTTGCCATCGTATGCAACGGCGGCATCATCATCGCATCATTGCTGTGTGCATTCAACTGGTCGTCAAGTCTAGCCGGTATTGCCGTCTATGTGCCTTGCCTCGTCGCACTGTACTGGGCAGTGCGCACCGCGACTTTCAAAGGTGACTGGCTGCTACTCGTTCAACTGCCCGTCGTCTGTATTGCGCTGCTTGTACTAGGCGAGTTTAGAACTGACACAAATACTGTTGCATGTATCACTTCGTTTACAGCAGTTTACGCCGCCTTCCTGCTCGCCCAACTTTATTACAAGGACGACAGCAAGCACATGATGTTGCATTTCTTGTATGGAATCGCAACACTTGCCGCAATACTGCTGTCAACGTCAATGTTCACAGTAGAGACTGCTGTGAGATGGGACAATGTCGTTTGCTTCATTGCACTTGCATCGCTGCTGGTAGTGCTCTACCGCAAGCACCGCGCCCAGGCGCCGCTAGCATTCTACCTCTTGTTCTTCCCATTTGCGATATGCATGTCAACGCTCAGCTACCATGACGCGTTCTCGCAGCACATAGGACGTCTTGCGCCCTCAGCGTTACTGCTCATGGCTATTGGTGTAAGGTTCAAAGAATTGCCCATGCGACTCGCTGCCGCTGTCTATGTCATACTGTGGTGTATATTCTCACAACCCACTTGGGAACATGTGATTATCGTTACTACCACTTCCTTGTTACTGCTGATTCACACAATCAGGCACTATCACCATGCCGACAAATATTCGTTCACAGTTCTCCTCATAGCAGGCGTTATCATGCTTGTCCATCACAGCATGATCGACATCGCCATTGCCTACACGATGCTCGGCATTCTAGGCATATTGCTATGCACACCATTGTTCCACAACAACATGGTAACACACAAGGGTGAAACCGAATCAGTAATAATAAGTTACGCCACCACATTCATACTCCTTGGAGCAGGCGTGACAATGCTATTCATGCCACATCCTGGTGCATTGACCATTGCACGTCACCCGCTAGCAGGCACCGAGTCCGTTGCACTGGGTCTCATCATCCTTACCACAACGGCTCTGTCAATAGCCAACTTGAAAAAATCATATACAATAACCGTTGTTGAAGAACGAGCAATAAGTTGGTACAATGGAATCAAATTGAGCATCGTCCTTTTTGCGATACTCCACAGCCTCCATGCCGTGAACTTTGTAATCTC
>JAZQPG010000018.1:0-12333 GCA_045628365.1 Sodaliphilus sp. | reverse complement strand
TGCTGCCAAAGGAGTTGTCCATGATGGTGATGTCGCTGGCTTCCTTAGCCACGCTGGTGCCGTCGCCCATCGAGAGTCCCACCTGGGCCGCATTGAGAGCCGGAGCGTCGTTGGTACCGTCGCCGGTCACCGCCACCACCTCGCCATCGCTTTGCAGCAGGTTGACAAGGCGGGCCTTATCATCGGGACGTGCACGGGCAAGTATTTTGAGTTTATGGGCACGTTTCAGGGCCTCTTTATCGTCGAGTGCCTGCCACTCGGGGCCGGTGAGGATGGCATCACCGGTGGTGTCATCGTCATCGCTCCACAGGCCTGCCTGGCGTCCTACCTCGCGCGCGGTGTCGGGGGTGTCGCCGG
Source organism: Sodaliphilus sp. (assembly GCA_045628365.1). Lineage (GTDB taxonomy): Bacteria > Bacteroidota > Bacteroidia > Bacteroidales > Muribaculaceae > Sodaliphilus. Next base: position 11,976 of record JAZQPG010000018.1, on the reverse strand, counting down.
TCACGATCTTCACGTCGATGCCTGCCTGGCGGCAATCCTTGATGGCAAACGGTATCTCCTCGCGCACAGGGTCACTGATGGCCACGATGCCCAGGAACGTGAGCGGCGGGCAGTCTTCAAGTTTAAGGGTACCCTCGTCGCAGGTGAATGCAGCAGGCAGTTCACAGTAGGCAAAGCCCAGGGTGCGCATCGCGCGGCGCTGGTAGCCCAGCAGTTCCTCGGCAACACGTGTTGGCAGCTTGTCGGTGCGCTCCTCGCTGCTGCCGGCAACTCCGCTGCAGTGTTTCCATATTATCTCGCTCGCGCCCTTCACGAGCAACAGTGTATTTCCCGTAAGCGAGCTGCGCACCACCGTTGCCATGTACTTGCGCTCGGTGCTGAACGGCAGTTGGGCAACGAGTGTTGACTGCGACCGCAACGCCATGTAGTCGGTGCCCTGGCCAGCTAGCCACAGGAGCAGAGCGCCCTCGGTGGGGTTGCCCAGCACCTTGCCGTGGGCCGAGTCGATGAAGGCTGTGGAGTTGCAGGCGATGCTCTCGCGCACCACGTTGCTCGCCTCGTCATCGCCCAGCTGCTGGTCGCCCAGGTTGTAGAAATGAGTTGAGTTGACCTGCATCTGGTTCTTGGTGAGCGTGCCGGTCTTGTCGGTGCAGATGATGGTTGCGGCACCCATTGTCTCGCAGGCATGCATCTTGCGCACCAGGTTGTTGCTCTGCAGCATGCGGCGCATGCTCAGGGCAAGGCTCAGTGTCACACTCATGGGCAGCCCCTCGGGCACCGACACCACGATGAGCGACACGGCAAGCATCACGGTCTGCACCGCGAAGTGTATGATCTCGAGACTATCGTCGGGTACTCCGTTCATGAAGAACACCACCAGGCGGCCCAGGATGATGAGCACCGCGATGATGTAGCTGAACATTGATATAGTGCGGCCCAGGCGGTCAAACTGCTTCATGAGCGGTGTCTCCAGGTTGTTGTCGATCTGGGAATCGGTGAACACCTTGCCATACTCGGTGCGGTCACCAACGCGTGTGACGCGCATCACTCCGTGGCCCTCCATCACCGTGGTACCGCGCAGCACTTCGTTCATGGGGTAGGTGCTCTCGGTGTTGGCCTTCACCACTTCCTCGCGATGAGACTTGTGGGCCAGCGGCTCGCCGGTGAGGGTGCTCTCGTTAACGCTCAGGTGCATGCTCGACAGCAGCACGCCGTCGGCAGGGATCTTCTCGCCCACCTCGAGCAGAACCACGTCATCAACAACGATGTCGCGACGCGGCACGGTGGTCACGCCACCATCGCGCACAACCTTTACCAAAATGTCGTCGGTGGTCTTGTTGAGCAGTTCAAACTTCTTGTTGGCGTTCACCTCAACGAGAAATCCCACGAGCGTAGCAAGAACGATAGCGACAAATATCCCGACGGGCTCAAGAAGCACCGCCACGTCATGGTTCACATTGAAATACTCATAGAGGGCGATCATCGTGGACAACACCAGCGCAACGAGCAATATCTTGATGAGCGGATCGTCAAATTTCTCGACAAACTGTGACCACAGCGATCGGCGGGCCGGTGGTGTGAACACGTTGTCGCCATGCAGCCTGCGGCTTTGCTCCACCTCGGCCTGGGACAATCCCTTGAACGATTCGTTTGATATCGGTTTAGATGTTGTTTCCATTTATAATCATTTTTTTAATGAGTCGAACCTTAGCGGTCGGCTATGCAGTTCTTCGCTGAACTGCCCGTCATGCCATGCACAGTGCCCGTTGACATAGGTCCTCACCACCTCATGGCTGAGCCGGGTACCCGCCAGCGGAGTCCATCCGCATGGCGACAGCACGTCGTCGTCGCTAACCTCGTGGGGAGTGTCAAGACGCTGCACCACGGCGATGTCGGCATAGTAGCCTTCGCGCAAGAACCCGCGACGGTCAATGCTATACAGCAAGGCCGGAGCGTGGCACATCATACGGGCCAACGCCGGCATGTCCATGATTCCTTGTCCAGCGAGTTCTACCATTAAAGGTAGCAAAAATTGTGCCAAAGGCATTCCGGAGGCCGCCTGGAGGCAATTTCCTTGCTTCTCGGCGGGCAAATGCGGAGCATGGTCAGTGGCAATGGTGGTCACAACCCCCTGGGCCACAGCACGGCGCAAGGCATCACGGTCTTCAACGGTCTTTATCGAAGGATTCACCTTGATGCGGTTGCCCAGGCGCTCATAGTCCTCGTCGCTGAACCACAGGTGGCCGGCGCACGCCTCACAGGTGATGTGGCCGTCGCTACCGTCAAAGAGTTCCAACTCACGGGCAGTGGACACGTGCAGCACGTGCAGGCGGGTTCCGCACTCACGCGCCATGTCAACGGCACGCCTGGTGCTACGGTAACATGCCTCCTCGCTGCGTATGGCGGTGTGCATGGTCACCGGCAGGTCATCTCCATGCTGCGCCACGAGCCTGTCGCGGTTAGCGGCAATGATGTCCTCGTCCTCGCAGTGAACAGCCACCACGGCCTTGATTTCGCTGAAGATGCTGCGCAGCATGGCAGCGTCATTGACCAGCATACCGCCGGTTGACGACCCCATGAACACCTTCACGCCGGGCACACGGCTGTAGTCGGCTGCCAGCAGCTGGTCCATGTTGTCGTTGGTGGCCCCGATGTAGAAACTGTAGTTGGCCATCGACAAGGCTGCGGCACGGTCCATCTTGTCTTGCCACGCCTCCACCGTCGTGGTGGCAGGTTTCACGTTGGGCATGTCCATGAACGAGGTGATTCCACCTGCCACCGCGGCACGGCTCTCGCTGGCTATGGTGGCCTTGTGGGTGAGTCCGGGCTCACGCATGTGCATGTGGGTGTCGATCACGCCAGGCATGATGTAGGCACCATGCACGTCGGTCACCGTGTCACACACGTCGATCAGTTCCTGGGGGGCGTCACCCTTGCCCAGGCGGGCAATGTACTCCCCTACTATTACGACAAAACCCCGCTGGGCGAGGTTTTCGTTCACAATAATACCGTTGTGAATCAGTTCCATATCTTAAATTTAATTTCCGTTTTTCGCACTTAGCTGTTTGTCAAGGCGCTTGAACTTCTTGCTTCCGAACATTGCCTCAAAACGCAGTTTCATCACGCCGAACACCGCCTCGCCAAAGATGCTGCTGTTCATCTTGCTGGTACCCAGCACGCGGTTAACAAAGACGATGGGCACTTCCTTGATGGTGAAGCCCATGCGGTAAGCCGTGAACTTCATCTCGATTTGGAACGCATAGCCCTTGAACTCGATGGCATCGAGGTTCATGGCCTCGAGCACCTCGCGGCGGTAGCACACGAATCCTGCAGTGGTGTCGCGCACCTTCAGACCGGTGACGATGCGCACATAGGCCGATGCATAGTACGACATCAGCACGCGGCCCATGGGCCAGTTCACCACGTTAACGCCGGTAAGGTAACGAGAGCCCACGGCCACGTGAGCGCCCTGGTTGGCACACGCGTCCTGCAGCTCGAGCAGCTTGCGGGGAGGATGCGAGAAGTCGGCATCCATCTCGATGACATACTCATATCCGTTCTCCAGAGCCCACTTGAAACCAGTGATATAGGCCGTGCCCAGTCCCAGTTTACCGGTGCGGTGAAGCACGTTGACACGCTCCTCACGGGCCACGATGGCATCCACGATGTCGCCGGTGCCGTCGGGGGAGTTGTCATCGATAATCAGCAAGTCAAACTGGTGCTCTTCAATGCCGAGCACCGTTTCAATCATTTTTTCTATATTCTCCTTCTCGTTATAGGTCGGGATGATAACTACGCTATCCGATTTCATGTCTTTATATTCTTTGAATTACAAAATTACTATAATTTCTTGAATTATCACCATTTTTCACTAACTTTGCAAAAATTAAGGAAAAAATCACTACTTATGAACTATTTAAAAACATTATTATTTGCGGCAATTGCTACAACAGTAGCTGCAACAGCCATCAGCGCAGCACCGCCGGTACACCATTCCAAAATCGGAGACAAGGTCACGTCAAGCGACGGCAAGTTGACAATCACCTGCATTGGTAAGAAACAGAATTTCGACTACCGCGACTCGGCAACCCGCGACGAGGACATCTATTCGCCCAAGAGCGTGAACTTCCACCCCGACGGCTCTAAATACTACGTCAACTCGCTCGAGGGCTGCAAGACTGTAGTCTACGACATGAAAACCAACAAGAAGCTAAAGGTCATCAACCACGACTTCCAGTCAGGACAAGGCCCGCTGTGGGCACCTCCATGCGAATACTACAAGTTCACCCACTACCCCGACGGCGCAACCAGGGCCTTTGGCGGCAAGCCAGTGGAGAGTACCTTCTCACACGGCGGACGCTACCTGTGGGTCCCCTACTACCGACGCACATTTGACATCAACGCGCAGGATCCCAGCGCAGTAGCCATCATTGACACCCGCACCGACAGCATCGTGCGCATGATGGACACCGGACCGCTCCCCAAGATGATCATGGCTTCACACGACAGCAAACTCATCGCCGTGACCCATTGGGGCAACAACACCGTGGGATTCATCGACGTCACCGGCGAGGACCCCACCAAGTGGAAATACCTCCCCTACACCGTCATCGACCACGAGCTACAGCTCCACTACAGCCTCTCCTCGTCGGTCAACCGCGACTGCAATAGCGGACTGATGTTGCGCGGAACCGTGTTCTCGCCCGACGACCGATACCTCTTCGTGGCTTGCATGGGCGGCGGTGGCATCGCCGTCATCGACATGAAGAACAACCGCGAGTACCTGGGCAAGCTGGGAGGCATAGGCAACGCACGCCACCTCATCATTAAGAACAACTACCTCTATGCCAGCTGCAACTCGGCAGGCCTCGTGTGCCGCATCCCCATGGACAACGTCCTCAAAGCCATCGAGCAGCACAGCGGCGACAGCAAGAGCATCTCGGTATCGGGATGGGAACAGTGCAAAGTGGGCGGCGGAACACGCACCATCGAGGCATCACCCAGCGGCAAGTACATCTTTGCAGCCTGCAACTCGGCAAGCGCGCTCTACGTTGTTGACACCAGCACCATGACCGCCATCGCACAGATCACCGTCGACTCTTATCCCGTTGGCCTGCACGTGTCAAGCGACGGCAAGTTCGTGGTACTCACCTCGCAGGGACGCGACCGCTGCGGCGGTAACGCTGTCAACCTCTTCCAGGTAGACTACGCCGAGCCCGAGGTATCAAGCGAGCCCGAGAGCACCTACGTGTCGCCCGACAGCATCGCCGCCAAGGAGAAAGCAGCCGCCGACACCGAGACCACAGCCGACACCTCTTGGCTCAAAGCCAACTGGATGTACCTCGCCGGCGCCCTAGTCCTGCTCCTCGTCATCATCGCCCTCCTCAAATCCCGCAAGAAATAACCTTTCAAGGAAATAACACAAATATACAGGCGAGCCGTCATGCATCAACGCATAGCGGCTCGCCCTTTTCTCCCCCCACAAAATGCCATCAAAGGGCCACTCCCTTTGATGACATTTTACAAGGTTATAGATTTGATATACAGCGATATAATAGTATCAAAGTGCCATCAGGGGGACTGTCCCTTTGATGGCACTTTGGGGTTATCGGATGCACCTGTTGTGCAATGACGGCAAGATGTTGTTAGTTCAGTTTCAGCAACGTGTTGATGACTTGGTTGAGGTCGTTGATGTCCACTGTGCCGTCGCCATTGGCATCAGCTCGGCCTTCGTAGCGGGCTGCGCTGTCTTCGTTGAGCAGGATGTCTACCAGGATGTTGGCATCCATGACGTCGACCACGCCGTCACCGTTCACGTCGCCAGCGAGGCCACGCTCCTGAACCACGCTGAAGGTGATCGTGGTTGCCTTGGCACGGTCAGTGATCGAGATGTCCTGTCGGCGGCTGCTGATTCCTGCGGGCAGGGCGTCATAGGTGATTGCCAGCGTGTCGAGCGTGAGGTCGTTGGGACGGCTGGTGATGCGTGCCCAGTCGCCTGATGCCGATGCGGGATTGTCATAGCCAAAGACTGAGAAGATCTGCTGGTTTACGGTTCCTGCCTCGGGGCCAACGTGGATCTCGTTGGTGCCCACGGGAAGCAATGTGATTACCGAGTGGGCAACGGCGGGCCAGATATAGAACGACGAACCCTTGTCGTTGAAGAATCCCTGCACTGGGCGCCACTCGTCGCGCAGGCGCATGTAGGCAGTGTTCTCGTTGCGCAGGTTGGACATCGCGAACGAAACATCCACGCTGTCGTTCTTGACGGGGATTCCGTCCACCACCACGAAGAATTCGTCGTTAACCACCTGGGGGCCGAACTCGAAGAATGTGCCGCGCAGCGTTGTAGCGGTGCTGGTATCGAGGTCAATCACGCGCCACCAGAAGGAGTCTACCCTCTTGTCGGGCAGTCCGTCCTTAGCGGTATACAGGTGCACGCCCACGTTGGCAATCTGGTCCACAAGTCCCTCGGCCTGGGCAGTCTCGAAGAACACTGCCGCGCCATAGACCACCATCGGTGCCGAGGGCTTTGAGAAATGCTCGGCATAGGCGTCGATCTTCATCGTGTTAGTGCCGGGGAATGTGCCCGAGCCCTCGAGGTCGTAGGTCACGGGATAGTCGGTCGCAAGTTGGTTGTTGATGTAGCCGTCATACTCCACTGTCACGTCCATCTCGTCGCGCGATGTGCCGTGCCGGTTGGCAACCTCGAGGGCCACGTGCTGGTCGTGGCGGAAGTCATATGCGACCCAGGGGTTTTCCAGGGTCGATGACGCCGGAGTGGTTCCGCCGAAGGTCCAGTTCCATTGTGTTGGGCATCCGGTTGATGCGTCCTGGTACTGCACGGGGATGAGCGGTGCCACCATGGGCAGGTGGGTGTCGCTGTTGCGGAAGGTTGCAGGCGGCAGGATGCGGGCCACAGGGGCTTCGCCGGTGACGTTGACAAACGCCTTGCGGGTCATGGTGCTGGTGATGCCGTCGGTGCCGGTAACGGTGAGTGTCACGTCATAGGCGCCGTCCTCGCGGTAGCTCACCTGGGGACAAGCCTGGTTGCTGCTTGCCGGTGTTGCTCCGGGGAAAGTCCACTCGCGGCTGGCGATGTCGCCGGTCGACATGTCAATGAAGTTGACCTTCTCGCCGGTCTTCACTTGTATCGATTCTATCGCGCTGGGAGCGGTAACCTTGAGGCCGTCAATGCTGTAGTCGGCCATGTAGCCACCGCTCTTGAACGAGTCGTTGGTACCGGGGCCGTAGGTAAAGCGCAGCTTCACCTGCTGTCCGGCAAACTGCTCCATCGACACCTCGATGTCGTGCCAGCGCCAGCGGGCATCGCCGGTCTCCATGGTGCTGTTCCACACCTCGGTAGCGGTGGCAAAATCGTCGGTCGACGCGGTGATGGTGAGCACCGCATAGTCGTTGAAGTTCTGACTGTAGCCTATGCACGCGTGCAGCATGCCGCCGGCGGGAACAGTGATACCGGTGCTGGTGGCACTGGCAATGGCGCGGCGGTACACCTGGTAGGGGCCTTCCATGTAAAGCGACTGCACATCGTTGGGGTCAATGGCACTGTAAGCCTGCGTGCCGGTAGTGGCTTTGAGTTTAACTGTCACGTAGTTGTCTTTGTCGGGAGTGAGCGTCCAGCCGTTCAGGCCGCCGTCAAAATTCTCGCTCCACACCGTGGTCTGCGCCTCGGCACCTTGCACGGTGAACGCAGCGTTCACACTCCCCTGCGGGGCGATACGGGCAGGCGCCGCCTTGCGGGCTGTGCGGGCCACTGTCAGGTTGTCTCGTTGCGGTTTAGTGTCGATGCTGCGCACCACGTGGGCCACCTGGGCTCCGGCAAACGCTGTGGCGGCAACGATGCATGCGGTTAAAATAAATTTTCTCATAACGGGTTTAGGTTGTATTACTTTTTATTAAATCCCCCGCAACACACAGGCCACGGGGGGGATATATGTTAAGGTGGGTTCTACTAATTATGTCGAGGCGATTTTGAGAGATGTTTTGAGCAATTTTTTGGTATGAAGAGGGAGCGAAGCGAGCTTCGTGACCGACAGAATGTCAAAAAGATGCCAAAACAGACTCAAAAGCGACCGTAATAATTAATTGACTGTTATCATAATTAATAGGACCCACCTTTATTCATGCATGTGCAAGCACGATGGGGTTACTTGATCACCTTCACTGCCTGGGTTGAGCCGTCGGTAAACGTTGTAACAACGATATTCATGCCGGCAAACGGTGTAGCGCTCTGCTGGCCAGCAGCGTTGACATAGCGCACGCTGCTCACTGTCTTGCCTGCAGTCACGTCGCCGATGCCTGTGCTAGGATCAAGTTCAATGACCTCGACCGAGGTGCCGCCCACATAGAGTCCCCACGAGTCGGTCGACACGTTGTGGAAGCCCAGGTAGTAGACGCCAGTGCTAGGAATATGGAATTCTACCTCGCGAGTGACATACATTGACGACTGCAGTGCATTCTGACCAACGGTTTCAATCACTTCGCTGTAAGCGTCGGCACGGGTCATGCCCTGGCCGCCCACGGCGGTGGTGTTGGTGAGCACTACCTCGTAGGCATCGCTATAGCGGTAGCTGTAGCCCTTAACCCTATAGGTAAGCTTCATCGTGCCGGCCTTAGTGAAGAACGGGGGTGTGAACGCATAGTCATCGGCATTCTTCATGCTGGTATACTGCAGCTCGCCGTTCTTGTACTCCCAGCCCTTGCCGTCGCCGTTGGCGTCAACGAGGGTCCACAGCGCCATGTGGTCGGCATCGTTCATCACAGCCACATAGGGCAGCTCGAGCGCTCCGCCAAATATCATCGAGTTGCTCACCGCGCCCTCGCTCTCGAGGTCACCGCAGGAAGCATATACCACATAGCTGTAGTTACTCAGCGACAGTTCGTCGGTATCGAGGAACGATGTGGCGGTAAGGCCTGTTGCCACCTCTTCCGATCCCGGGTTGCGCACCACGCGGTAAGTGAGAGCATCGGCATTGATGTATCCGCCGTTTACACCCTCAACGGGAGCTTCCCATGTCAAGTATGGGCTGCCGTCACCGTCGGCAAGGACAACATCGGTCACAGCCTTGGGGGTATCAACGCCTATCCAGGGCGATGTCACGGTTGCCGCGTCGCCAGCTGTCTCACCGGAATATGCTACAACGCTATAGGTGTAAACGCCAGCCTCAGGGAATTCGTCCTGCATCGACATGGTCGCTCCAACCTCGGGCGCATCATAGGTTGCAATAATGTATTCACCGCGCTTAACATCAACCTTGCTGATAGCAGCAAGGGTATTGCCTGCCTTGTCAACAGCGGGGTTAACCCATGACACGGTTGCGCTGAGCGCACCATGATCAGCGGGAGTGACGGTGAGGTTGGTTGCTGCAGCGGGTATCGACACGCTTTCCACGATGCTGATGTTATCAACAAACACCGCATAAGAGCTTGACTGGCCCAGCACGCGGAAGCCCACGTTGTACTTACCGTCCTCGGGAACAGTGAAGTAACACTCCTTGCCTTCCATCAGCGCGCTCTTGATTTGCTCTTCCCACAGTTTCGTGCCCTGTGCATTGGCAGTCACGCCCTGACCAATGGTCACGCTCAGGTTCTTGTAGTTGTTCGAGCTGACTGCACTCTCAAGGCCGGCATTGAAGGTCATCTTGTAGGTCTTGCCGCTCTTCATGTTGATGCCCGGGGTGATGAGCCATGCGTCAGCACTGGTGCCGCCCCAGAACTGGGCGCACTTCGAACTGCTGTAGTAGGTCCATGTGCGGGTGCCGTCATTATTAAAGGTGGTGAAATCGTCAAGCGAAGCCGATGTGTCAAAGGTCTCGCTGTAAGGTATGTTATACTCCTTCACCACGGGAGCCGCACCCTCCGAGATCTCAAACTTCTGGAAACCGCAGTCGCCCATGTACGAACCGCTGTAGAGGTGAACACCCAGGTAGTAAGTGCCGCTCTCGGCAGGAGTGAACTGGCAGGTCTGCTTGCTGTAGAGCTTACTCTGGAAGCTCTCGTTCTTGGCAAGCACTGTGCTTTGACCGCTTATGGTGGCAGCATTACCCACGGTGATCGCATACTTCTGCTTATCGCTGCTGAATGTGGAACGCTGCACGATATAGTAATTGATATCATAGGTCTTGCCCGCCTCGAGAGTCACGGCAGGAGAAATCAGCCAGTCATCGGCAGCAACCTTCTTGTCCTGGGGGTACAGGGCCTCGTTGTTGCCCGAGCTATAGCCCCAGGTGTTGGCACTGGTGCTGGCATTGTTGTCAATCACAGTCCACTGGTCAAAGTCGTCTTGCGACGCAAACGCCAGTGTAGCAGGCACAGTAGCCTGTGCCCACGTTGCGGCACACATGCATGCCGCAGCCACGAGTGTGGTAATTCTTTTCATACGCTTTATTTGATTTTAGTCAGGTTTTCTTCGGGTTCAGCTTCAGTCAGGGACCTCCACGCCGTCGGGCGCACCAGGAGTGTACAGGTCAAGCAACGCGCGGGCACGCTCCAGGTCGTGGCGCATCACCATCAGGCACGTGGGACTCATCATCAATCCACGCGATAAGCTCTCCTCCATCACGCCGGCAACAATACCGTTGCACTCGAGCATACCCTTAACTATGTTAGCCTCAATGGGGTTCTCAAACTTGGCGAGAACCACCACGTCATTCTCTTTTTCCATAGTCGTCATGTTATTTTATGCCACGCTGGTTAAGCGCGTTCTGGTAACGGCGTGCATTCTCGCCATGCTCGGCCGCAGTCTTGGCAAAGTTATGGTAACCGCTGAAGTCCTCTTTGGCACACATGAACACAAAATCGTGAGGCTCAGAGTTCAACGCGGCGTCGATAGTAGCCTTCTCGGGCAGACGGATGGGGCCGGGAGGCAAGCCGGGAATCACGTAGGTGTTGTAAGGCGACTCCGTGCGGCACATCGCAAAGTTGATGCGCTTGAGGCTGAAATCGCCCAGGGCAAACTTCACCGTGGGGTCGGCCTGCAGCTGCATGCCGCGCTGCACACGGTTGATATACAGGCGAGCCACCTTGCCGCGCTCATCGCTCTTGATGGTCTCCTCCTCGGTGATCGAAGCAATGATCTCCAGGTCAATAGGCGACAAACCCAGGGCCTTAGCCTTGGCAGTGCGCTCCTCATTCCAGAAGCGGTTGTTAAACTCATTGAAACGGTCGAGCAGCTGCTCCGGAGTGATGTCCCAGAAGAACTCATAGCTGTCGGGCGACAGCATACCAGTGATATTCTCGGTAGTACGGCCATACTTAGCACACAGCGCCGAGTCATTGAGTGCCGCTAGCAACGAGTCCTTCTCAACCATGAACTTGCGGGCAAAGCGGGTTGCAAACTCATCCTTAGTGCGCACATTATTAAAAGTGAACCTCACCCCGCTCTCATCGCCGCTGCGCAGCAGGCGCATCACCTTATAGGGCGAGTCACCCTTCTTCACCTTGAACGCGCCCTGACGCCCGCTAAGGTCAGCCCCAGTGGAACTGAGCAGCGTAAGCACCCGGTCGGCAAACTCGGCATCAACAGCCACCTTGAGAGAATCGTGAGCAGTCTCCAGGCTAGAGCCCTTGCGCAGTTTTACCATGCCATCACAGGGAGCGCCCGAGAAAATGTAAGGAGATGCAATAACAAGTGCGACAGCAACCACAGCGGCCGCGATACCTCCTAGGATAATGAATTTCTTCTTCATGTAGTATAGTTGAAAAATATGATAAATCAGATTGCAAATTTACACATTATATCTATATAACCACCCAACAATATGTAAAAACATGCTAAAAAAGTAGAGAAAGTGATTTTTTTTAGGAAAAACTTTGGTGGAAACAAAAAAAAGCCTTAACTTTGCACTCGCTAAAGAAAAATCAGCCTATAGCAACCGGAGAGGTGGGTGAGTGGCTGAAACCAGCAGTTTGCTAAACTGCCGTAGGGGTAACCCTACCGCAAGTTCGAATCTTGTCCTC
>JAZQPG010000017.1:0-4817 GCA_045628365.1 Sodaliphilus sp. | reverse complement strand
TCGTGGTGGATGTTGATGATGCACTTGAGGCCGGCCTTCTTAGCATATCCGGCTACCTCGGCAACGCGGTCGAGCCACGCCTTCTCGATGCGGTAGCTGGGGGCATTGTCGATGTGGCCCATCCAGGTGACAGGAATGCGCACGCTCGAGAAACCGGCTTTCTTCAACGCGTCAAAGAGCTTCTGAGTTGCCTTGGGGTTTCCCCAGCAGGTCTCGTTGCTCACACCGTCGATGTGGGCATCAAGGTTGTTGCCCAGGTTCCAGCCCATGCCCAACGACATGGCATACTGGATGGCCTCGGGTACCTCGGGTTTCTGCGGGGTCACCTCGGGCTCGGGGGGCAGGATTGTTGTCTTTGAGTCACATGCTGTGATGGGCATTGCCGCCATCAGCATGGCAAAGAGTGTAAGTAAAAATTTGTAGGGTTTCATTTAAATATAACTATTGTTTTTTTTGTATATCCTTTGGTCTCGTTTTAGGGCTATGGGGTGGATTACAGTTCCACGGTCACGTCATGCTCGCCGGGCTCGTAGGGGATGAATACCGGTTCGCTGGCTGATTGCTTACCGCTGGCGTTCAACACCTTGATGTTGTAAACCGCATCGCGGAACCTGCGGCACACGGTGAACTCTTTCATTCCCTCGGGAATGCAGGGGTTGATGACGAGGCCGTCATATGAGGGTTGGATACCCAGGATGTGCTGGGTCACGGCCACCCAGTTCCACGCCGCGGTGCCGGTGAGCCATGAGTTCTTGGCCTCGCCGGGGCGTGAACTTTCCTTTCCTGCCAGGCACTGGGCATAGACATAGGGTTCGGTGCGGTGCAGGTGCTGGTCTCGGATCCACGCCGGCGCAATCTTGGTGTAGTGATCCCAGGCGTCGTTGCCGCGCCCGCACATTGTTTCCCCGATGATGATCCACGGGTTGTTGTGGCAAAAGATGCCACCGTTTTCCTTGTAACCCATCGGGTAAGACGACTGCTCGCCCAGCTCGATGTGGTAGCGGGTATAGGCCGGGAAGTTGAGGACCATACCGTGCTCGCTGTCGAGCAGTTGTTTTACCGAGTCGAGGGCGCGCTCGGGCATGTGCTCGTCGCTACCCACTTGTGCCATCGAGCACCATCCCTGGCTCTCGATGAAAATCTTGCCCTCATCGTTGTCGTGAGAGCCCACCTTGTGGCCATAGAAGTCATAGGCGCGTAGGTACCACTCGCCGTCCCATCCATGAGCCTTGACGGCATCGGCCATACTAACTAACTCCTTGTTGACCGATGCCAGGTGGCTGTCTATGTTGTAATTGTGCGTATCGTTGAATCCGTTGATGGTGATGCCTCGGGAAGCAAGCGCTTCGAGCAGCTCGGCATAGAGGCGGCCGCAGTACAGGAACAGGCCGGCGATCATCAGCGACTCGGCCTTGCTGCCATCGGTCTTGTTCTCGGTGGTCTGGAAACTCTCGTTGGGATCCATCGAGAAGCAATTAAGGTTGAGGCAGTCGTTCCAGTCGGCACGGCCTATGAGAGGCAGCCCGTGGGGACCCAGGTTGCTGGTCACGTGGTTGAACGACACCCTGAGGTGCTCCATCAGCGGCACCTCACTGCCCTCCACGTTGTCATAGGGGACTTTCTCGCTCAGGATCGAGAAGTCGCCGGTCTCCTTGATATAGGCCACGGTGCCATAGATGAGCCACATGGGGTCGTCGTTGAAGCCGCCGCCTATGTCGTTGTTGCCACGCTTGGTGAGGGGCTGGTACTGGTGGTAGCAGCCGCCGTCGGGGAACTGGGTCGACGCGATGTCGATGATGCGCTGGCGGGCGCGCGAGGGCACCTGGTGAACGAAGCCCAGCAGGTCCTGGTTGCTGTCGCGGAATCCCATGCCGCGGCCTATGCCGCTCTCGAAGAAGCTCGCCGAGCGCGAGAAGCAGAAGGTGATCATGCACTGGTACTGGTTCCAGATGTTGACCATGCGGTCCAGACGCTCGTCGCCGCTCTTCACTGTGAACTTGCCCAGCAGGCCGTCCCACATCTTGCGCAGCTCGTCAAACGCCGCGTCAACGGCCTCGACCGTAGCAAAGCGGCCGATGACCTCGCGCGCGTTCATCTTATTAATAATATAGGGCTTTTCCCATTTCTCTTCTTCCTTGTTCTCGACATATCCCAGCACGAACACCAGCGTGCGGCTCTCGCCGGGCTGCAGGGCCACCTCCACGCAGTGCGACGCGATGGGGCTCCAGCCGTGGGCCACGCTGCCGGTCGACTTGCCGCCGATGACTGCCTGGGGGGCGTCAAAACCGTTGTACATGCCCATGAACGACTCGCGGTCGGTGTCAAAGCCATCGGCACGGGTGTTAACCGAGTAGTAAGCGTAGTGGTTGCGGCGCTCGCGGTACTCGGTCTTGTGATACAAGGCGGTGTAGTTGTTGTCCTGCTCCACTTCCACCTCACCGGTCGACAGGTTGCGCTGGAAGTTCTCCATGTCGGTCTGGGCGTTCCACAGGCACCACTCCACCAGCGAGAACAGCTTCACGGCCTTGGGAGCGCTGCCGGTGTTGCGCAGGGTCACCTTCTGCACCTCGGCCCATGTGCCCAGGGGCACGAAGAACAGCACCGATGCCTCGAGGCCGTCCTTGCTGCCGGTGATGCGGGTGTAACCCATGCCGTGGCGGCACTCATAGCTGTCGAGCGCGGTCTTGCAGGGTTTCCAGCCGGGACTCCACACGGTGCCGCCGTCGTTTATATAGAAATATCGGCCGCCGTTGTCCATGGGCACGCCGTTGTAGCGATAACGTGTCAGGCGGCGATACTTTGCGTCCTTGTAGAACGAGTAGCCGCCGGCGGTGTTGCTTATCAGTGAAAAGAAATCCTCGTTGCCCAGGTAGTTGATCCAGGGAAACGGAGTTGCAGGATTGGTGATGACATACTCGCGGCATGCATCATCAAAGTGACCGTATTCAGTTATAGCCATAAAGAGCTTATATTAGTTTCTTACGTTAAGGTTATTTCTTTACGGTACAAAAGTATTAAGATTTAAATTCATGATATTACTTTATTCTATCAAAAAATGCCACAAAGTTGGCTACTATCAACCCTGTGGCATTTATTGTGTATATTTTGGATAGAATTGTGTAAGCCGATAAGGAAGACTACACGTGTTTTTCGTTACATCAGGTAGGCATTCTTCTTGTAGCTTTCGCGAAATTCGGTTGGAGTGACTCCTTTGACGCTCTTGAACGTGCGGTTAAAGTTGGAAATGGAGTTGAAACCGCATTTGTAGCTGATCTCCACCACCGTCATCGTGCTGTCGACGAGCAACAGCGTGGCTTGCCCTATGCGCACCTCGTTGATATAGTTGGAGATGGAGCGGTTGGTGCGCTGCTTGAAGAAGCGGCTCAGCGCGTTAGGAGTCATGTTGACCATGCCCGATAGCGTTTCCATCCTTATCTCCTCGTGGTAGTGAGAGTCGATGTAGTCCTTGACCACCTGGATGCGGCGGCTGGTGACAGGAACGTCGGCGTGGGAATAGTGGGACGACGCCAGGCAGTGATAGTCGCCCGAGGTCGCCAGGTCATACATGATACCCAGCAGCGTCTGCATCGACGAGAATGATGGCTCGCTGTTAACCAGTGAGTTAAGGCGGTCATATACCGTCATGATGGCCTTCATGCCGAAGGCGATGCCCACCTGGGTGTTTTCAAACATCTCCTTCACCGGCTGCATCACGCGGCGGTTCATCCACGAGTCGGAGAACAGGTCGGGCGGCATCTGGATGGTAATCTCGTGTATCGACTCTGACTGGCAGTTGGACTGCTCCCACACGTGCTCCAGGTTACACCCCACCAGCGCGAGGTCATACTCGCCCAGCACCTCGATGTTGTCACCCACGATGCGGCGTGCGCCGGCGCAGTGCTCCACAAAGTTGAGTTCGTAGGCATTGTGCTTGTGCAGCGGATAGTTGAAGCTCGGTTTATACCGTTCCTGCAGATAATAGCAGTCTTTTTCGCTGATAGGCGGGATCTCAATGATTAGTTTACCGGATGTCTGCATAGGGAGTTAATGATAAAATTGTGATTTAACCAGTCAAGTAACTATAGCACATTTCAATCACAAAGTTACTGTTTTCTATCCAAAACCGCAAATATTCGCCCAGGTTTTATCCAAAAATAATGCAAAGCATGACTTTTGCTGCATCGCTAACCGGATTTCGCAATGCACTATTATGAGTAAGTTTTAAGTAAAATAAAAAAGAATTAATGACTATAGCACACAAGCACTACAAAATAACGGATGAAATATGGAAAAAATTGCATATTTTATTAAAAATCAGTATCTTTGCACCCGGTTTTTTGTGAAATATATAACATCATAACTTTTTAAATACAAATAAAATGAAGAAAATCTTTACTCTACTGGCAGTTTGCCTTGTATCTCTTTCAGCTATTGCCCAAGATGTAGTGACCTTTGAAGGCGACTATTTCTCTTCTAAGATTGATAATCCTCAGTATATGGGTCCACAGCTCTATGGCGATGGCTCTTACAGCTGGACTGACGCGAAAACTACTCTCTCTTCAGAACTTACTGACCTTTACATGGACGGTTGTTTCTGGGGTGGCGGCGTGGCTATCTCTAACTACATCGATGCAAATATTGAAAATAGCAGCTACAATAATCAACTCGCTATACCCGTGAGCAACGGTTCTGAGAATTTCGCTGTTGTATATGGTGACTATAGCTACGTTTATTTCAACGACGGCGAGTCTCGTGTCATCAAATCTATGGATGTTTGCCCCACATCTTACCTCCTTAATTCAGAGACAATCGGCGAT
>JAZQPG010000016.1:0-10412 GCA_045628365.1 Sodaliphilus sp. | reverse complement strand
TTACCCTTCGCTAATGAAAATCTACACCAAATTGCATCGCAATTAAAGAACCGCCGTATGCCGAACGGCACGTACGGTGGTGTGAGAGGTCGGAAAACGAAAGTAGGAAGAAAACTACTTCGTTTTCCTCCTACTCGATTAGAAACATCAGAGATGCACGTACCATGTGAAACATTATCACCTGATGTATCTCGCTTCATTAACGTATGTTTCGGTTTGTTGTTCGGACGAAAGGACTAAAGAGGGTGTAAGTGGCAAAATGCTCAAAAATAGTCGTAAATAGTTGCATATGTAAAATAAACAACGTAATTTTGCGAACTAAATTAAACATTATTGCAAACTATTTAAAATTTTTGTGTTATGAAAAGACTGATTCTTTCGCTCATTATAGTTACAGTGGGGTGCACCTGGATGACCGCACAAAACAATAATGACGCTAACAACTCTCCTAAGCAAGAAAAACTTACTAAAGAAGTTAAGAAGGCCAAAAAACATAAAGGGAAACAACTCCAGGCAAAGGCTGGCACCGTCGACTTTGAGGTCGCAGCCGATGCCCTGAGCAAGGGTGCGTTTGTGTTTAAGGCATCCCGTGCCGAACTGGGTACAGGAATTGATAGATCCCCTCTCGATGAGAGGTGCAACTTTGTCTCTCAGAATGGCAAGGAAGGCATAGTACAGTACACCTTTAAATATGGTGGCCTGTCAAGTGCCAGTGAATTTGGTGGTGTGAACTGTAAGGGCATGGTGTCGGGCGAGAAATACTCAACCGACAAGAAAGGAAACGCACACTATGACTACACTCTCACTGGAGACGGCGTGTCCCTGAAGGTCAGTGTGTTGTTACATGCGGGTTCTAATAGTGCCGTGGTGCGTGTGGAACCCATCGTGGGCTATGGCCCTAACGCAGTCACCCTGCACGGCGACCTTGTTCCTTTCCAGCCGGAATTAGTCACCCCCTTGTGATTTCCCAAGCCTTGTAACAATTGCCTCCGCCAATTTGTGGCGTTGTGAAGGCTATTGAAGGGTTATTATAACATTGTAGTTAAAGTATGGCCAAGGACTTTTCTGAAGTAATTGGCCATTATTGTTTGGTCAGGTGAAAGCGGGCAACGCTACTCGCTTATTTATGCTTGACGCTGCATATTAATTCAGAGCGTAACTGTGGCTGTGTCTCTGTTGATTTGTCATTTTTCTCTGTTTTTAGGTATTTGTTTCCAGTTTTTTTCACTTTGCACCTATTTAGTTATGTGGAAATGAATTTTTTTTGTAATTTTGCCGCTAATTTGGTAAAGAAGATTTTTTTATGAGAAAATTATTCATGTATGCGTTGGCCATTGCCACCATGCTGACGGTGAACTCCTGCATTAAGGACGAACCTCTCAATGCCGAGTGTGACATTGAGAAGATTAGCTTGATAGTAGACCATCCCGAGGATGTGTTCTACCAACTCTCTGACACATCGAAGGAAATAACATCGACCACCCAGTTGATAGAGTGGGAGGTAAAACCAGATGCTGACATCACCAGCATAGTTCCCGTTCTTGTCACAACTCCCGGTGCCACCGTTTCGCCTGCAAGCGGTGTGGCCCAGGATTTTTCTAAGGGTAGCATCGTCTACACTGTGACTTCACAGGATGGTAAATGGTCGCGTGAGTACGAGATATCGGTCAAGAGGCATATCGAGCCCATCTTGAACGATAGCATCAAGTATGACTTTGAGGACTTTGAGTTGGAAGACACTCGTTCTAAGTATTATGTATGGTACAACCTTCTTCCCGACGGATCCAAGGTATATGATTGGGCAAGCGGAAATGGCGGTTTCCAACTCAGTATGGGCTCGGCTGGCCCTGCTGACTATCCCTCGGTTCCCGCTGAAAAACAGGGACCGGACGGAAGCGACTGCATCAAGTTGACAACCCGTAGCACCGGCACGTTTGGCGTGATGGTGAACAAGCGCATTGCTGCCGGCAATTTCTTTATTGGCGAGTTTGATATCACCAGCGCCCTCAAGGACGCGATGAAGGCAACCCGCTTTGGTAAGCCCTTTGCCAACAAGCCCGAGAAATATCTGGGTTACTACAAGTATACACCAGGCCCCAAGTATCAGGACAAGGCTGGTAAGGAAGTGCCCGGCAAGGTAGACAACGGTTCTATTTACTCGGTGTTCTACCGCAACCACGACGAGAATGGCAATCCCGTGTTGCTATATGGCGACGATGTGCAGACTAGTCCTTATATCGTGGCTATCGCAAAGGTGGAAGACCTGCATGCCACCACCGAGTGGACACCGTTTGAAGTAGAGTATGTGTACCGTCAGAATGTTGACATGGAACTCCTCAAGAACCGCGGCTACAGCATGACCGTTGTGTTCTCGTCAAGTGTCAACGGCGATTTGTTTGAGGGCGCTGTGGGCAGTGAACTCATGGTTGACAAGGTGTGCATCGTGTGCCCTCACAAGTAATTAATTACTCATTAATTTGCAATGACAATGAAAAAAATCATTATAGCATCTTTGGTCCTGGTGGCATCGTTGTGTTGTAACGCCGAGACTATATTTCACAGTGTGTTTAGCAAGGCCGATATCAACGTGCGTCTAGGCTATGCTGTCGGTGGTACAATGCCCATTGGCTTGCCCGCAGAGATTCGCCATCTTAATTCTTATAAACTCCAGTTCAACCCCTCGTTGGGTGTCGACGTTAATTATCCCATTGATGATAAATGGGGTATGATGGCCGGTGTTCAACTTGAGAACAAGGGTATGGAAGAAGACGCACAGGTAAAGAATTACCACATGGTGATAACCCGTGGCACCGAGACGCTGGAGGGTATGTTTACTGGTAACGAAACCACTAAGGTGACCATGTGGATGCTGACTGTACCCGTTCAGTTCACCTATAAGTATAAGAAAGTGTGTTTCAAAGCTGGCCCGTACTTCTCATATGTGGGAAGCCGTGACTTCAGCGGCTGGGCACATGGCGGATATCTGCGTGTAGATGATCCCACGGGTCCTAAGGTTGAGCTGGGCGAAGTTGAAGGCGAGCGTGGTGACTATGACTTTACCGATGACATGCGCCGCATGCACGTGGGCATAGACCTGGGTGTTGACTGGCATTTTAATAACCGCTTCGGTGCCTTTGCCGACTTGGCATGGGGCCTTAGTTCTGTTCACAAGAGTAGTTTTAAGACCATTGAGCAGACACTTTATCCCGTGTATGCCAAGTTTGGCCTCACTTATAGATTGAAATAAACCCCTAAATAGTCAATTCAAAAATAGAACAATGAAAAAGATTACTATGTTATTAACTGCATGTGTATGCTCGTTGGCTGCGATGGCAAACACTTACACAGGTACCATGACCGTGATTTTGAGTAACGGTCAGGATGACGATGTGACCACTACAATTGAAAATGCCCAGGTTGTTATTAACAATGAGGGTAACAATGTGTTCAGCATCTCGACAAGCGACCTCACAATCTCAGACGGAGAGGCTCCGGTAAACCTGGGCTCACTCGTGCTGAGCAACGTGGGTGGTTCAAGCAATGCCACTACAAGCGCTGCTTTCCACCTGGGCAATATCGCCTTCACCGGTGCCGAGGGCACTCAGTTTGACGGTTGCATGGGCGTCGTGATTGCTCGCTGCACTAAGGACTATGCTGCGCTCGACGCTAACATCAGTGTTGATGATGACATTGACATGACCATCCTCTTTGACAACACCGGTGACGCTTTCCAAATCCCCAACAGCGATTTCGAGACCTGGACTGCATCAAGCGGCGAGCCCCAGCACTGGCATGGCTTCAAGAGTGCTAGCGGCATTCTCGCGGGGTCGGCTCCTGGTTCTTTCGGCAAGAGCACCGATGTGCGTCCCGGTTCAACCGGCACCTATAGCGCAGTAGCGACATCGGGCACCGCATTTACTGTTGTGGGTAATGGTACATTTACTAACGGACAACTTAATGCTGGAAACATTTCGGCTGCTAACAAGGCAAACCATAGCCACATGGACATTGCGTCTACTGCTAAGGATAAGGACGGCAACCCCTTCTACACAGCAATGATTGCTAAGCCCGACTCTATCAAAACTTGGTTTAAGTTCTCTCAAGCTACTGCTAGCGCCAGTTATCCCTATGCAACCATCAGTGCAGTCCTCTTTGACGGTACCTACTACCAGGATCCCGAGGACAAGGTTTACACTAATGTCGCTGCCAAGGCATCAAACAATCAAATTGCAGTAACTGACTGGACCGAGATCTCTATTCCCTTCAATTACTCAGGTTTTACAGGAGACTGCAACGCTATCCTCGTGACCATGTCGACCAATGCTACTCCTGGTAAGGGTTCTAAGGGCGACAAGATCTTTGCTGACGACCTGCAGCTCGTGTATGACGCAGCCGTGACCAGCGTGAGCTACAATGGCGAGGCACTCACATTTGACGAGGACAACTCTTACACCATGCCTGGCACTTACAGTGCGGCTCCTAGCCTCGACGCGTTCGCTTATACTACCAAGGGCGCAAGCGCTCTCCCCGGTATCGTGTGTGTTGAAAGCGATGATGCCTACATGGTGACTGTATATGCCGTATCGGGCGACCTCAAGACAGGCGACCTGCGCAACATCGTGTTCCCCAAGGAGATGGTCGATGAGCCCCAGTCGCTCGAGGACGTTCTTGACTTCTCGACCGACGGCCAGACAGTGACCATCGATGCCCTCTACATCGCCCATGGTGCCGACGGCAAGCTCTTCTGCACCGACGGTAACGACAACTGGATTGAGCTTGAAGTTGATGGCGACAAGTTTGAGACTATGCTTCCCTGCACATTTGTCCGCAATGCCGAGGGTGTGATCAACTCACTGAAGACCAATCCCACCCTTACACTCGTTGACTATGAGAGCTGTGATGGTACCGGACACGCTGTTGAGTTTGCCACCATCGACCTGGCCCACCACTTCGACGCTAAGCCCTGTGGCGTTTATAAGGTATCGGGTTATATCGACGGTGAAGGCCGCCTGCGCGCTTACAGCGGTCTGAACGGTCCCATGGGGCAGTCACTCACCATCGACAAGACCTTCATCCCCAACCAGACATTTGAAGCAGGTAAGTTCTATAACCTCGTTGCTGCATTCACCATCAATGAGCCCTGGTATGAGGACTACAGTGCTCCCCGCAAGATCTCGGCCGAGTATTACTTCCAGAACTACACAATCCTGCCCCTTGAGGTTAATTCATATATCTCTACAGGCGTAGACGAGGTTGAAGCAACCGGCAAGGTGGTAAGCACTCGCTACTATGACATGGCCGGCAAGCGCGTGGATGCACAGGCCAAGGGTGCGGTCGTTGTGGTTAAGACCCTTGCTAACGGCAAGACTGTCGTTGAGAAAGTCATCAAGTAAAACGATATTGTAAAAACAAAAGAAACAGATTTTAGAATTATGAAGAAAGTATTAGTTATGCTCGCAGCGGCAGTTTGCTCGCTCGCAGCCATGGCAACAGACTACACTGGAAAGCTGACAGTAACAATTAATGACGCCGTATCAGAGATGGAGACTACAATCTCGGTAGCTGACTCGGCAGGCGTTTACAACTTCGACCTCAAGAACTTTGTTCTCGTTGCTGAGGATGGCAACCGCATGGGCGTGGGCAACATTTCGCTTCACAACCTTGCAGGCAATGCAGCCCATGGTTTCACTAACATCAAGTTCAACGACAAGGTGGTTATCACCGATGGTGACCTCGAGGGTGTTGACTTCTGGATGGGTTCCATGCTGGGCGAGGTTCCCGTTGTTCTCAATGCCGACTTCAATGCTCAGGCACTGAGCGTGAACATCGACATCGACATGATGGACACACTGGAGCAGATCATCAAGGTTAACTTCGTGGGCACTACTCCTGCCCAGGGAGGTATCGAGGGTGACGTTAACGGTGACGGTATTGTAGACCTGAGCGACATTAACATTTGCATCGACAAGGTGCTGGGAATGTAATCCCTGTATCATCCAAGGATAGCAAGGCTTGCCCTGTCTCGGGGCAAGCCTTTTTTTGGGTGGTTGCTAGCTCATCCACTAGGCCAGGGCAGGCCATGATGGGCTTTGCATGTTGATGCCGGCATGTGGTGGAGTGATGCCGGCACGTGGTGGAGGACGTCGGCACGTGGTGGAGGACGCCTTCATTGCAGTGCCTGATGTGGCTAATTGTCCACTTTTACTTCACGAAAACACACATTATATAAAAAAAGTAAATATTTTTGGGTTTTGGGTGGGTTAATAGCGAGAAAAGTTGTAACTTTGCAAATTGGTGGATACCACTGTTTTTTGGAATAATAAAGACAACTCAATATGCAACAGATTATCAGTGAAAACAACTCCGGTAGTGAGAATATTAGCACTGGCTCTAAGAAAAAGAAGTCATTAACCAACACGTTGCCCATCAGAGCCTATTTCATGGCTTGTGCCCGCAACTGGTATTGGTTTGTAATCTCGGTTATTGCCTTTGGATGCATCGCGTTCCTCTATGGCAAGTCTCTCCCCTTCTCCTATGAGGCGAGGGCACTAATCCTGCTCAAGAGCAAGGATAGCAACGAGGGTACCCAGAGCCAGGCTTTCGGTGACCTTGGTATCACCACCGGTAACAGTTTCATGCCTAACGAGTTCTACAAGATTAAGTCGACCGACTTGATCGAGAGCGTTGTTAACACCATGGGCAATAACGTGCGCTACTATGGCCACGTGTTCCTGCGCGACGTGAGCAGCTACAAGTCGTCGCCGGTTCAGGTTACTCCCATACACGCCGTGACCGAGAACTTCACTATCACCATTGTCCCCAAGAGTTCCAAGGAGTTTGAGTTCCAGGTGAGCGGTGATGGCGGTTGGAAGAAGGCGCACTTTGGCAACAAGGTGAGCACCAAGTACGGTCCTATCGCGATCACCACAAACAAGAATTTCGGTGATGCCCATACCGATAATTATAGGGTTATCGCCAAGGTGATGACACCGCGTTCGCTGGCGTCTCAAATCAAGGCTAACCTTAATGCTGAGCAAGCCGATAAATATAGTGATGTGATGAGCCTCTCTCTCCGTTGGGATGACAAGGAGGAAGCTATTGATATCCTCAATACGCTCATCGCCACATACAACCAGGAAGGCATCGAGGACAAGAACCAGGTGGCCTCGGTTACCGAGAAGTTCATTGCCGAGCGCGTTGACGCTCTGTCGCGCGACCTTAACGGTGTTGACAGCCGTGTCGCTTCGCTCAAGACCGCCGCTGCCAATCGTTCGGTATTTGCTTCGCCCACGGTGGGACAGCAGTATGCCGACAATGCCGCCGAGATGGACGTGCAGGTGAGCTTGGCGTCAAACATCCAGAGCTATCTGTCACAGATGTCGGGCAACGAACTTATCCCCAGCAACACGGGCATTGCCAACACTGGTATTGAGGGACAGATCACTGCCTATAACGAGCTCATGCAGCAGTATCACAAGATTGCCGAGACTTCAAGCTCGGAGAACCCTGTGATGGTAGAGATAACCCAGAAGCTTGATGCACAGCGCAAGAACATCATGCGCGGTCTGTCAAACTATATCAGTTCGCTGCGCGTGCAGCAGTCTAAGGCGCATAGCCAGGAAAGCGTTGCCATGAGCGATATCGTGGCGGTGCCTTCTCAGGAAAAGGCTATCACCGAGGTGTCTCGCCAGCAGAAGATCAAGGAGACCCTTTATATGTACTTGCTTAACAAGCGTGAGGAGAATGCCCTGCAGCTCGCCATCACTGAGCCTAATGCCAAGGTCATGGAGCGCGCCACTGGTAGAGGTCCCATCGCTCCTGTTCCTTCCCAGATACTGATGGTGGGGTTGCTCATTGGCCTGTTGTTGCCTGCGGTTATCCTCTACGGTGTATTCTGGTACTTCTCACTTGACACTACCATCCACTCTCGCCACGATATCGAGGGCGTGGTTGACGTGCCCATCGTGGGTGAACTGCCCGAGAAGCAGCGCAACCAGCGCAATAAGGAACTTGTGGTTACCGAGAACGGCCATGACCGCATCACCGAGGCCCTCCACATCGTGCGAGCCAATATCGACTATATCGTGCATCCCGAGCCCGGCAAGGGCGTTGTGATGCAGTTCACTTCGACCATGCCTGGTGAGGGTAAGAGCTTCGTGGCCGCTAACATGGCGCTCAGCTATGCCTATGCCGGCAAGCGTGTGGTGGCTGTGGACCTTGACTTGCGTAAGGGGCGCTTTAGCAGCTATATGGGCATCAACGACGGTGGAGTCGGTGTGAGCGCTTATCTGTCGCAAAAGGTTGCCGATATCGACGATGTGATTATCCGCAATAAGATTTCAGAGAACCTTGACCTCGTCTGCGTGGGAGCCATTCCTCCCAATCCCACCAATCTGCTCATGGGTGAACGCTTTGAGGAGATGATCGAGAAGCTCAGGGAGCGTTATGACTATGTCATCCTGGACACCGTGCCCTTCAGCGTGATTGCCGATGCAGGCATGATTAACCGTCATGCTGACATCACAATCTATGTGATACGCGACGGTAAGGTTGACAAACGTTACCTCGAGGATCTTGACCGCCTCAACTCGGAGGATAAGATCAAGAACCTCACCTTCCTTGTTAATGACATCAAGCTCGACAAGAAGAACTATGGCTACGGCTCTTATGGCTATGGCTACGGCTATGGTTATAGCTATGGAAACTATGGCTATGGTTATGGTAGCTATGGCTACGGCGAGGAGGACAATACGTCCAAGATGGGCGCCCTCAAGAAGAAAATAAAGGACAGCGTCAAGAAGCAGCCTAAGGATAAAAACACCAAGAAATGAACATTGCTATAGTAGGAACCGGCTATGTGGGTCTCGTGAGCGGAACATGCTTCAGCGAGATGGGCATCAACGTCACCTGTGTTGACGTTGACGCCGACAAGATTGAACGCCTCAAGCAGGGTGTGATACCCATCTATGAGCCGGGACTGGAGACACTGGTGCACAAGAATGCCCGTAGCGGTCGTTTGCACTTCACCACGAAGTTGGAAGATGTGCTTGACGACGTGGACATTGTGTTCAGCGCCGTGGGTACTCCGCCTGATGAGGACGGTAGCGCCGACCTTAAGTATGTGCTGGCTGTTGCCCGCACTATAGGGCAGCATCTCAGCAAGTACACTGTCGTGGTGACCAAGAGCACAGTTCCTGTGGGCACTGCTGCCAAGGTTAAGAAAACCATCCAGGCCGAGCTTGACAAGCGTGGCGTGGACATTGAGTTTGACGTGGCCAGCAATCCCGAGTTCCTCAAGGAGGGAGCAGCGGTGAAGGACTTCATGAGTCCCGACCGTGTCGTGGTGGGTGTGGAGAGCGAGCGTGCCCGTTCCATCATGGCACGCCTCTACAAGCCGTTCATGATTGTGAGTGACCGCCTGATCTTCACTGATATTCCCAGTGCCGAGATGATAAAGTATGCGGCCAACAGCATGCTTGCCACCCGCATCAGTTTCATGAACGACATTGCCAACCTGTGCGAGCTCGTGGGAGCCGACGTTAACATGGTGCGCAAGGGCATAGGCAGTGATACACGCATAGGCAAGAAGTTCCTCTATGCCGGCTGCGGATATGGCGGCAGCTGTTTTCCCAAGGACGTCAAGGCCCTCATCAAGACTGCCGATGACCTTGGATACTCCATGCAGGTGCTCAAGGCCGTGGAGGCTGTCAACGAGGTCCAGAAGTCTATACTCTTTGACAAACTGATGAAACACTTTGACGGTGACCTCGGTGGCAAGACTATCGCGTTGTGGGGATTGGCGTTCAAGCCCGAGACCGACGACATGCGTGAGGCTCCGGCACTGGTGCTTATCGACAAGATGATCAAAGCTGGTGCAACGGTACGGGTCTATGACCCCGTGGCTATGGACGAGTGCCGCCGTCGCCTGGGCGATGTGGTCGTGTACTGCAAGGACCGCTATGACGCGACTGCAGGTGCCGACGCGCTAATGCTCGTAACCGAGTGGAAGGAATTCCGTATGCCCAGTCTTGACGTGCTGTCGCGTACCATGCAGGGCCGTCTGGTGCTTGACGGACGCAATATCCTTGATGCCGATGAGCTTAAGGAACACGGATTCACCTATCATTGCATAGGCCGTTAAATGTTAGAAGGAAACACACGGGAATAGTTCAGTTGGTAGAACGACGGTCTCCAAAACCGTAGGTCGTGAGTTCGAGTCTTACTTCCCGTGCTAAAAACAGTTCACCCCGCTGCACGATTGTGCGGCGGGGTGAACTTGTAGTACGCTCGGCATGAGCATTGTCTAACGGGTGCAAGTCCCGAGTGAGCCCTGATAGCGGGAATCACATAGCCCAAGGCAAGGGTGTCCATCGCGAGATGGAATCTGAAGGAAGCCGTCGGCAAACATCTGG
>JAZQPG010000015.1:0-14647 GCA_045628365.1 Sodaliphilus sp. | reverse complement strand
GGCTAGGACCCGACTTAGAACCCGGGGGAGACCGGCGGGGCACAGGGCGCGCCGGCTTTCCGCAAGGGGGAGGCGAGCGAGGCAACCGACACGGGGGCTCGCTGCAAAAAGGCCGCTGCCCGGGGGATGGGCGGCGGCCTTGGCTTGTGGTGGGAAACCTAGGTGTCTTTTCTAGATTTCGTTGGTGATGATCTGGATGATGATGTTGAGGTCGTCAACGTCAACTTTGCCGTCGTAGTTCACGTCGGCACGACCTTCAAATGCCTCGGGCTTTTTGTGTCCGAGTATCACGTCGATGATGCAGTTGACGTCGTCAATGTCGATCAATCCGTCGTTGTTCACGTCGCCTCTCAGTGAAGACTCGGGAATGTAGAGGACGGTAGTTTCGGGGCCAATTCCTACCGGGGTGATGATTGATACGCCGTAGGTGGTTGCCTTTGACGGCATGGGCATGAATGCTTCCTTGCTGGTAACGGTCTTGGCTATGTTACCGTCAACGGTGATTTGGTATCCGTCGACGTCTATGCCTAGCTGCTTGCCGCTCTCGAAGGTGAGGTCATCAATCTTGAGTCCCATCTTGGCAGTAGAAACCACCTGGATGGCGAAGTACTTGGCCCCCTGGGGTACGGTGAACTTGCGCTCGGTCCAGCTCCATGACTGCTTCTCGGTGAGTACCTGGCTGTTGATCTGTTCAAAGTCTTCCTTGGCTGTGCCCGTGGTAGAGTAGAGCACATTGAATTCCTCGGCACCCCAGTTACCGCTGAGGCATCCGGTCCAGAACGAGATTGTCTGCTCGTTGCCCGAGAGTTCGGGTGTGATGAGCCAAGTATCCATTGCTTCTGCTCCGTCAAATGCCACGAGGCATTGTGCACCGCTGTGGGGAGCATAAGCACCCGAGCCGCCGAAACCGGCTTTCTTGTTGTCAAACACAAGCCAGCCGATAGCCTCGCCGGCGTGGTCATACTTGCCGCTGCCACACTGCTTGGTGGGCTGCGGGTTGAAGTAGATGGTGTAGCCCTTGTCGGCAAGGACCTCATCGCCCACGCTGAACGCGTTGTAAGACTCGAATCCCTCTTCGTTCTGCTTTATGGTAGACTCAGGTATAGACCACGTGAGGTGTACCTGCCCGTTATCGTCGGTTGCGGCCAGGTTGTCGACAGTGGGAATCTCGGGTTTCTCGAGAAGGAGTTTCACTGCTTTGCTGTTGTTGGTTGCCACGGGATCGGTCGCACTAACAACCTCGGCGGTGAGATTGATCTCGTCGGGTTCGCTGGCACCAGCGCTCGGGTATATCAGCTTGAACTCCTTGGTCGACAGCGGGTCGATAGTGCAAGACTCGGCAACATATGCCGTATCGCCGGTGGCGTTGTTCCTGATAATCACTTTGTAGTCGTCGGCAGTAGCATTCACTGCGCCGTTGTTGGTCACCTTAACCTTGATAGCGCAAGAACCGTTGTAAGGCAGTTTGCCCTGGTTGCCTATCTCGCTTACAGTGAGCGCAAGGTCGCCGTCAACGGCGTCCATCACGCGCACGTTGCGTATCATCTGATGTTCGCGCTTAGCCTGGCCTTGCGGCGCTCCCTGGGCGTGGAACTGGATGCTAATCCATTGTGCATCGGCATAGGGCGAGAGGTCTATAGCGCGGGTTATCCACTTGCCTTCGGGGGTAGCGTCGCGTGTGAGAGACATCACTGTGGTGAACTGCTCGATGTTGCCGGCGCCCACCTGCACGTCGAGGCGGTCGTTGTAGGCCATTTCGCCCAGGAACTGGTCAAACACCAGTGTAGCGTGTTGTGAACCGTTCAGTGTGATCTTGCCGGTGTTGACCACTGCTTCGCCAGTGGGATAGTCACACTTGGCGTAGAGCACACCCTCGCCGTCTTCAACGCCGTATTGCCATCCCTCGGTGCTAGAGCCCACGGCTTTCTCGATAACGTACCACTCGTAGGGGCTAGTGTTGAGGTCGTCAATATAGGGTAACTTGTAGGGCTGGCCATAGAGGCACTTGTTGGTCTCCACGCGCTTGCCGCTGACGAGGTTGTTCTCCACGTCAACAGCCTCGACATAGACGCTGAGCATGGTTTGCTCTTCCAGATCGTCGGCATTAGAGAGGAGTACGGTAGAGAGCGCACCGGGCTCGCTAGTGCTGTACTTGACATACTCACCGTCTAGGTTCCTGCGCATGTAGATGTTGTGGCTCACGCGTGCCGGGTCTACATATCCGTTGATACCCTCGGTGAGGGGAGTGTCCCACGATGCCACGAGGTTGCCGTCAACCACGCGGAGCTTGCAGTTTTGTGCAACGCGGGGAGTGCCGTAACCCACATAGACCTGAGCCTTGACGGTGTCGCTGGGAACGCCCTGAGCGTTCTCGGCAACCACACTGTAGGTGTTGAATCCGTTGGGGACGTTAACGTCGCTGAATCCAACTTCCTCACCGGGCGTCAAGTCGTCGAAGGTCTGCACCAGTTTTTCGCCGCAGAAAACGTTAACCCTGAAGTCCTTGAGCTCGTCGCCGCTCACTGTGGTGCGCGGTGCGGTGAACTCTACTTCACACTCATGCTGTCCCTCGAGGGCGGGAGTGAGTTTAAGGTTCTCGACCATAGCGGGGGCATCGAGGGCAGCGCTCTCTGTGAGGACGATGTTGTCAATGCAGAATTCGTATTGGTTGGCAGGAGAAATAGCATGGAAGCCGATGTAGTAGTTGCCGTCCTCGGGTACAATGAAGGTCACGTCATACACGGTGTTGCCTGTGGGGTAAACCGTGGCTTGCTTGACGTCGATTGTCATGGCCTCGACAGTAGCGCTTTTGCCGGCTTTTATCTCCATGGTTTCGGGCAGGTTGGTAGCAGTGGCGCGTGCTATATACTGCATGCGCACGCTCTTGTTGGCCTTGATCAGCACGGGAGGAGTGAAGAGCCAGTCGTCCTTAGGTGATGTGGCATTCTCGGTGATGGTGAATACCTGGTTTTTGCCTCGCTCCTCATAGAACCATGTGGTGCCGTCGTGATTAGCGTCAATGATGGTGAACTGGTCAACATCGATGGCAGGGTCTACGGGGAACGTGTGGGGAAGAGAGTAGGCGTCGCCAAACGCCACCTTGTTGCTCACAGTGGCCTTTGATGTCTTGCCGTCGTGAACGGCTGCCACGGCATACTGGCGCATCTCGATGCCATCGACAATAATGCCTGACACCGTGTAGGTGGTTCCTGTCACGCCGGTAGCCACAACAGTGTTGTCTTTCTTGTCAATCACGTTGTAGGTGACGCCGGTGATGGTTTCGCCGGCAAGGTTCTTGGTAACTGCATCCCAGGTGATGACAGCGTTGTTGCCTTGGCGGTCGAGAGTTACATTGACAGGAGCCGCAGGGAGGTCCTGGCTGAGGTTGATGGGCATATACATGCCACCGAAAAGGTAGTTAGACTGATAGGTCGCTACCAGGTAATTGTTAAGGTTGATTGACGCCAGGTAGGGGAACAGGTACTCGTTGCCGTCCTCGGCAGTATCAACAACGTCAAACGCCCAGTACATCACGTTAGTGTCGCGGTCGATGCACATGCCTCCGTTAGAGTACTCGCAGGCGGGAGTGATGCCCAGGCTGCCGATGGTCTCAACGTTGCGGAAATCCTTGGTGGTCTTGTAGATGGTACCGTCGGATGCGATAAACCACACGTTGCCCTGCGCGTCAAGGTCGCAGCCTATGATTCCGTAGGCGCTCACATCGGCGATGACGGTCTTCTGGTGGGTGTTCATGTCATAGGAGCTCCACAGTAATGCGGTTGCGTCGCTGTTGAAGAACGCTCCATAGACCAGTCCGTTCTCGTCGTCGTAGCAGGCCGAGTAGAAGATGTTGTCGATGGCATCGGAGCCGGTTGACATGAGGCACTCGCCGGTCACGAGGTCATAGATGCGGGCATAGCCGTACCAACTGCTCACGTAAACCTTGCCGTCGCCCACTACCGATGCCGTCGCGTTGAGGAACGAGGTGTTCTGGATGTCGGAGTCGCCGATGACCTTGGTGCCCATTGCAAACTGGTTCTCGGGGACGAAAGAGTAGATGCCGGGGTTCTCGATATCCTCATAGCCCATGGTGAAGGTTGCCCACAGGGTGGGGGCAGCTTCGGTCGGGGCGATGAAGGCCGGAGCCCTGCGCAGGTCGCGGGCATTGAACTTGGGGAGCAGGCTACTCATTGGGCTTGCGGTTTTGGATAGCAGCTTGCCGGTCTGTCCGCTCTTAGCTTTGTAGAGCGGAGCCCGGGTGTTGCGTGGCATCCCCACAGCCATAGCCGTAACGGCAACCAGCGTCGCCATTACAGAACATAGGAATTTCCTCATTTTTCGTTAAAGATTTAATGTAAGTAATTTAAGTTTAGTTTTATTTATAATGCAAAGGTAGTGATTTTTGCCGAATAATTAACATGCGGAGGGTGAAAAACTGAGTTTGGCTGTAATTTGGGAATCATGGGTCCAAGGCGGTTGCGGGAACAGACAAAAACAGGAGGCCATGGTGGTGGCCTCCTGTGTATTGGTTGGGAGATGTGTCAGGTCATTTGATGAAAAGGAGATTTGCCAGGTCGGCAGACGATGCCTGTGGGCTGGACATTACCAGTGTCACGGCCTTCTCGATGCGCTTGAGCGAAGCCTCGTTCTTTAGCAGGACGGTGTTGTCCTGGGCTAGAAGGAAGAAGATGGGAAGGGTGGGGAGGTCGTAGGAACCGCCCTCGTTGATGGTCTGCGACTTGTTCCAGCCGTTGATGATCCAGGCAGGCATCTCGGTCTTTTTCCACAGCTTCTCGTTGTCCATGGGATTGATGGCGACAACGCGGAGGCGACCGGTCTCCACTGCCTGTTTGATGATTGTCGACTGGTCAAGGTTGGCCTTCACCTGTGCACACGCATCGCAGTCGGGATCGTTAAAATACACCAAGGTGGTGCGGTTGTCATTATTCAGCAAGTTGGCCTGCTGACCATCGGGAGTAACGTAGTCGATGTCGGCCGCTGCTGTCCCCACGCTGTTCTTCTTGGCGCTCTCGTAGAGTGCTTTGGGGCGTGCTTTCTCGTTGTTGCTGAGCACGAACGACTCGGTGGCATGCTTGAGCACTGCCAGGTAGAGGTCCTCGTTGTGGATTGGGTCGGTGGGGTCGCTCAGTCGCTTGAGCGCAACTTCGAGTCCCTTGCGGTATCCCTTGGGGTCGGAGCTTAAAACCTTCATGGTCTGCTCGGTGATGATCAGTGCATTCTCGCGCGGCATCTTCTGGGTTTGTTCAAGGAGCTGCACGAATTTGTCGGGTGAAACACCGTAGAATTGGGTTTGCTGTGCCTGTGCACCAGCGAGTATGCCGACGGCTAAAGCCAGGCTGATAAGTAATTTTTTCATCTTT
Organism: Sodaliphilus sp.; assembly: GCA_045628365.1. Classification (GTDB taxonomy): domain Bacteria; phylum Bacteroidota; class Bacteroidia; order Bacteroidales; family Muribaculaceae; genus Sodaliphilus. Next base: position 9,266 of record JAZQPG010000015.1, on the reverse strand, counting down.
TTGATATGATTTTTCTTGCAAAGGTAGTTAAGTTAGAGTAATTTTGCAATAAATCTGTATTAAAGAATGAAAAAGATAACTAAAACCAACGCGGCGAGATTGCTCGACAGGGCCAAAATTGCCTATGAGCTTATCCCGTATGAGGTGGACGAGAACGACCTGGCAGCAGGGCATGTCGCCGACCAGTTGGGCGAGGACATACGGTGTGTGTTCAAGACACTGGTGCTGCACGGAGAGCGCACCGGGCACTTTGTCTGTGTCATTCCGGGCTGTGACGAGGTGGACCTGAAGAAGGCCGCCAAGGTGTCGGGAAACAAGAAAGTGGACCTGATAGCGATGAAAGACCTGCTGGCTACCACCGGCTACATACGTGGCGGCTGCTCTCCGGTGGGAATGTAGAAACCGTTCCCCACCTACTTCCACTTGACCTGCACTGACTTCGAGTATATCTACGTGAGCGCGGGAATGCGCGGGTTGCAGCTCAAGGTGGCTCCTCAGGCACTTGTGGACTACGTGGGAGCTCAGGTAGCCGACATCACTGCGTTGAAATGATAATTTAACTGAACATGCGTAACACGATAGGAAATATATTGACATTGACTACCTTCGGGGAGTCGCACGGCGCTGCAATAGGCGGAGTGCTCGACGGCATGCCCGCTGGCGTGAGGATTGACCTCGATGAGGTACAGCGCTTTGTTGACCGCCGCAGGCCTGGACAGAGCGCCATGACAACGTCGCGCAACGAGGCCGACCGCGTGGAAGTGCTCTCGGGTATATTCGAGGGCGTTACCATTGGTACCCCCATCGGGTTTATAATCCGCAACAAGGATCATCACTCGGCCGATTATAGCGAGATAAAAGACTGCTACCGTCCGTCGCATGCCGACTACACCTACGACGCCAAGTACGGACTGCGCGATTATCGAGGAGGCGGGCGATCGTCGGCTCGTGAGACGGCAGCACGTGTGGTTGCCGGAGCAATTGCAATGCAGGCTCTCAAACATTGGGGAATCGGGATAACCGGATTCACGTCACAGATAGGTAAAGTTGCACTTGGTGATAGTGACGTTGACTTGTCGATAATAGACAATAACGACGTGCGTTGTCCTAACGAGGTTGTGGCGGAGCAAATGCACGACGAAGTGCTCAGTGCCCGTGCCGACGGAGACTCGGTGGGCGGTACAGTGTCCTGTGTCATCACCGGGGTGCCTGCCGGAGTGGGAGAACCCGTGTTCGGCAAGCTGCATGCCCAGCTGGGTGCCGCGATGCTTGGAATCAACGCGGCCAAGGGGTTTGAATATGGCGACGGGTTTGCGTTTGCCTCGGCCCGCGGCAGCGAGGTGATGGACCGCTTTGCCAGCAAGGACGGCAAGATATGTACCCTCGACAACCACTCGGGTGGTATCCAGGGTGGCATCTCCAATGGCGCGCCCATCAACTTCAAGGTGGCTTTCAAGCCCGTGGCAACCCTGATGCGTGACATCGAGACCATAGATTGCAACGGTAAACCCATGACACTGCATCCCCACGGCCGCCATGACCCGTGTGTGGTGCCCAGGGCGGTTCCGATTGTTGAAGCAATGGCTGCTATAGTGTTGCTTGATAATATATTGATGAGTAGAGTATCAAGTATTAGTTTAAGTAGTTACTTAAAGTAAAGGATGAAGGATTACGCGGCATTCCTGAGTGAAAACTTTGGCGGTAAAGTACAGAAACTGGCTGTCAACGCGGGATTCACTTGTCCCAACAGGGACGGCAACGCCGGGCGCGGGGGATGCACATACTGCACCAATGCTGCCTTCAACCCGAGTTACTGCGACGCCCGATTGACTGTTTCTGAACAGTTGGGTCGCGGCAAGGAGTTTTACTCACGCAAATATCCCCGCATGGATTACCTTGCCTACTTCCAGGCTTACAGCAATACCTATGCCGGGGTTGACAAACTGCGCGAGATGCACGATGAGGCATTGTCGGTCGACGGGATTGTGGGCATCGTGATAGCCACAAGGCCCGACTGCCTGCCCGATGAAGTTGTCGACTACCTGGAGGACCTGTCGCGGCGCACGGTTCTCATTGTTGAACTGGGCGTGGAGTCGTCTCATGACGTGACCCTGGATAAGGTGAACCGTTGTCATGACTGGGCAACTGCCTGCAATGCAATTGGTCGTCTTGCAGCAAGAGGTATAACGGTGGGCGTGCATCTGATACTTGGCCTTCCAGGCGAAACTGAGGAGATGATGGAAGAAACCGTCAAGAGGGTGTGTGCACTGCCAGTGTCGCTTGTCAAGTTCCACCAGATGCAGGTGCTGCGGGGTACAAGGTTGGCTGCGCAGTACGAGAACCGCGAGGTGGAGCTGAAGCTGTGGAGCGCTGAGGAGTATGCGGCGCTGTGTGCAAGACTGGTGAAGCTCATTCCTGCTGGCATGGTTGTGGAACGGTTCGTGTCACAGTCGCCACGGTCGATGCTCATCGCTCCCCGATGGGACCTCAAGCCCGGGGAATGGGCAAAGTTGTTAAAGAAGAAAATTGAAGAAATATGAAACAGATCATAGTATCACTGGCACTCCTGTGCTGTATGGTGCAGTTGTCGGCCAGAGACAAACGCGAACTGCCTTATAACGCTCAGTGGCATGCCGCGATGATACAGGCCGTGGAGTCGTTCCCCGACCGTGGCGGATACTACACCGGCGGCCGTCCTAACGATGTGTTCAGCAAGACCACGATGCAGGGACTGCACAATGCCTACAGGATGGGACCCGGTGACGCCCGTCCCGAGTTCGACCCCATGCAGGCGCAGCCTTCGTTTTGCTCCAGCGCCACCTATGCGGTGCTTATTAAAGCATTGCTGCTGTGGGACGTCAAGGGCAGGATAGGTCATGACGCCTGGGTGAACATGAAGCCCTATGTTGGCATCAAGGACATGCTTAATCCTGACGGAATAGGCCAGGATGACGGCGTGGGATTCTGGGGACGTGCCAATGCCAACGGCCCTGGTCTTGGTGTGCTTGTTGCCGAACTGAATGCCGGTGTGAACTTTACCGCTTACCGTGGGGCCAAGAGTGACCGCAACAAGGAAAGTGCCGGCGAGGTGTACATGAGCGACGAGGAATGGTGTGCCCAGGACGTGTGGCAGATGGCCCGTCCCGGCGACCTGATGAAGATATTCTGGAACCGCAACGAGTCTAGAGGTAAGGACAGCGGAGCCATCATAGGGTGCAATGACGACAAGAATGCCGACCAGGAAGCCGGACACAGCGTCATCTTCATGGGTTGTGACGGCGACACCGTGATCTACTGGAGCAGCAACGGTCCTGGCAAGAATCCCGAGACACTGGGTTACAGCATGGGGCGTTGTCACAAAACGGCAATACAGCGCGTGGTGTTTACCCGCATTGACCACCCCGAGAGGTTCAACAATGCCCGCAAAATCAAGCCCGCGAACGTAAACCAGTACTTGTTTGACCTGAACGGCCGCAGGCACAGCAACACGGCCGAAATGAAGAAACAACTCAAAATCAAAGAATAAGACATGACAATGCTAAAGGAATACAGCAAGAAGTTCTACATGAGCGCCGGAGAGTGCAATCCGCAGGGCGAGATGCCGCTGTCGCTGCTTGTGTCGCGGCTCATCGAGATCGCAACGCTGCACGCCAACTCGTGGGGCGTGGGGTTTGACCGCCTCATTAAGGATAACCACGCGTGGGTGCTCTCACGTGTCACCACCGAGATGAAGCGATATCCCAAGGCGGGCGAAGACTACGAAATCATCACCTGGATTGAGGACTATAACCGCCACTTCTCGCAGCGTAACATGGAACTGCGCACAACCGAAGGCGAGGTGCTGGGCTATGCCCGCACGATATGGATGGTGATTGACCTGGGAGCACGCACCGGAGTCGACATTTCGCAGCTGAGCTACATCAGCAGCAACGTGTCGCCCCGCGAGTGTCCCATCGCCCCGCAGTCGCGCCTGCGTCCCGTCGCCGATGCCACACGCACGGTGGAGTACACATTTGGCTACACCGACTGCGACTTTAACCGCCATGTCAACACCGTGAGGTACCTTGAACTTATTATGAACCAGTTCGGGTTGTCACACTATGACAACAACGTCATAGAGCGCATGGAGATGGCCTTTGTCAAGGAAACGCACTATGGCGCCACTGCCAAAGTGATGATCAACGATGCCGAGGCCGGCGAAACGCGATTCTCGATCAATGTAGAAGATACCGACCGAGTGCGTTGCCGCTTCACATGGAAACAACGATAAACTAGAAATTTAAAAATTATAGAAATGAAAGAATCAAAGTATGCAGGAACGCAGACCGAGAAGAACCTCGAGGCTGCATTTGCCGGCGAGAGCCAGGCACGTAACAAGTACACTTATTTTGCCGCTGTGGCACAGCAGGAAGGCATGGAGCAAATCGCTGAGCTGTTCCTCAAGACAGCCGAGAACGAGAAAGAGCACGCCAAGCTGTGGTTCAAGGAACTGAACGGCCTGGGCGACACCGCCGAGAACCTGGCAGCCGCTGCCGATGGCGAGAACTACGAGTGGACCGACATGTACGAGGGCTTTGCCAAGACTGCCGAGGAAGAAGGCTTCAAGGCCCTTGCTGCCAAGTTCCGCATGGTTGCTGCCATCGAGAAGCGCCACGAGGAGCGTTACCGCGCGTTGCTCAAGAACGTGGAGACAGCCGCAGTGTTTGAGAAGAGCGAGGTCAAGGTGTGGGAATGCCGCAACTGCGGTCACATCGTTGTTGGCGTGAAGGCTCCCAAGGCATGTGCCGTGTGCCTGTATCCCCAGTCATTCTTTGAGGTAACAGCCGAGAACTTCTAAATCAAGTTATAATCAATCCCGCTTTCACGCATGTGGTGACGTCGGGATTATAATACAGTGAATAACAATCATGCATGATATAATCTTTTGGGGTTTAGGGCTAGACGCATGGATCACAGTGTTAACGCTTGTGGGTGTGTTCATGACACTGCTGTTTACCGACACCAAGGCTCACGTGGCGTTTTTCTGCGCTATTGCAGTGCTTAGCGTCACTGGTGTGCTCACTATCGAAGAAGCATTTGTAGGTTTTGACACGTCAAGCATTATCACCGTGGGACTGCTGTTCCTCGTCATTGCCGGACTGCGTCACACCGGTGCTCTAGAGTGGATGGTCAGTCACCTGATGGGTCAGCCCAAGAATCATTCGCATGCCATCATACGCATGATGCTTCCCGTGGGATTCCTAAGCTCATTCATGAGCAACACGGGTACAACCGCTTTGTTCCAGGATGTAATTAAGAAGTGGGCCGAGAAGCTAGGCATGGCTCCGTCAAAGCTGCTCATACCGCTGGGTTATGCAGCGTCACTGGGCGGCCTGCTCACCCTCATCGGCACACCGCCCAACCTCATCATTGCGGGTATCTATGCCAAGGAGACAGGAAAGACGATGAACACGTTTGCCCCGTTCCCGGTGGCAATTTGCTGCCTCTTGGCAAGTGTGACGATTGTCATCTTGCTTCGTAAATGGCTGCCCGAGCGTGTTGCCCCTGTGAGTGAGGTCGAGGACCAGACCGAGAGTCTTGCCAACGCCAAGGCTAGCGGAAAGACCTACCTGAGCATCGCCATTATGATCTCGGTATTGCTGCTGTCGGCGTTCAACGTGTTGAGTTTGCCAGTGTGCTGCATCCTTGCCGGGGTTATTATGGTTATCACCAAGTGCTGCACGAGCGACCAGGCGGTTAAGGAGATAGACTGGAGCATTCTCGTCGTGTTTGTGGGTAGTGTGAGCATTGGCACGGCAATCCATAAGACAGGTATTGACGAGATGATACTGAACGGCATCTTTGCTTGCTGTGGCAAGGATCCATTGATGGTTCTCATCATGTTGTGTGTCACAGCGTCGATCACCACCGAGTTCATCAGTGACACTGCTTGTGCCGCAATGTTTTGCCCCATCGCATGGCACGCTTCGCAATCACTGGGCGTTGACGCTTTGCCATTCATGATAGCGCTGATGATGGCAGTTTCCAACAACTATGCCACACCCATAGCAACTCCCCCCAACACGCTTGTTTACGTGTCGGGAGGGTATAAGTTTGGCGACTTTGCCCGCATGGGTATCATTCTCAAGGTGGTAAACCTTGCCATCGCTGTCTCGGTGGCCCTGTTGTTCTATCCTTTGTAAAACAGTCATATAACGCTTAGTGAAGACAAATCGAGGCTGTGTCACCGGTGACACAGCCTCGATTGCTATATGGTGTTGTCAAGCGCTGATGCGCTTGACACAGGGGCTAGTTGGCTAGCGGGGGTTATTTAAGCAGGGCTTTTCCTTCGGTTGTGAGGAAGGGAGTGATCTTAGCGATGGAAATAACTGCTGTGGGCATGCCGGCAGCATAGGGTGCGATCTCGTAGGGGCTGTACTGGAAAACTACTCCGTCCTTGGTGACGTAGGGGGCCGATCCGGGGACTTTGAGCTTGTTGAGGTTGCTGTCGAAGAGCTCTTCCTTCAACTGGCTGTTGGTTTTCACATCGAAGTACTTCTTGAGTCCTGCGATGAGCAAAGTGTTGAGTCGTGCACCTTTCTTGATGAGGTTTTCGCTCATGGGCTTGCCATCGCTCTTGCGGAATGTCATGCCTATGCAGTAAGGCATGCCGTGAGCAGCGCCGAAGAAGTACTCATAGCCCGAGATTTCGAAGGTCACCAGTTTGGAAGTCTCATAGATTTTCTTGACAGTAACTTCATCGGTCATGTCGGCATTGCTTCCGTCTTCATTGCGGTGCTTGACGTAGTATACATAAGAGTCGATGAGAGAATTGATGTCGGTGCTGGCTTTTCCTTCAATACCCATTGTTGATGCAATCCAGTTGCGCACTGATACAGAGGTGACGTCGTTGCCAGTGGGCAGTTCAAAATCAAAATCGATTTTGCATTTCTCGCCCTCAGGGGCAAATTCTTTGTTCTCGGCCGACACTTCCCATGTGCGGGTTGCTGTCAGGTTTTTTACTGCGATATCACTGGCTGCGTTAGCGGTAAAAGACGCGGTGCTCATGAAGATGGACAACAGAGCAAAGATGGTTGTAATACGTTTCATTTTAAATAGTTATTTAGTTAATTAATAATATTGATGTGCGATATGCGGTCGGGATTTAATCAGGAATTGAGGTACCGTCGATGTCGGCGATGCGGGCTCGCAGGGCAGGCATCTTGTCGGCGTCACACTGCAGGGTCATGGAGCAGGTGTTGTCAAACTGCTGGTCTATCATCTTCACGTCCCCTCCCTTGACTAGTTTCATGACATCGTTCATCGACAGGTAGGGGAAGGTGAACGATATCTGCGCTTGCTCGTGGCACTCAAGAATGTCGCCTGCCTCGATGGCGAGACGGGCTGCTTCGCGGTAGGCAACGATGAGTCCTGAAGTGCCCAGCTTGATGCCTCCGAAGTAACGCACCACGATGATGACAACGTTGGTGAGCCCGAACGAGTTGATCTGTCCCAGGATGGGCTTGCCTGCAGTGCCGCTGGGCTCGCCATTGTCGCTGCTCAGGTACTCGTTTCGCTCGGTGCCCAGCATGTAGGCCCAACACACGTGGCGGGCGTCGTGGTAGTCGTTGGCATAGCGCTTGACCACGGCCTTGGCTTCCTCGGCGGTCTGCACCGGTTCAACGAAGGCGAGGAACCGGCTCATCTTCTCGGTGTACTTGGCCTGGGAGAGCCCCTTTACTGTTTTGAAAAAGTCACTCATTGTGGTGGCTGGTTACTTGTTGGCCATGTTATAAATTGCTGTCATTGCAGTGGTGTCGATTTTCTCGATAGAGCCGTATGCCAGTTTGCCGCCGTGGCTGCACTTGTCGACCATCTCGTCAATCTCGCCAGGAGTGACTTGTCGGCCCAGGAGCTCGGGGATGCTGGTGGGCATGCCGATGGTGCGGTAAAAATCCTCAACAGCCTCGATGCCACGCAGGGCTGTTGTCTCGAGGTCGGTGTAGTCGCAAGTCACGCCCATCACGTTCACGGCAAACTGCACGAAGCGGTTGACGTGGCGTGGCATGACGTAGCGTGCCCAGCTGCCCCACATGGCCGCGAGTCCCGCGCCGTGTGTCACGCCGAACATTGCGCTGAGTTCATGCTCGAGCTTGTGGGTTACGAAGTCCTTCTCTCCTCCACACTCGGTGAGGTCATTGTGCGCCAGGCTGCCTGCCCACATGATTTGGGCGCGGAGCCGGTAGTCGTTGGGGCGCTTGAGTACCTCGACAGCGCAGTCCTTGACGGTGCGCAGCAGAGCCTCGGAGATGGCGTCGGTGAGCATCATGTCCTGATGGGCGCAGAAATAGCGCTCCATGGTGTGCATCATGATGTCGGTGGCACCGGCTGCAGTCTGGAAGGCGGGCAGGGTATAGGTGCGCTCGGGGTTCATGATAGCAAACTTGCAGCGGCACAGGTCGCTGTTGACACCGCGCTTGAGCATGCCGGCTTCGTCGTTGGTGATGACACAGCTGCTGCTCATCTCGCTGCCTGCTGCGGGAATGGTGAGCACCGCGGCAACCGGCAGACATGCCTGGGGCACAGCCTTGCCGTCCCACAGGTCCCACACGTCGCCCTCGTAGCATACGCCATAAGCAATCGCTTTGGCCGAGTCGATGACGCTGCCTCCGCCCACGGCGAGGATGAAGTCGACCTTCTCGTTGCGGCACAGCTCGATGCCACGGCGCACCATGGTGAGCTCGGGGTTAGGGACAACGCCGCCCAGCTCCACAGTGTAGACACCGGCTTCGTTGAGCAGCCCAACCATCTTGTCGAGCAGGCCCGACCTGCGAGCACTGCCTCCTCCATAGTGCACAAGCACTCGTTTTCCTCCGTTTTGTTTTACAAGGTCAGCAACCTTTTCCTCGCTGTCTCGGCCAAACACCACACGGGTGGGTGTATAGAAATTAAAATCTTTCATCGTTGATCTCGTTATTTGTGTTCTTAACTGCAAAGATACGTTTTTATTAATGAATATAAAAATGAAATTGAAAAAAGTTTATATTCTTATATATATCGAGGCGTGTACACAGGATTCTATGATGGGCAAGGAGGCTGGGGAAGCAAGCGGAAACCCGCTTGCCACGGGTGCGAAGGGCGGGTGGCGCTTTGATGGACCACGCGATGTATCGCGTGGCACGGGGATGCTCCTTGGGGGCGATTTGATGGGACCACGCGATGTGTCGCGTGGCACGAGGACTTGCTCCTTGGAAGTCGGATCGTAGCCATGTCGTTCTGTGAGCCAA
>JAZQPG010000014.1:0-26920 GCA_045628365.1 Sodaliphilus sp. | reverse complement strand
CTATCGGCGAGTACTTCCGCGACACCGGCCGCGACGCCCTCGTGATCTATGACGACCTCTCGAAGCACGCTGTTGCTTACCGTGAGATCTCGCTTATCCTCAAGCGCCCCTCGGGCCGCGAGGCTTATCCCGGCGATATCTTCTACCTGCACAGCCGTCTGCTGGAGCGCGCCGCTAAGATCAACGACAACCAGGACGTTGCATCGGTAATGAACGACCTTCCCGCCGTGCTCAAGCCCATGGTCAAGGGTGGCGGTTCGCTCACAGCGCTCCCCATCATCGAGACCCAGGCAGGTGACGTGAGTGCATACATCCCCACCAACGTGATTTCGATCACCGACGGTCAGATTTACCTTGAGAGCGCCCTGTTCAACGCAGGTATCCGTCCTGCCGTTAACGTGGGTATCTCGGTATCTCGTGTGGGTGGTAACGCTCAGATCAAGTGCATGAAGAAGGTTGCCGGTACGCTCAAGATTGCCCAGGCCCAGTACCGCGAGCTCGAGGCGTTCACCAAGTTTGGTGGCGACATCGACCCCGTTACTGCCCGCACCATCGACACCGGCCGCAAGAACGAGCGTCTGCTCGTGCAGGCTCAGTACGAGCCCATGCTGGTCGAGGAGCAGGTTGCCATCATCTACTGTGGTGTGAACGGTCTGCTCAGCAAGGTGCCCATCGAGAGCGTTGGCGAGTTTGAGAGACTCTTCATCCAGTACCTGCGCGCTAAGCACCAGGCCGACGTGCTCGACGTGCTGCGCACCGGTAAGATCGACGACGAGGTGACAGGCAAGATCCGTGCTGCTGCTGAGGAAATCTCGGCCAAGTACACCGCTTGATACCATCGACGTCAAGGCAAAGACAACCACTCAACGGCCCATTGCCGGGCGGTATCCCCGATGACGGGAGCCTCCTAGGCAGAGCCGTAAAAGAAAAGATAACCCTGCGCGAGCCTGCGTGCTCGTCACCGCGGCGGCACGCGGGCAGCGTCAGGAATCTTTAACAACACAACATCGCCCTCGAGTGGTGTGGAAACCGGGGAACGGCCTGTGGGCCTTACGGTCGCTCCAGTCCATGGCAAGGGCAACACAACACAATTATTGAGTATATCTAACAACAGATATGTCAACACTTAGAGAATTAAAAAGCCGCATAGGCTCGGTCGCTTCGACACAGAAGACTACAAGCGCGATGAAAATGATTTCATCGGCCAAGATGCGTAAGGCAACAAGCCAGCTGCAACGCCTGTCGCCCTACCGCGACATGGTGCAGCACGTGATTAGCCACCTGCTGGTAACCGACCAGGAGTTTAACTCGGCTCTCATCGCCGAGCGTGAGGTGAGCAGCGTTGCCCTCGTGGTATTTGGCAGCGATGACGGACTGTGCGGTGCATTTAACATCAACATCTTCAAGCAGCTCCTCGACACCATCAAGGATGTGCGCAAGGAGCATGGCAAGGATGTGAAGATAACCCTCATCCCCGTGGGCAAGAAGCTCACCAAGGCTTCGCTCAAGATAGCCAGTGACGAGCTTGCGGTGAAGACAACAAAACTCGACACCCGCAGCAACAGCGATCAGCTGGGCGACTTCACCGACGAACTGAAGAGCGCGTTCCTCGCCAAGGAGTATGACCGCGTGGAGCTGCTCTACATGCACTTCAAGTCGACAAGCAAGCAGATCTACACCCGCGAGCAGCTGCTGCCCGTTAGTTACGAGGCACTTGCTCAGGAGGCCTGCGAGAGCGCCGCTTGCTCTCCCTGCCTGTTCGAGCCCTCGGCTGCAGCAATCTTTGACAGCGTGCTGCCGCTTCACGTGCGCTCGATGATGCAGACCGTGTTCACCGAGAGCATGGCCAGCGAGCAGGCATCGCGCGTGATGGCGATGCAGACCGCCAGCGACAACGCCGGCGAGCTGCTCGACAGCCTCAACCTGGAGTACAACAAGCTGCGCCAGCAGGGCATCACCACCGAGCTGCTCGACATCCTGGGCGGCCAGGTGAAGCGCTAGGTTTAAGGACGGGCTAACGCCCTTTAAGGACGCTTCGCTTTAAGGACGCTTCGCTTTTAAGAGCGGGCTGACGCGCTTTAAGGACTGGTTACCCGAGGTTCGCTGGACGGGCCTCCCATAAAGTTGAAAATAATTAAAACAACACATACTAGACACTAACAACAACTTATGAACATTAAGGAGTATTTCGCCACCCTTTTCACAGGCTTGCATAGCCTCATCAAGGGTATGGAAGTGACGGGTAAAGAGCTCGTGACTCCTAAGGTCACCGAGCAGTATCCCGAGAACAGGGCTACACTCAAGATCCCCGACCGATTCAGGGCTACGCTGCAGTTTATCTATGACGAGCAGGGCGCACACAAGTGCATCGCCTGCAAGTCATGTGAGCGCAACTGCCCCAACGGAACCATCACCATCAAGACCCGCATGGTGGACCTGCCTAACGGCAAGAAGAAAATGAAACTGGACAAGTACATCTATGACCTGGGCAGCTGCACGTTCTGCAACCTATGCGTCTCGTCTTGTCCCACCAGCGCAATCGAGTTCAGCAACGACTTTGAGCAGGCTGTGTTCACTCGCGAGAGCCTCATCAAGCAGCTCAACTACCTTCCCGAGAAGGAAGAGCCCGTTGCCCCCGCAGCCCCTGCCGCTAAGCCCGCAGCCGCTCCCAAGGCCGAGGAGACCAAGGTAGCCGCTCCCCAGGCAAAGGCAGCCGCCCCCAAGGGTGAGGAGACCAAGGTAGCCGGTGAGGAAACTAAAACTGAAACAAAAGAAAATCAATAAATAGAATGGAATCAGTAGGAAATATCATCATGTATTTCATAATTGCGCTTGCAATTATCGTATTCTCGGTACTGACGGTTACCACGCGCAAGATCCTGCGCTCGGCAACCTACCTGCTGTTTGTGCTCTTTGCCACGGCTCTGGTCTATTTCCAGATGGACTATGAGTTCCTGGGCGCAGTGCAGATCGCGGTATATGCCGGCGGCATAGTCGTGCTGTTTGTGTTTTCAATTTTGCTCACCCATCGTCCCGGCGAGAAGAGCGACGCGCTCACCTCGCAGCGCCGCATGCTGGGCCTCAGCGCAGCCGTGCTGGGTACCGCAGCCAGTGCTTATGCACTGATGAGCTATGGCGAGACCGTTCTCACTAAGCTCACCGGAGACGGCAGCCTTGACATCGCTAAGCTGGGCCAGATGCTGCTGAGCACCGAGAAGTTTGGCTACCTGCTGCCCTTCGAGGCAGTGAGTGTGCTGCTACTCGCATGTATAATTGGTGGTGTAGTAATTGCCCGTCGCCGTTAATAAAGAAAGGAGAAAAAGAAATGGACTTGACTTTGTTAATGTATTTGATCCCGAGCCTCATCATGTTTGGCTGCGGTGTCTACGGGTTCCTCACCCGCAAGAATATGATTGCAATCATGATCTCACTCGAGCTGATGCTCAACTCGATTGATATCAACTTTGTTGTGTTTAACCGATTCCTGTTCCCCGGCCAGTTCGAGGGCATGTACTTCACGCTGTTTGCCATTGCGATTGCCGCTGCCGAGACTGCAGTGGCCCTGGCAATCATCATTAACGTGTTCCGTGCCGTTAAGAATGTCGACATCAAGGAAATCACTAAACTGAAATTTTAATAGACTATGCCACTAAGTTTAACTATAGCAGTTGTTGCAATACCCCTGCTGATGTTCCTGTTCCTGGGACTGGCAGGCGTGAAGATGGGCCGCAAGCTCACTGGTGTGCTGGGTGTGATCGCAATGGGCGTCACCACCGTGATTGCCTATGGCGTCGCTGCCACCTATTTCTTTGACTCGCAGTACATCGTTGACGGCGTCCGCAAGGCGGTGATCGTTTGGAATCCCGACTGGCTGTCGTTCACTAAGACCCTCGTGGTGCGCATGGGTATCGCGCTCGATCCCATCGCAGCCATGATGCTGGTTGTCATCACTACGATTTCGTTCTTCGTTCACTTGTATAGCCTTGGCTACATGAGTGACCACCACGGCAACCCCGAGAAGGGCTTCCAGCGCTTCTATGCCGACCTGGCGTTGTTCACATTCTCAATGCTCGGCCTGGTAGTTGCCACTAACCTTTTCCAGATCTTCATCTTCTTCGAGATGGTGGGTGTATCTTCTTACCTGCTCATCGGCTTCTACTATCACAGCCCCGCAGCCATCCACGCGTCGAAGAAGGCATTCATCGTTACCCGTCTTGCCGACTTGTTCTTCCTGCTGGGTATCATGATCCTGGCGTTCTACACCGACACGTTCGACTTCTTCAACCAGAACGGTATGGTGGGTATGACCGACAGCATGAGTGCCGCTCAGGCAGCCGTAGGCAAGGCTGAGGGCGCTACATTCATGGGTTGCTCGGTAATGGCATGGGCGCTGACCTTCATCTTCATCGGCGGTGCCGGTAAGAGTGCGATGTACCCGTTGCACATCTGGCTGCCCGATGCGATGGAAGGCCCCACACCCGTGTCGGCCCTCATCCACGCCGCAACCATGGTTGTTGCCGGTGTGTTCCTGGTAGCACGTCTGTTCCCCCTGTACGTTATCGAGCAGGGCGCTATGGATATCATCTGTGTCGTTGGTGCTTTCACAGCATTCTATGCTGCAGCAATCGCCTGCGTCCAGAGCGACATCAAGCGTGCCCTCGCGTTCTCGACTATCTCGCAGATTGCGTTCATGATGACATCACTTGCCGTTAGCTCGGCTAATGGTGAGCTCATCGAGATCCACGAAGGCTTTGGTCTCGGTTACATGGCATCAATGTTCCACCTGTTCACCCACGCGATGTTCAAGGCACTCTTGTTCCTCTGCGCCGGTGCAATCATCCACGCTGTCCACTCTAACGAGAACAGCGACATGCACGGCCTGCACAAGTACATGCCCATCACCAGCTTTGCATTCCTCATTGGCTGTCTCGCCATTGCCGGTATTCCTCCCTTTGCAGGTTTCTGGTCTAAGGACGAGATCCTCGTTGCCGCTTATGCTAAGGGCACAGGTTGGGGTCTGTGGATGAGTGCAGTAGCCGGTATGACTGCGTTCTACATGTTCCGCATATACTTCCTCATCTTCCACTGGAAGGAGCACAAGATTCACACTGAGCACAAGCCCAAGGATCAGGTATGGACAATGACGCTGCCCCTCGTGGTGCTCAGCCTCGTGTCGATAGTTGCCGGTTTCGTTCCTATGCACGACTTGGTTACCTGGGACGGCAAGGAACTGCACACTCATCTCGACTGGACCGTGGCAGGTTCTAGCGTAGGCATCGCGTGCGTAGGTATCGGCCTCGCATTCGTGATGTACTTCAAGGAGAATGCGCTTCCCAGCAAGATGAAGAACGCCATGAGCGGACTGTGGGAGGCTGCTTACCGCCGCTTCTACATGGACGAGCTCTACCAGTTCATTACCCACAAGGTGATCTTCAAGGCCATCTGTGCTCCCATTGCATGGTTTGACCGCAAGTTCATCGATGGTTTCATGAACCTCATGGCCGAAGCAACCAGCCATGCAGCCTATGGCATCCGCCGCATGCAGAGCGGAAGCATCCAGGGCTATGTATACCTGTATTTCATTGGCGCTATCGCCCTGGCGGTACTCGGTATGGTGTGTGTGTTAATGTAATGTGTAACGGCTAATTATTCTTGACAATTATGATAGATAAATATTTATTGATAAGTTTCGTCATAGTGCCCCTGCTCACCCTGGGTGGCCTGGCACTGTGCAACAATAAAGGTATCAAGGCTATCCGTGCCGTTGCCGTTACCGGCGCTACCGTGCTGGTGGCACTGGCATGTTACCTGGTGTGCCTGTTCCTGCAGGTTCGCGGCGCTGGCGACACCAGCGAGATGATCCTGCGCAGCGACTACATGTGGTATACTCCGCTCAACATCAAGCTCGCGCTTGGCGTTGACGGTGTGTCGGTAGTCATGATTCTCCTCTCGGCGTTCATCGTGTTCACAGGTGTGTTTGCGTCGTGGAAGATCAATCCGCTTCCCAAGCAGTTCTTCCTGTGGTTCTTCCTGCTGTCGACCGGTGTATTTGGTTTCTTCATTTCGATTGACCTGTTCACCATGTTCATGTTCTATGAGGTCGCTCTTATCCCCATGTACCTGCTCATTGGTGTTTGGGGCAGCGGTAACAAGAACTACAGCGCGATGAAGCTGACGCTGATGCTCATGGGTGGCTCGGCATTCCTGATGCTGTCGCTCATCGGTATCTACTTCCACTCGTCGACCGACGGTAACTTCACCATGAACATCCTCGAGATTGCCAAGAACAACGCAGTGCCCCAGAGCTGGCAGCTGTATCTGTTCCCCATGGCGTTCGTAGGTTTCGGTGTCCTTGGTGCAATGTTCCCCTTCCACACATGGTCTCCCGACGGTCACGCATCGGCCCCCACAGCGGTGTCAATGCTCCACGCCGGCGTGCTCATGAAACTTGGTGGTTACGGTTGCTTCCGCATCGCCATCTACCTGATGCCCTATGCTGCTAACGTGATAGGTCCGGTATTCCTTACACTCACTGGTATCAGCATCGTCTACGGTGCGTTCAGCGCATGTGTGCAGACCGACCTCAAGTATATCAACGCTTACTCATCGGTTAGCCACTGCGGTATGGTGCTCTTTGCCATCCTCATGTATAACCAGACTGCAATGACCGGTGCTGTGCTCCAGATGCTCTCACACGGTTTGATGACAGCGTTGTTCTTTGCCCTGATCGGTATGATCTACGGCCGCACCCACACTCGTGACATCCGCGAGATGGGCGGTATGATGCACATCATGCCTTACCTGGGCGTTGGTTATGTGATTGCCGGTCTTGCTTCACTGGGTCTGCCGGGTCTCAGCGGTTTCGTTGCCGAGATGACAATTTTCTTCGGTTCGTTCCAGCACCCCGACATGTTCCACCGTGTGTTCACCATCGCCGGTGCAAGCTCAATCGTTATCACCGCGGTTTACATCCTGCGTGTTGTTGGTAAGCTCCTGTTTGGTGAGGTTCAGAACGAGCATCACCGCGAGCTCACCGACGCCAGCTGGGACGAGCGCGTTGCCACTGCCGTTCTCATCGTGTGTGTGGCCATCATCGGTTGCTTCCCCAACTTCTTTGTTAACATCATCACCGACAGCTTCCTGCCCGTTGTTGATGCCGTTGTGAAGAACGCATTTTAATTAACGAAAGTGTTGAACTAGAAAAGACTTGATAATACAGATATGGATTATTCACAATTTTTACTGATGCCGCAAGAGATGGGTCTCCTGCTCGTGTTCTTGCTTGTATTTATATACGACACTTTCATGCCGCAGCGCAGCCAGCGTTCACTGCCCGTGTTCACTACCGTGCTGTTTGCGATATATACTGTACTGTGCTTCGTCCCCTGTGGCTGCACCTGCGCCGACACCCTGTGTGAGGGCGGCAAGTCGCTCTTTGGCGGCATGCTCGAGGTTAACCAGGCTACCTGGGCGATGAAGAACATCCTCAACGTGGGCTTGCTGCTCGTGCTGCTGCAGGCCGGCAAGTGGAGCAACGAGGAGTTCATGAGCGTTCGCCGCGGCGAGTTCTACGAGCTGTTGTTGCTCACCCTCTTCGGTATGTTCCTGATGATCTCGGCACGTCACTTCCTGCTCTTCGTCATCGGTCTTGAGACCGCTTCACTTCCCATCGCTTGCCTTGCAGCGTTCGAGAAGAAGCGTTACGAGAGCCACGAGGCAGCAGCTAAGTATGTGTTCACCGCCATCTTCTCAAGCGCGATTTTCCTGCTGGGTATCTCGTTTGTATATGGCATGACCGGTACTCTCTACTTTGGCGATATCGCCACTAGCCTGATAGGCAAGCGCAGCGTTCTGCTCGCCCTGTCGATTGCATTTGTAATCGCCGGTGTGGGCTTCAAGCTGTCGCTCGTTCCCTTCCACCAGTGGACTGCCGACGTTTACCAGGGTGCTCCCACTGCCGTTACCGCTTATCTGTCGGTAATCAGCAAGGGTGCCGCTGCGTTCTCGTTCCTGGTGATCCTGGCTCAGGTGTTTGGTGCTGCTTATAGCGAAGTGTGGAAGTGGATGCTCTACGCAGTGATTGTTGTTACTATCACCGTGGGTAACCTCTTTGCGATGCGCCAGCGCAACCTCAAGCGCCTCCTGGCTTACTCTTCAATCTCTCAGGCCGGCTACATCATGCTGGGCGTGATTGCAGTGAACACGCTGGGTATGGCATCGATGATGTACTACGTGCTGGTTTACGTGTTCTCTAACCTGGCCGCCTTTGGCGTGATCATGGCTATCGAGCGCCAGACCGGCAAGACCACCGTTGACGACTACAACGGTCTGTTCAAGACCAACCCCTGGTTGTCATTCACCATGATGCTCGCGATGTTCTCGCTGGGTGGTATTCCTCCCTTTGCAGGCTTCTTCAGCAAGTTCTTCATCTTCGTGGGTGCTTGCAAGACCGGCGAGGTAGCCATCTACGTTCTCGTGCTCATCGCCCTGATCAACACCATCATCTCGCTCTACTACTACCTGCTCGTGGTTAAGGCCATGTTCATCCGCCAGGATGAGTGTGTGATCCCCACCATCAAGAGCGCTTGCAGCGAGAAGCTGGGTATGATCCTGTGTGCACTTGGCATCATCCTGATTGGTCTCGCTAGCTGCATCTACACCAGCCTCACCGAGTACACCGAGGCTGCTGCCCAGATGTTCCAGCATATCTAAAGACTTAGATAAATCAACTCCTATATAATATCGCCAGCGGTCCCTTCATTGAGGCCACTGGCGTTTTTTATAAGGACGCTTTGCTTTGAGGACGCTTCGCTTTAAGGACGCTTTGCTTTAAGGACGGCGCGTTGCGCCTATAAGAACGCTTGCTGACGCAAGCTATAAGCCTAAACTCTTATGTCTTAAACTCTTATAGGACGCCAGCTCTCTAGGCTCTCTAGGCATTCTAGGCTCTCTAGGCCCTCTAGGCCAGTTCTTATAGGGCGTCAGCTACACTTTTTAAAATACAATGATTAGCTATGGTAAAGAAAATATTTAAGTATACACTGTTTGCTGTCTTGGGCATGGTGCTGCTCGTGTTGGGGTGCAACTATGCCGTGACGTGGTCGACCGGTGATGCCGTTCACGATGACATCAACGATATCGAGCACGAGACATGGGGCATGCTGCTGGGTACGCCACCCAAGAGCCGTTTTACCCGCCGCACCAACTACTTCTACCGTTTCCGCATCGATGCCGTCGTGAGACTATACAAGGCGGGTAAGATCGACTCGGTGCTGGTGAGCGGCGACGAGCACAGCCTCGATGGCATAAACGAGACCACCGCCATGCGCGACTCGCTGGTGGCTCGTGGTGTCCCCCGGAGAATCATCAGGCTTGACGGCAAGGGATTCCGCACCCAGGCGTCGGTCTACAACATAGTGAATAAGTTCGGGATCAAGTCATTCATCATCATCTCCCAGCAGTTCCACAACGAGCGTGCTGTGTTCTTGTGCCGCCACATGAAAGGCGTGGAGGTGGAGAGAGTGCAGGGCTACAATGCCCGGTCGCCCCGCAGCGCGTTGTCAATGATAACCTACACCCGCGAGTACCTGGCCCGCGTCAAGCTGTTCCTGGACCTGCTGCTGCAGTAGCAGGGAGGGATTGTTAGGATTATTAGGAGGGTTAGGATTTTTAGGATTACTAGGAGGGGGAAGGACTTGTGATTTCCCTAATAGTCCTTGTTCTGTTATCGTGTCTTGGTTATTCAATGCGGCCGGTATTGGGTTTGGCGCGAGATAATCCCGTTGTGACCCGTTGGGGGGCGTTGGCGGCGTTGGTGACGGGTGGTTTTGAATAAAACCTTAAAAGGTTTTGGAAAATTGGATGGTTATTGTTAACTTTGTGGATTGATAATATAATAACCTCAAAATAACCATTTGATATGAAAAAAACTCTACTTTCTCTGGCGGCTTGCGTGGCCTGCATGGCTAGCGCACAGACGGTGCAGGTGGTGGAGCACGTGCAACTGCTCAAGGGCGTCGAGGGTCCGGCCTATTATCCCATCCTCAATGCCGACGGCAGCAAGCTGCTGTACTCGACTATCAGGCAGCCGGGCCTCAAACTCTATGACTTTAATGACGACGTGACGGTGCGCGTGAGCGATGCTCAGGGCGTGGGTCAGGAAGCCTTCTTCGGCGGCGACGGCAATGTCTACTACGTGACTGCCGAGCGTGGCGAGGACCGTCTGATCTATCGCACCGGCCACAGGTATGACATGGCCACCCGGAAGAGCGATGTCGTGCTGGAGGCACAGCACGGTCCGGTGCAGATGATGGCAGCCCAGCGTGGTGCCGCTCTCAAGGCTCAGTCGAGCAATTTCTCTACAGGCAAGCAGATGGGCACCGGTGTCTATACCGAGGGCTCGACTGTTCATGTCACCGTCAACGGCAAGGACCGCTCGTTCTCGCCCGTGGAGTCGTGGGCAGGTTACCTGTGGGCTTCGCTCTCGCCCGACGGCCAGCGCGTGGCATTCTTTGCTGCGGGCAAGGGCATCGTGGTGATGGACCTCAACGGCAAGGTGCTGGCTATGCTGGGCAACTACGAGATGCCCTCATGGCTCAACAATGACTATATCGTGGCCCAAAACACTAAGGACGACGGCCACCAGTTCACCTCGTCGCAGATCTTGCTCTTCAAGGCCGACGGCTCGTTCAAGTATGAGCTCACCAAGCCCACGTCGATGTCGATGCAGCCCACTGCAGCCCAGGGCAAGGTGGTGTACTCGTCGATCGACGGTAACCTGTACATGATGAAAATCAACATTACTGAATAACCATTAACTGCAACAGCTATGAAAATGAATAAATTCACATCAATTCTCGTGCTGCTTGCTGCAGTAATGGGAATCACAAGCGCTAGCGCACAGGTGCGTCCGCGCGTATACATCAACCCCGGCCACGGCGGCCACACCAGCAATGACCGCAACGTCGTTGTCCCCGGCTATGTGCAGGGCGACACCGCCGGTTTCTGGGAGTCACACGCCAGCCTCAAGAAGGGCTTCGCTCTCCAGGAGCTCCTCAAGAAGAAAGGTTACACCACTGGCATCTCACGCATCCGCAACGAGGAAGAGAACGACCTGGCTCTCTCTACCATCGTGTCGCTGAGCAACAGCTTCAGTGCCGACGTGTTCTTCTCGCTGCACAGCAACGCCACCGGTGCCGGCGAGGGCTACCGCATCAACTTCCCGCTGGGTCTGTACCGCGGCTACACCGGCCAACCCATCATCCAGCACAGCGACGAGCTCACAGCAATCCTGCAGCCGTTCCTGTATGCCAACAAGTCAACTGTGTGGACCTCTAACTACGCTATCTACGGCGACTGGACCTTCTATCCTGACTGGGGTACACAAGGCCTGGGCGTGCTGCGTGGCAACAACGCCGTGTCGATGCTCCAGGAGGGCTCGTTCCACGACTATATCCCCGAGGCACTGCGCCTGATGAACGACGGCTACTGCTGGATCGAGGGTTACAACGTGTCGCTCGCTACCGACAAGTACTTTGGCCGCGAGGGCCTGCCCACCGGTGTGGTTTCGGGTTGCCTGCGCGACGACCGCATCCTGCGCTCGGGCATCCTGGTGATGCACGGCGTGGACGTTTATGAGCCCGTGTGCAACGCCACCGTGCGTCTGCTCGATGCCAATGGCACCGAGGTTGACCGCTACGTCACCGACAAGGACCTGAACGGTATCTATACCTTCAAGTATGTGACTCCCGGCACTTATACCGTCGAGGTGAGCCACGACGAGCACTTCACTGCCTCACAGACCATTGAGGTGGGAGCCCCCGATGTCACCTACTGCAACTTCAGCCTGAAGCGTGTGCGCAACACTGCCCCCGAGGTAGTGTCTTACAGCCCCGTGTGGAACGACGGCGACGCTCCCGTGCTGTGTAACGAGCCCATCGTGCTCAACTTCAACTGGGACATGGACGTGCCCTCGACCGAGGCTGCATTCACCATCACTCCCGCTGTCAAGGGCAAATTCACATGGGAGGACACCAACTACCGCATGATCTTCACCCCCGAGGATGCCTATGACGTGAACACCGAGTACACCGTGACACTCAAGAAGAGCGCTCAGCATGGCGGCGGCACCGAGATGGACAAGGACTTCTCGTTCAAGTTCAAGACCGACGTGCGCAACCACCTGGATCCCATCGCCGTCTTCCCCAAGGAAGGTGACCCCGTGCACTATCAGAGCGTGAACGTCGAGCTGCGTGCCGACTCGCTGCTCAGGTCGCTCAACCTGTTCAGCCTGTTCCATGTCCTCGACAAGGACGGCAACGAGGTGGGCATCAACAAGCGTAGCCTCAAGAACAACAAGAAGGGTGACGCTTACGGTTACATCCGCATCCCGCTGAGCGGTTCGCTCAACGTGGGCGAGGAGTACACACTCAATGTGGAGCAAGACGTGTGTGACACCGTGGGCATCCGCCTTGCTGCCCCCATCAGCTACAAGTTCAAGGCTGTGGATGCTGCTGTTCAGCCCGAGGACGCTAAGCTGGTTAAGGCCATCGAGACTGCCGACGTGATGACAGTTGACGGCATCTTCTCGTCGGCTGCACTCTCAGCGTCTACAACCAAGATCCAGGGCAGCAAGTCACTGCAGCTCAAGTATGCATTTGGCGACATGGACGACCAGGAAATCAACCTGAACTTTGCCGAAGTACCTGAGACTAAGATTGCCGGTTGCGACAGCCTCCTCGTCGAACTGTGGGGCGACCTCAGCTGCAATGAGATTGCCGCTGTTCTTGAGCCTGTTGCCACTGGCGACGCTGTAATGGCTTCCTGCGTTGCTGTAGAGGTTCCCCTGGGCAAGCTCGACTTCCACGGCTGGCGCAACGTGAGAGTGCCCCTGAACCAACCTGCGGGTAATTATGTACTCAGAGGCTTCAAACTCACTTGCGACAAGAATAACGTGATGGGCAAGAGCGGTACGCTCCTCATTGATGACATCAACATGGTCAAGGGCGAGTACTCAGCAGTCAACGACCTCACGCTGGCAGGCGTGAGCGTGGGTCCCAACCCCGCAAGCGACTACCTCGTTGCCACTGCCGACCACTACATCCAGGGCGTAGAGCTCTATGACCTGCAGGGCAAGCTCATCGTCAAGAACGGTGCTAACTTCATCAACGTGAGCGATATTGCCAGCGGCACCTACGTGATGAAGGTCTATGTCAACGGCCTTGCATCAACCCACAAGGTGATGGTTAAGCATTAATCAACCTGCCATCATCTATTGATTAAAGACCGGTCTCACTGTCAATGGTGAGGCCGGTTTGTTTGTCTTTTTTGTGTTTTTGGTAACTTTGTTGTGGTGGTAACTACTTGTTTTATAGAAGTTAGAGATGGGGAATTTTGTAAATAATGTTAAAATAATTGTGGGCGTGATGTTTTGTTGCTAATTTTGCAAAAATTTATGCCAGTATGTAAAGCCGATATTATTGCGTGTGAAATTAGTGCTGGGATTTTTTTGTGAAAAATTTTAAATTTTATGAGTAAATTGCGATTTGCATTCATGCTCATCACGAGTGTGATGCTTCTTCCTGTGTTTGCTGCGGATTACGAGACGAGTGATCCCAGGCAGGGGGGAGAGTTCTATGTGATGAACAAGGGGAAAGGCACCTGGCTGGGCCGTGGCCTTCTTGACGGAGCCAATTCAAAACCCCAACTGTGGGAGGTAACCGCTGCCGACGGTGGTTACACCATCAAGCAAAAAGGTGCTGAAAAGTATATCAGCATCACCGACAAGCTCACCGAGACCAACATCTTCGGTGTGAAGTACACAACTACCATCACTGCAAGCGATGATGCCGAGACCCCCTCGGTAGTGGCCTTGCAGCACGACGGGGCTGGCTACAGCATCAGCGTTTCTAACCTTTACAAAAAGGTGACCGCAAGCAGCACCAAGCCCTCGCGCGACGTGACTTATTACTTTGGCTTCAACAAGACGCTGGGTACCAAGGAGGCTGTGACATCGGTTGACGACAACTCCAGGTGGGTGTTTGTCAGCAAGGCCGACTATGACCTCGCCAACGCTGTTGAGCCCAAGCTGCAGAGCAACCTGAGCGCTACGCTCGTGCGCGGCGACGTGAAGGAGAATGCGTTCACCACCGACCCTGCTGGTGTAGTGCCCACATTCGACCCCGAGGGCATCCTTGCCTATGACAACGGAACTGTTACTGCTGTCGCTGAGGGTAAGACCACTGTCACTCTGTCTGTGACTGAGGGTTATTATAACGATGTGTACTACAAGGGCGCCAGCCGCTCGTTTGACGTGACGGTAATCAACCTCGACGAGTTGATGAACGCCGTTAACGAGGGTAGGGAGAAGCTCGAGCAACTGAACCATAACCGCGGTTTCCTTGCCGGCATGTACACTCCCGCAAGCATCGAACCCCTTGCACAGGCTGTTGCTGATGCCGAGACCCTGCTCGCCAACATAGGCAAGGACGTTGACACATACCTTAACGAGGAGGCAATCAGTGCAGCCATCTCGGCTATCCGCAATTTTACATGCACTGCCAACGAGGTAGAGATCAACGCCATCCAGTCGCCTGCAGGCGAACTGGCTGACGACGAGACAGTGAAGATGGGCGGAACCGGAGCCATGGCTATGCCGCTGCAGGGCAACACCCTCTATAAGGTCAGCGTAGACTATACCGGCGGCGAACTGGTGCTCAACCTCAAGAACGACGGCAAGTCTATTCTCAAGGCCACTACCGCCAACCAGACTCTCATCGAGGAAGAGGGGGCAGCCAAACACTTTGAACAGCTGTTCTACACCGCCGATGCGGCCGACTACACTCTGGACGTCACTGCCCAGGGCGACGTGAAGTATGACATGTCGCTGTTCACTGCCCAGACCATGGGCGACGAGATGAAGGGTACCGACCTGGCACAGGTTGAGGAGAGCACCGAGGTGTTTGTCTACAACGTGGCAACCGGCATGTTCCTGAACAACAAGAGCACTTGCGACACCGGCATGCCCACCCTGTGGAAACTCACCCGCAACGCCGAGGACAACACCTGGACCATCACCAGCAACGGCAAGGCAGTGGGTGTGAACCTCAATATCCCCGTCAACTCGCTCACTATCCCCATTCCCATCCTTGGCGACCAGACCATCAGCGGCTATGCTTCGGGTGTGCCCGAGAGCGTGGAGGTTGTCTCTAACGCTGCCGAGGCTTCGGCATTCACCATCCAGGGTACTGCCGACGGTTATACCATCTCCAATACCACCAACTGGGAATACTTCAACTTCGCCGACATCAACATCTCTAACATCATCAGTCTGATCTCCAACGGCGGTTTCCCCGCTTCGTACACCTCTTATATGTACACCGGTGAGCCCCAAGACGGCGCTAGCGCGCTTCTCGCAGGCGAGTATCCCTCGATGTTCAATGCACGCTGGAAATTTGTCTCACGCGAAGACTACGAGCAGACCGTTGCCTATCGCAACCAGGTCATCGAGACCCTCAAGGCTACTCTCGCCGAGAGCCAGGAGTCAATCAAGGGCATCCGCAACTCAGCCCTGCGCAAGGGTATCGCAAGCGCTAAGCTCGCAAAGGCTACAGTGCTCAACGGTATCGTCCAGACTCCCGTTGTCAACGTTTTCCTCGCGCCTGCAACCAGCGACCTTGTTGCTGCAATCCAGGAGTGTGAAGACGCTGTGGAATATGCTAAGATCAACAGCATTTACTACGTTGCATGCAAGGACGGCATCGACAACATGTCTAAGCTGAGCAGCGGCATCTATGTCAAGGGCATCGTTCTCGCTGCCAACACCGAGCTCGAACTTACCCTGTCGACCCAGGCAATGGACGCTGTGATGCTCACCATGCGTGCCGGCGCCACTCTCTATACCCAGACCATCAACGAGTGGGCTATGGGCCAGGACTTCACTGGCTTTGTCGCCAACAACTCGTTCTCTACCCAGACCACCGACAAGTGGCTGCCCCTCAGTCCGCAGCAGATTGCCAACGTCGTTCCCGGCGTGAAGGACATCCTTGACAAGCTGCCCATCAACAACGATCCCCAGGTGACTGTCGAGGACGGCCATCTGAATGCAAATGCTGCTGTGGTACAGGCTATCGTTGCTCTGCCCGAGGGCAAGTATCGCCTCTCGGCCGAGATGGCTACAAGCCAGCTCAACAAGGCATATCTGCATGCAATCATCGTTGATGGCGGCGACCTGGTGGAAAACATCATGGATGCTGCCAAGGGATTGGATTTCTCATTTGAGGATGCACTCAAGCTGGCCCAGGCTATCATGAATGGCGGATCAATCACCGACATCATTGAGAGCATAGGCAGCAGCGTGAATATTGACACCGAAGCACTCCTGCAGCTCCTGGGTAATGTGCTCCAAGGCAATGCCAAGAGAATCAATGCCAACGGTGTGACCGGAGAGGGTATCGACAAGTTTGTTGAGAACAACCTTGACTTTGAAATCAGCAACAGGGGAATCCTCCTGATTGGTACCAGTGCACAGAGTGCAATTACTTCAGGTATTACCGACATCCTTCCTGGCGGCATGCTCGAAAGCATCGGTGCCCTGCTGGGTGGTGCGACCTATAAGGCCGACGAGGTTCACCTGACCTATCTCAACGGTCTGTTTGACGTGAATCTTGATGGCACGCTCGACATTGTTGATGTTGCTGACGTTACCAATGTTGTGATCAACTTGGAAGATGCCAGCAAGTATGAGGGCCGTGCCGACGTTGACGGCGACGGTATCGTTGATATCGATGACATCAACATCATCATCAACAAGATCCTGAAGAAGTAATCGCCTGAGGCGAATGTTTCAATACCGAGGCCGCTTCCCTGTCAAAGATGGGGGAGCGGCCTTGTCGTGTTTTAAGGAAACTGTTTTAAGGAAACAGAAGACAGCGGTTTACCCATTGGACACCTCGTGCAGTGTACATGGGTCCCGAA
Source organism: Sodaliphilus sp. (assembly GCA_045628365.1). Taxonomy (GTDB): domain Bacteria; phylum Bacteroidota; class Bacteroidia; order Bacteroidales; family Muribaculaceae; genus Sodaliphilus. Next base: position 9,946 of record JAZQPG010000014.1, on the reverse strand, counting down.
AAAGACAAAACGCCCTAAAAGGGACTGTCCCTATTGGGGCGTTTTGTGGGGGAACTGACTTTTGGGTTCGTTGATGTGTGGCTGATGGCCGGGGAGGGATGTGGTGTTAATGAAAGATGTAGTGTGTTAATTATTGTTTCTAAACTTAATTTTTTAACTGTATTGTCGTGTTTTGGCCAAAAGATGTATTACTTTTGTGATTGAATCAGCTTCTGTATTTGAGTAATTATATATTTGTTAACATAATAGTGTTTTTGTTAACTTTAAAACTAAATTGACATGAGTAATCCTGTAATCAATGTGATAGGTGAGAGTAGCTCGACCCGCACCGAGTGGAGCCTTGTTGAAGGCGAGAACGTCATCGAGCATGCTTTTACCGAAGGCATGAATCCGTTTTTCCATTCACGACGTGAGATTTCCCACAGCATACGCCTGCAATTGCCGGCAGCATTCTTTAAGCGCCGCTGGAATCATGTTTATTACTATGGTGCTGGATGCAATAGTCCTGAAAAGAACAAGATTGTGGAATCGTCGCTCGTGGCCCAGTTCAAGACTCCAGTGACTGTTGAGAGTGACTTGCTGGGAGCTGCCCGCGGCCTGCTGGTGCGTGAGCCAGGCCTTGCGTGCATCCTGGGTACCGGTAGCAACTCCTGCTTCTATGACGGACATAACGTGGTGAAGAATGTGCGTTCGCTGGGCTTCATCCTCGGTGATGAGGGTAGTGGTGCGACACTGGGGCGCTTGTTCCTGGGAGATGCTCTCAAGAATGTTGCCCCGCGTGAACTCATTGACGGGTTCTTTGAGAAATTCAAGGTGACCCCCGACGATATCATGAACGCGGTGTACAATAATAACCTGGCCAACCGCAACCTGCGCGAGTACTCGTTTTTCCTGAGTGAGCACCTTGACAATGACTATGTTCACAATTTGATTTACAATGAGTTCAGCCGTTTCTTTGAGCGCAACTTGTGCCAGTATGACTATACGAACTACCCTGCAAGCTTTGTGGGCTCGGTTGCAACAACCTATAGCACCATCCTGCTTGAGGTTGCCAGCAAGCATGGCGTCTCGGTGCAGAAGATCATCCGCTCGAGCATGCCTGGCCTGGTTGCTTATCATAAGTAAAGGTTTAAAAACTTAATCGTTAAAGGGTTTAACCACTTAACCACTTAACCTCTTAAATAAGGATATTGAAAAACGGTATTGCGCTGGCGCCTGTGTGGTGTCGGCGCAATGCTGCTTTTGTGGCCGGGCTTTTTGTGCTGGGGTAGGGTGTACGTGGAGAACGTGAGGCGATGTGATGTATCACCGTGATGAGAGTAATATTAAAAATGTGTAGTTAAATATTAAATAATGTTTAATAGTGGAAAATGGTTGCGAAATTGTTTTTTCAATAGAAATGTTTGTACTATTTTTGTACTGAGTTATGCTATGTCCTGTGGTGAAGTGCCGCGAGATATAGGCTAACATGCTATAAATATATTAGATACAAAACAGAAACGATATATAATGAAAAAGATGATTTCAAAGTTGGCGATGGCAGCAGTGCTCGTGATGTCGGGTGCCGCCGCCGTCAATGCCCAGGATGTAACAACCGAGCAGCAAGCCCAGGTGCAAAAGGTGGTTGAAGACTGTCTGCCCGAGCACATGCAGATTGGTAAGCTCAAAGTCCAGGAACTCAAGCTCAGCGAGGACACTATCGTGGTGAACGTGAGCGAGAACTTTGGCGACGTGCCTTTTACTGTTGCGTCTATCGCTAAACTTAAGGACGACGTGAAGACTGCCATGGGCGCACCTTACTATAATTATAAGGTGTCATTGCTCATCGACGGCGAGGACGTGGAGAACTACTTCACCGACTTTGAGACCGCCTACAAGCGCAGCCACGGGGCCTTCATCAGCGAGAAGGATCCCCACCGCCACTATAAGAAAGCCCTCGACGGCAACATCATAGCCCTGTGGCCCAGCCACGGCTGGTACTTCGAGCCCCAGCTCAACCGCTGGGAGTGGCAGCGTGCCCGCATGTTCCAGACTGTTGAGGACATGTATACCCACAGCTATGTGCTGCCCTTCCTCATGCCTATGCTTGAGAACGCCGGTGCCTATGTGTGGGACGCACGTGAGCGCGACACCCACAACTTCGGCGCTGTGGTCGACAACGACGGCGGCGAGGCTCAGAGCGGTTACAGCGAGCAGAGCGGTGACAAGGCCTGGACTAGTGGCGAGCAGGCAGGTTTTGCCTATGCCCGTCCTGCCTACAGGGACTTTGAGAACCCCTTTGCCGAGGGTACTTACCGCCAGGTGGCAGTGACCCAGAACAAGAAGAAACTCTCGACCGCCCATTGGGACGTGGACATGCCCGAGGCTGGCGAGTTTGCACTCTATATCAGTTACAAGAGCCTTCCCAACAGTGTCAAGGACGCCCACTACACCGTGAACAGTGCCGAGGGTACCCGCCAGTTCACCGTTGACCAGACCATGGCCGGCGGCGTGTGGGTTTACCTGGGAACATTCCAGCTGGAGAAGGGCCTCAATAAGGACGTCGTGGTGCTGAGCAACGAGAGCACTAGCAAGGACGGCGTGGTGACTGCCGACGCTGTGCGCGTGGGTGGCGGCAAGGGCAACATCGAGCGCCGCGTGGCACTGCCCACCCCCGAGAACAAGAGACTCGCCGCTGCACAGAAGGACGAGAAATTCTTGGGTAAGGACAGCGTGGACTACGACTACGTGGGCAGCGGTGACCATCCCTGGTTCCACCTGGGAGCACGCTACTACATGCAGTGGTCGGGCTTCCCCCGCGAGGTCTACTCAGAGAGCAACGGCATCAACGACTATACCGACGACTACAAGGACCGCGGCCTGTGGGTTAACTATCTGGCCGGCGGCAGCGACGTGCTCCCCAAGGCCAAGGGCCTCAACGTGCCCGTTGACCTGTCGTTCTGCCTGCATACCGATGCCGGCACCACTATGAACGACGACATCATTGGCACCCTGCTCATCTATAGCACCCGCTCTAACGGAAAGAACTTCGCCAAGTATGCCAACGGCACCCCCCGCGAGCTCTCGCGCCAGTATGCCAACATCGTGTCGACCGAGATTGTCAACGACATCCGCGCTAAGTATGAGCCCAACTGGACCCGTCGCGGCATGTGGGACAAGGGATACTACGAGGCACGCACCCCTGAGGTTCCTGCAATCCTCATCGAGCTGCTGTCTCACCAAAACTTCGCCGACATGAAGTATGGCCTGGATCCCAACTTCCGTTTCGACGTGAGCCGTTCAATCTATAAGGGAATGGTTAAGTTCATCGCTCAGCGCGACCACCGCGACTATGAGGTCCAGCCTCTCCCAGTCAACTCATTTGCCATCAGGCCTGTCGAGGGCGGTAGCTATGAGCTAACATGGAAGCCCACCCACGACGACCTCTGTGACAAGGCCGAGGCCCGCCAGTTCATCGTGTGCGAGCGCGTTGGGGACGGCGCCTTCAAGGAAATCTCAGTCACCAAGGAGCCCCGCTACGTGGCCAAGGTGACCGACAACAAGATACACAGCTACCGCATCATCGCTATGAACGACGGCGGCCGCAGCTTCCCGAGCGAGACCCTGTCGCTGGGTGTTGCACCCCAGAGCAAGGGCATGGTGATGGTTGTCAACTCGTTCACCCGCGTGAGCGCCCCCGACTGGTTTGACGGTCAGGAGCGTGCAGGATTTGACGACGTGAAGGACCACGGTGTCCCCTACATGCAGCAAATCAACTACCTGGGTTCTCAGCATGAGTTCCGCCGCAACCTTGACTGGCGCGATGACGACGCTCCCGGTTTTGGCGCTTGCCGCAGCAACCACGAGACCGAGGTGATCGCCGGTAACACATTTGACTACCCCGCGGTTCACGGCAAGTCAATCATGCAGGCAGGCTACTCGTTCATCTCTTGCAGCGTGAAGGCTGTGGAGGACGATGCAACCCTGCTGAGCGGATGCCACATGGTGGACCTCGTAATGGGTAAGCAAAAGGAAGTGAAGACCGGCAGCGGCGCTAAGCCCTCGCGCTACAAAGCTTTCACTGCAGGGCTCATTAACTCGCTCACACTCTACACCCAGGCTGGTGGCAGCGTGTTCCTGAGCGGAGCCTACGTTGGTACCGACATCTGGGACAAGAAGGAACCGGTTAAGGCTGAGCAGGACTTTGCCAAGAACGTGATGGGTTACACTTACCTTGACGGCATGGCAACCCTGCGCGGCGAGGTTTACAGTGTTCCCACCGTGAACAATCCCTCAAGCATGCCCGACAGCGTTAAGTATACATTTGTCAACAAGCTGAATGGCAAGGTATATGCTGCCGAGTCGCCCGACGCCATCAAGGCTAGTGACAGCAAGGGCAGCACCTGGCTACGCTATAGCGAGAACAACATCCCCGCTGGTATCGTGAGCGACCGTGGCGGTTACCGCACCGTGGTGCTGGGCTTCCCCTTTGAGGTTATCACCAGCCAGCAGGAGCGCGACCGCATGATGGCCGACATCCTCAAGTGGAATATAGGAGAATAATGGGTAAGAGTTTAAAGGTTTAAAGATTTAAGAGTTTAAAAGTTTAAAGGTTTAAAGGTTTAAGGGTTTAAAGGTTTAAGAGTTTAAAGGTTTAAGGGTTTAAGGGTTTAAAGGTTTAAGAGTTTAAAAGTTTAAAAGTTTAAAAGTTTAAAAGTTTAATCGTATCAGGGTTTAACCCATTAACCCATTAACCATTTAACCTTTTAAAGATATAAACAATGGATAGAGTTATTGATTGCTTCGTTAAGTTCTCCAGTCTGGAGCAGGCCCGCATGATTGCCGGTCAGCTGCTGGAGTGCGAGCTGGTGTGCAGCGTGGACTTCCTGGTGACCGGGAAAGTTGACAGCGCCTGGTGTGACGAACTGCGTGGCTGCGGTTTTTACAACATCGATGCAATCACCTCTAGCGCCACTGTGCGCACCATCGCCAGCGCTGCATCGAGCCGCTACACGTTGCTCTTCACCAAGGATGACGAACTGGTGCTGGGCTACAAGGCGCTCGAGCGCTTTGTGCGCCTTGCCGAGGATAGCGGTGCAGGCATGCTCTATGCTGACCATTACCACATCAAGAACGGAGTGCGCATGAAGGCCCCGGTGATTGACTACCAGATGGGTAGCCTGCGCGACGAGTTTGACTTTGGCTCGGTGCTGCTCTTCAACAGCGCAGCGCTCAAGGAAAGCGCCCTGCGGCTGAGCGGCGACTACAAGGCTGCAGGCCTGTATGACCTGCGCCTCAAGATGTCGCAAAAGTATGCGCTCGAGCACATCAACGAATACCTTTACACCGACGTGGAGCATGACTTGCGCACGAGCGGTGAGAAGATATATGACTACTGCGATCCCCGCAACACCGAGTCGCAGAAGGAACTGGAGGCTGCATGTACAGCCCACCTCAAGGATATCGGCGCCTACCTGAGCTATGACATGTACACTCCCGAGTGTGACAAGGTCGTGTGCTACGAGGGTGGCGGGTCTCAGTGGCCAGTGGAGTGCACGGTGATTATCCCTGTGCTAAACCGCATGCGCGTTATCCGCGATGCCATCGACAGCATCCTGATGCAGCAGGCCGACTTCAAGTTCAACGTCATCGTTGTTGACAACCACTCGACCGACGGCACCAGCGAAGCCATCGACGAGTATGCCGGCGACCCGCGTGTCATACACCTCATCCCCGAGCGTGACGACCTGGGCATAGGCGGTTGCTGGAACCTGGCGGCATTTGATTACCGTGCCGGCCGTTTCGTGATGGGTCTAGACAGTGATGACCTTTTTGCCACTCCCCACGTGCTGCAGACGATGGTCGATAAGTTCACCAAAGGTGACAACCTCATGGCGGGCCCGGCAATGGTGGTGGGAACCTATAAGGTGGTGAATGCCGACCTTGAGGAAATCGCCCCTGGCATCATAGATCACCACGAGTGGACCCCCGATAACGGGCGCAACAACCTGTTGCGCGTGAATGGCATTGGAGGCCCCCGTGCGTTCTACACACCCGTCTACCGTGACCTCGTGCTGCCCAACACCAGCTATGGCGAGGACTATGGCATGGCGCTGATGATATCGCGCAACTATGTCATCGACCGCGTGTGGGACGTGATGACACTGGCACGCCGCTGGGACGACAACACCGACGCCGATCTGGACATTGACCGCGAGAACGCCAACAACGTGTACAAGGACCGCCTGCGCACGTGGGAAGTGAAAGCCCGCATAGCCCAGAATAAAGGGTTAACGGGGTAAAATTTAAAGGTTTAATGGTTTAATGGTTTAAAGGTTTAACCGTTTAACTGGCTGGACAATCCGGATGTTCCGGGACTCCCGGAGATTCCGGAGTATTCCAGGATGATGACAAAGAGAGAAATAACAAAAAATATAAATATTAGAACTAATTTTTAATTAAAACAAATCATGGGAAGAATTAATTGCTTCATTCCTTTTGCTAACGCTGAACAAGCTAAGGCAACAATCGAAGGCCTCAAGGCTAACGAACTGGTAAACAAAATCTATCTGCTCGCCAACGCTGAGGCCGAGGGTACTGTAGAAGGTTGCGAGGTTATCAACGTCAACAACCTCACTTCAACCGCTACAATGAAGGCTATCGCTGAGAAGGCCGACACTGACTTCACTATGGTTTACACCAAGTATGTAAGCCTGAAGTTCGCTCCCTTTGCTATCGAGCGCTTCGTATCGCTGGCTCAGGACAGCCGCGCCGGCATGCTCTATGCTGACCACTACAACGTGACTGACAAGGGCGCTGACAAGGCTCCCGTTATCGACTATCAGTATGGTAGCCTCCGCGATGACTTTGACTTTGGTTCAGTTCTGTTCTTCTGCTCTTGCTGCCTGAAGAAAGCCGCTGCTGCCATGAAGGCTGAGTATGAGTTCGCCGGCCTCTATGACCTGCGCCTCAAGCTGTCTCAGTTTGCCGAGATTTGCCACATCAACGAGTTCCTGTATAGCGACGTTGAGCTCGATACCCGCAAGAGCGGTGAGAAGATCTTTGACTACGTTGATCCCCGCAACCGCGGCCGTCAGATCGAGATGGAAGCTGCTTGCACCGAGCACCTCAAGGAGATTGGTGGTTACCTTGCTCCCGAGGTTGATGGCAAGCCCAACTTCAAGCACATTGAGTTCAGCGAGGACAACTTTGCTGTTGAAGCAACTGTTATGATCCCCGTTCGCAACCGCATCCGCACCATCAAGGACGCTATCGACAGCGTGCTGCGTCAGAAGACCAACTTCAAGTTCAACCTCATGGTTGTCGACAACTGGTCAACCGACGGTACCCGCGAGGCTATCGCTGCTTACACCGACGAGCGCCTTATCCACATCATCGCTGACTACCACGACATGGGTATCGGCGGTTACTGGAACCTTGCCGCTCACCACGAGAAGGCCGGTAAGTTCATCGTTCAGCTCGACAGCGACGACATGTACAAGGACGAGAATACACTGCAGACCATGGTTGACGCGTTCTACGAGCAGAACGTTGCTATGGTAGTTGGTACTTACATGATGACCGACATCGACGGCAACATGATTGCCCCGGGTATCATCGACCACAAGGAGTGGACTCCCGAGAACGGCCGCAACAACGCTCTGCGCATCAACGGCCTTGGCGCTCCCCGCGCGTTCTACACTCCCGTGCTTCGCGACGTGAAGATTCCTAACACCAGCTACGGTGAGGACTATGCACTGGGTCTGAACATCAGCCGCACTTACCAGATTGGCCGCGTTTACACTCCCGTTTACATGTGCCGCCGCTGGGAAGACAACAGCGATGCATCGCTCGATGTCGAGAAGATGAACCGCAACAACTTGTACAAAGACCGCATCCGCACCTGGGAGCTCCAGGCTCGTGTGGCCATGAACAAGAAGTAATTTTAAGACTTATCATTAACTGAAAGGAATTATCCAAAAATAAAGAAATTATTAACAACTATTTCGTTGAATAAGCTGGTAATAAAAATTTTGAGTAATTTCGGATAATTTCTTTCAGTTTCCTTTTCTTTGACCGAAAAAAAGCATGCAACAGCAGGTTCTTGACTTGATTGACCGCCAGCTTGATGGGTGGAAGACCGTGAGTGACAACTACGCGGCCCTGTCGAGCGTGCGCTTGCGCGGCTTTGAGCTCAACGAGCGCAGCGAGGTAGTGATGCAGTACAACCCCGAGCGCCGTCGCTCGTCGGGAGCCAAGGTTGACGCGACTTCGCTCAAGGAGCGCAAGTGCTTCCTGTGCGGCGAGCACCAGCCCGTGGAGCAGGAGGCGATAGAGTGGTGCGGGCGTTACAAGATCCAGGTGAATCCTTACCCCATCTTCCCCTGCCATCTCACCATCAGTGACATGACCCACACGCCTCAAGCCATCATGGGCCGCCGCATCGACGACATGCTTAACCTGGCGGGCGAACTCACAGAGTTCGTGCTGTTCTACAACGGTCCGCGTTGTGGAGCATCGGCACCCGACCACATGCACTTCCAGGCCGGTAACAAGGGTTTCATGCCCTTGTGCGACGAGGTGATGGATCAGTCGCTGTGGACCCCTGAGCAGCAGTTGCTTACCAGCAAGGAAGGCTTCCTGGGCTACACCGGTGCGCTGGGACGCAACCTGTTCTTTATCAAGGCCAGTGAGAGGGTAGTGGCGTCCATCCTGTTCGCTAAGCTCCAGCTGGCGATGCTGATGGCAAGCGAGGACTATGACAACGAGCCCATGCAGAACGTGCTCGCGTGGCGCGATGATGCCAGCGGTGACTACTGCATCGTGGTGTTTCCGCGCAGCAAGCATCGTCCCGAGTGCTATGGCGAGGACGAGGGCCACATGCTCATCAGCCCGGCCAGCGTCGACATGGGCGGCGTGTGGGCCATCGCGGTCGAGAAAGACTATGACACCATCACGGTGGAGCAGGTGAGGGCCATCTATAGCGAGCTGTGCCTCGACAATGCCGGCATGGTGAAGATAATTGAAAATTTAATACAACAAGATTAAACTGATAAACTATTATTATGTGTGAAGTACCACGAGTGAGAGTGGGGGTGATGAGTGAACCCGCCATCGATTTTATCTTGAACGCCGACTACCGTTGGGACGGCAAGGTTGTCTCGGGCGCGCAGAGCGTCAAGTGTGTGGACGGCAAGGTGGAGTGGAACGGCGTTAAGTATGACGACCTGCTCTTTGAACCGGTGAACGAGGAAAGTGACTCGTTCACGCTGTGTGACGTTACCATTGGCGTGAGTTTCCACTGGCGCCGCAAGGAGAACCAGACATTCCGTGGGGCACTTCACATCATCGTGGAGGGCGACAAGCTCACCACGGTAAACGTGCTCTCGGTAGAGGAGTACCTGCTCAGCGTTATCTCGAGCGAGATGAGCGCCACCGCGTCGCTCGAACTGCTCAAGGCCCACGCCGTGATTTCGCGCAGCTGGCTCCTTGCCCAGACCAACCCCGAGAACACCGTGGCTGCATCGTGCAGCTGCAACGATCATCCCCGCTACCGCGAACTGGCCGCCTGCAACACTACGGGCGAGCTCGTGAAGTGGTGGGACCACGATGACCACAAGAACTTTGACGTGTGTGCCGACGACCACTGCCAGCGTTACCAGGGCATCACACGCGCCAGCACCGAGACCGTGCGCGAGGCCATCAAGGCAACGTGGGGCCAGGTGCTCACCCACGAGGGACTGCTGTGCGACGCACGCTTCTCTAAGTCGTGTGGCGGTGTGTATGAGGAGTTTGAGAACTGCTGGGAACCCCGTCACCACGATTACCTGGTTGCCCGCCGCGACGGCGAGGACGAGATGGACTTCCCCGACCTCACCCGCGAGGACAACGCCGCCGAGTGGATTCTCTCGGCTCCCAAGGCCCATTGTAACACCAACGACAAGGAAATCCTGTCGCAGGTGCTCAA
>JAZQPG010000013.1:0-4520 GCA_045628365.1 Sodaliphilus sp. | reverse complement strand
GTAAACCGCATTAAGGACGTTAAGGAAATCAAGTTTGAGGGTAAGCCCGAGCTGATTGAGATCATAGGCGAGAACATAGACAAGCAGTATATCGAGGAGATCGCTGCTCTCTCACTTAGCCCCGAGGTTAACAAGCGCCAGCACGACCTCAAGATTGTCTACACCCCCATCCACGGTGTGGGACGCTACATCCTGCCCCGCAGCATCGAGCGCTGGGGATTTGACAACATCATCCATGTCCCCGAGCAGGACGTGATGAGCGGAGATTTCCCCACAGTGGATTCTCCCAACCCTGAAAATGCAAGCGCTATGGCACTTGCTATAAAGAAAGCCGAAGAAGTTCAGGCCGATATCGTTCTCGCTAGCGATCCCGATGCCGACCGCATAGGCCTTGTTATCAAGAACACTAAGGGCGAGTATGCACTCGTTAACGGTAACCAGATCCAAATCATCTTCCTCTACTACCTCATGGTTCGCAACGCCGAGCTTGGCCTGCTCAAGGGCGACGAGTATGTAGTGAAGACTATCGTGACTTCTGAGACCATCCGCAAGATTGCTGAGAAGCAGGGCATCAAGATGTTTGACTGCTACACAGGCTTCAAGTGGATCGCAACAGTGATGCGCGAGATGGAAGGCAAGGGCCGCTACCTGGGCGGTGGCGAGGAGAGCTACGGCTTCCTGCCCCAGACCTTCGTACGCGACAAGGACTCAGTGTCTTCAATCCCCCTGATGTGTGAGATCGCTGCTTGGGCTAAGGACAAGGGCATGACAATGAACGACATGCTCATCGATATCTACAAGACCTACGGTTACTCTAAGGAGCTCGGTATCTCAGTAGTTCGCCCCGGCAAGTCAGGCGCCGAGGAGATCGTTGCCATGATGAAGAACTTCCGCGAGAATCCCCAGAAGGAAATCGCAGGTTCTCCCGTTGTTACCATCAAGGACTTCCAGAAACTCGAGGTTAAGGACGTCAAGAGCGGCAAGGTTGAGGCTCTCGACATGCCCGCTACCAGCAACGTGCTGCAGTATTTCACTGAGGACGGCACTAAGGTTTCAATCCGTCCCAGCGGCACCGAGCCCAAGATCAAGTTCTACATCGAGGTTCACGACACTCTCGACTGCGCCGAGAACTACGACGCTAAGAACGACTGGGCCGATGCTAAACTCAACCAGATCGCCAAGGACCTGGGTATCGCATAATCACTAATCTACATATCTAAAAAATCAAACTATGACTGAAACTATTAAGAAATACCTAAATGACAGTGCCGCCGCGAGGTGGACTGCACTTGTACTTATTGCGTCAATGATGTTCTTCGCCTACATGTTTGTAGACGTGATGTCTCCGCTCAAATCAATGATTGAGAGCGAGCGCGGATGGACCAGCGGCGCATTCGGCAACTATGCAGCTTCTGAGTACATACTCAACGTGTGCGGTTTCCTCATTCTTGCAGGTATCATCCTCGACAAGATGGGAACCCGTTTCACCGGTATCCTCTCGGCATCGGTGATGGTAATCGGTGCAGGTATCAAGTACATCGGTATCAGCGACTGGTTCCAGGCAACTTCGTTTGCTGAATGGCTCAACTCATGGTGGGTAGACATGCCTGCCAGCGCCAAGATGGCCTGCCTGGGCTTCATGATCTTTGGTTGTGGTGCCGAGATGGCTGGTACCACCGTGAGCAAGGCAATTGCTAAGTGGTTCAAGGGCAAAGAGATGGCTCTCGCAATGGGTCTTGAGATGGCTATTGCACGTCTCGGTGTGTTTGCCGTGATGTGGATTGCACCCATCATCTACAACGCTTACGACAAGACCGTCGTTGCTCCCCTTGCGTTCTGCTCGGTTCTGCTCCTCATCGGTCTCATTAACTTCATCATCTTCGCCATTATGGACAAGAAGCTCGACAAGCAGCTCAAGGCCGGCGGTGAATATGCCGAGGAGGCTAGCGAAGAAGAATTCAAGGTTAGCGACCTGGGCAAGATTTTCTCTAGCAAGATGTTCTGGATTGTGGCACTCCTGTGCGTACTCTACTACAGCGCAATCTTCCCCTTCCAGCGTTACGCTCCCGACTTCCTGGCAAAGACACTGCAAGTTGAAGATAGCACAGGTGCTCAGCTCTTCTCGTTCTTCCCCATCCTTGCTATGATCCTCACCCCGTTCCTGGGTGGTTTCCTCGACATGAAGGGTAAAGGCGCGACAATGCTCTATGCCGGTGCAATTATCATGGTTATCTGCCACCTGAGCTTCGCATTCCTGCTGCCCGTCTTCCCCAGCAAGATCCTTGCGGTTGTGCTTATCGCAGTGCTCGGTGTGAGCTTCTCGCTTGTTCCCGCGGCATTGTGGCCCAGCGTCCCCAAGATCATCGACGAGAAAATCCTCGGTTCGGCTTTCTGCCTTATCTTCTGGATCCAGAACATCGGTCTGTGCCTCGTCCCCATGATCATTGGCCACGTTCTTGAGTCAACCGGCGGTTATACCGTTCCCATGATTATCTTCTCAATGTTTGGCGTTGCTGCGTTCATCCTTGCCTTCTTCCTTAAGGTTGAGGACAAGAAACACGGCTACGGTCTCGAGGAGCCCAACATCAAGAAATAATTTATTCAACACATTAGTCCAATGGGGTTGTCATGCAACTGGCAACCCCATTTTTCAAGTAAAATGAAAAAAGCAATAAACGCAACACTGGCTAGCAGTTCGGTAGCTCGATGGACGGTACTGTTTATCGTGGCGTTCACCATGATGACCGGTTACATCGTGGCCAAACAGGTGTCTCCGCTGGAGTACTTCCTGGAATTACCCTCCAGCGAGGGTGGACTGGGATGGACTAGCGGCGAGTTCGGTCTCTTTGCCGGTTCACGCGGATTCTTCAACGTGTTCTTCCTGATGCTCTTCGTGAGCGGATACATCCTTGACAAGACGGGCGTGCGCTTTGCCGGTATGCTGTCGTGCCTGCTCATGCTGGGCGGCACAGTCATCGACTACTATGCCATCGCATTCATGTCGCCACAGGGAACATGCAACTTCTTCGGCGACATCGTCAAGACACAGGTTATCGTGGCAGCGGGAGGTTTTGCCATCTTCGGCATAGGCTATGAGCTGTGTGGCATTGCGGTTTCCAAGGTTATCGTCAAGTGGTTCTCGGGTCAGGAAATGGCTCTCGCCATGGGCATCCAGGTGGCACTGGCACGCCTGGGCACCGCGTTGGCACTGGGTTGCAGCCCTGCTATCGCCAAGTCATTCTCGCTGAGCACTCCTCTGCTGGTGGGTGTATTCTCGGTGGGACTGGGCACAGTGTGCTACCTTGTCTACTGCTCGATGGACAGGAAACTCGACAACGAGGGTACTAGCGGCAGTGCTAAAACAAGCGAGGACGACAAGTTCCGATTCAGTGACCTCGTGGCCACCCTGAAGAACAGCGGCTTCTGGCTCATCACCATCCTGTGCATGCTTTACTATTCATCGCTCTACCCCTTCCTGGACTTTGCTACCAAGCTGATGATATCCAAGTATGGCGTAGCTGCCGATGTGGCAGGCTTTATACCCGCCATCCTCCCGTTCACATCCATCATCCTCACGCCGTTGTTCGGCGCGATGTATGACAACGTTGGACGCGGAGCCAGCATCATGATCATAGGTACAGTTTTGCTCACCGTGGTGCTCATGGTATTTGCCCTGCCGCTTTCATCCACATGGATAGCAATCGCGGCAATGCTGATACTGGGCATAGCGTTCTCTTTGCTCCCCAGCGTGCTGTGGCCCGCCGTCCCCAAGATTGTCCCCATGAACCTCCTGGGCACAGCTTACTCCATCATCTACTACATCCAGAACATAGGCCTCATGATAGTCCCCATGCTCATAGGCAAAGTGCTCCAGAGCAACACCGCCGACGGCACCACCGACTACACCCAGGCTATGTGGATATTCACCGGCATCGGAGTAGCCGCCATTATCGTGGCCTTCATGCTCCTGGTGATGGACCGCCGCAACAACTATGGCCTAGAACAAAAAAACAAACAATAATCCCGTCTACATTCGTAGCGAATACTTGGAGGCAAACAACAGGTATTAGGAATCAGCGATTTTTCCTGACTCGCGAAGTAGTAGGTGATAGGTAAGATAGTATCCACTTTCTGCCTCACCAACCAGAAAAATCCGCTGACCCGATTTTTCCGGTTGGTAAGTGCGCGGTTCAAAAATATAATGTTACCAGCCTGTACATAAAGAACTTTATGTCTCCGACGCCCCTGAACTGTGTCCTGAAAGCTTTGATCTTTGCATTGAAAGACTCTGCCGATGCGTTGGTGAGCCTATCTTTAAAGTAGTTGATTATGGTGACATGGTGGTTCTCAAATGTTTCCAGGACTTTGTTGAACGTGATGTCTCCGAACTGTTCGACTTCGTTGTACCACCTGGCCAGGTTGAGCCTTGCCTCCGCTGGCGTAGACTTGCGGTTGAAGATGTCAACGAGTTTGAGATACAGGTTGTATGCCTGTTCAAGCCTGGGGAACATTTCGAAGAG
>JAZQPG010000012.1:0-11757 GCA_045628365.1 Sodaliphilus sp. | reverse complement strand
TGACGTGTGCAAATGTGTTTACACGAGAAAGGTGGTCATAGTTTACTTCACCGAGAACCCCATAAACAACTCCAGATGTTCCTGCAGTTGCGGCAATTTCACCAGGATTCATTACGTTGAGCGACAATGCGTTGTTTGGCTGGTCGCCTCCACGGTAAGCAATAGGTGTGCCGACTGGTATTCCCAATTCCTCTGCTACTTCTTTGCATACCATTGACTGAACCGTGAATGTAGGAACTATTTCCGGGATGATGTCTTTGTCAAATCCAAAGAAATCCATTACATCGCTACTGATTTTCTTCTCTTGGAAATCCCAGAACATGCCTTCTGACAAACCGGAAATTGTAGTATTGATTTGCCCACCACTCAATTTCATTGCAATATAGTCGCCAGGAAGCATTATTTTATATATTTTCTCAAAAATTTCAGGTTCATTTTCCTTTACCCAAGCCAATTTTGCTGCCGTAAAGTTGCCTGGAGAGTTGAGCAGATGGCTCAGGCAGTAGTCGCTGCCCAGCGCCTCAAAGGCGGCGTTGCCATAGGGCACCGCGCGCGAGTCACACCATATAATACTTGGGCGCAGCACGTTGAGATCCTTGTCAACACACACCAGGCCATGCATCTGCCACGAGATGCCTATCGCCTTGATGTCGTTCTTGTCCACATGGCTCTGCTCCATCACGTCGCGGGTGGCGAGTGTGAGATACTGCCACCAGCTCTCGGGCTCCTGCTCGGCCCAGCCGGGCTTCACGGCGATGATGGGAGCCTCGTCGCCAGGATAAAACGCCTGGGCAACGCAACGGCCGCTCTCGGCCTCGACCAGACTGGCCTTGACCGACGAACTGCCTATATCATATCCTAATAAATACATCGTTAGTAAAAGTTTAAGAGTTTAAAGGTTTAAAAGTTTAACCGTTTAACCGTTTAACCGAATGATCGAGATATCGAATAATCGAGTTATCGAGTCTTTCGTAAAAACGCACCAGCATTTTAGTTTTTCGTGAAAATGCATTAGCATTTTAGTTTTTCGTAGCGCAGCGTTTCGTTTTACGAAGTTACTCCGTTCCTCGGCGAGACTTCTTGTATTTAACGCGGTTAAAGCGGTAGTAGCGGGCAGCACGGTGTGCAACACCCTGTTCATACTCGTCGAGCGGCTCGATGTAGGCCAGTTGCATCATCTTCTTCTTGAAGTTGCGCACATCGATCTCCTTGTTATAGACAAACTCATAGAGCATGCGCAGCTGCAGCGCGGTGAACTTGCCGGGCAACAATGTGTAGAGAATCGCGGGATCGGCGTCGGCATTGTGGCGTACGGCTTTCAAAGCCTCTGAGATAATCGCGTTGTGGTCAAAGGCCAACGGCAGCTTCAGTGCCTCGTTCACAGGCACCCAGCACACCTCGTTGCCGGCGTTGTGCAGATTGAGCTTGCGGCCAATGCGTCCCAGGGCGACGTAGCCGATGGTAACCAGCGACTTGATTTCCTGGTGAAGCGTGTCGGCGAGCCACTTGTGGTCGCGCTCGCTGATGCGGTCGCGTGACCCGAAGGCCTTGAACTGCATCATGTGCAGGTTGCGCACTCCGGTGAGCTCCTGCAGCACGCGGCCTGCAGCGCTATCCAGGTCCTCATCGGTGTAGATGAGACCACCGGGAAGTTTGTAGTCATAAATCGTGTTTCCGTTTTCGTTGATTCCTCTCTTGATGAGGAGGACATACAGGGTGCTGTCACTCAGGCCCAAAACCACACAGTCTACCGACATGTGGTTGACCGACAGTCCTACTTTGCTTGATGCATTTGTTTTCATAAGCATTACTTCAATATTGGTTTTCTTGATGCAAAATTAAAGCATCAAATTTGAAAAAACAAATAATTCCGATAAAAAATATCTATACTTAACATATTATTTTTCAACACTCTACTATATTGTATAACAAACAACAACCCCCTTACTGTGTTTTTTACATTTACCGCTTATTGTATCCAAGACAGCATCCCCGCCCGCCTAAGCCGCTCCTGTAGGTGGTTTTATCATTGCCGCCGGTGTGTGTTTAGCATCTGCTGGGAGATCCTGTTTCTGGCATCTCTGGAAGTGGGTTGGGGCGGGGTGTTGGGGCGCTCCGGTTCCTGGCGGCTCGGCAGCTTGGGCCGTTCGGGCAGCCATTCCTCAGTCTCCTTTACATACAATTGAACGTGAAAACCCGCTTTTTGCCCATCAGTTACCCGCTTTTTCTCAAAAAAATTAGTATCTTTGCATATCATAACCAAATACCCAACAAAACAACAATGAAAAAACTTTTATTAATCGTTAGTGTCCTGGTTGCAGTGGCTGTGGTTGCCACGGGCTGTAAGAGCAAAGCACAGGAAGAGAAAGAGAATACCGAAGCGATGCTCAAGCAGTTTGCCACAATGGTGGCAAGGAATGCAATTAACGGAAACACCGACTCGGTGCACACGCTTTATCCGCTGTCTGCCGAGTGTGACTCGTTTGGTTGCGCGGGATTCGTTCCCGATAGCGTGGTCGTGACCCCCGTTGACTCCAGCACTTACATCCTTAATCTCACCCCTAACATTCAGTTGACCGTTGCCATGGTTGGCCCAGCCGTTTCGGTTGTCGACTCCAGGGGATTGTTCTTGTTTAGCGAGAGTGACATCGAAAAAGGCAGGATGACAGGACAATATGTAGACAACCTTACCGACATCGAGCTGCTCAAGCGCATGAAGGACAAGGGATTTGAGGAATACATGGCCTCTAAGGCCAAGAAGGCATCGTCACCCCTCAAACTTGCAGGCGTGAGTGTTGGTCACGAACCCGAGTGGGGAGGTGACCAGGGTTGGTACAATGCCACTGTCGTGAACAATACCGACCAAGACGTGGCTGCATCGGACTACTGCATAGATTACAAGAGAAGCGACAGCAACGTTTCACCCGCCAGCTATCGTGACAGCGAAAAAGGCGTGGCAATACCTCCTCATGGCTCTGTGACAATACGCATTCCGGACGGAATGCACTGCTGGTATGAAGGTGGCGCGCACGTGGTGGTGCTCAACAAGGACCTGGGTGCCTACAAGTACACCGGAAGGGAGTATGACGAGTACCTGGAATCAAAGAACTAAACTCTAACGTATAAACAATTGGCTTGAAATGAAGAAAATTGCAGTTATCCTTTGTATCATGGTTGCCAGCAACGCACTGGCATGGAACATCGTGGGGCACCGCATCGTGGCCGACGTGGCCTACCACAACCTTACCCCCAAGGCTCGTCAGGCCGTGGATGATGTCCTCGGCTTTGAACGCGCCCTCGTCGCTCTCTCGTCGTGGGCCGACGACATCAAGAGCGACACCATCTATGAGGGTCAGGACAAGTGGCACTTCCAGGACATCGATGCAGGCAAGACCGACAAGGACATCGAGTACCTATATAACAACAAGCTCGCCGAGGGCTACTACCTGTTCCAGGCCAAGGACAGCATCATCAGCCTGCTCAAGCGCAACCCCGGCAATGCCGACGCGCTCAAGTTCCTGGTGCACCTCACCGGCGATGAGTACCAGCCCATGCACATGGGACACCACGATGACCTGGGAGGCAACAAGGCCAAGTTCTACTGGTTTGGCCGCTCGATTAGCCTGCACTCCCTGTGGGACGGCACGCTCATCGACTACTCCCACTACTCCAGCACCGAGTACTGCGACTACCTGCTCAAGCGTTTCGCTGCCCAGCGCGACGAGTTTTACAACATGGACGAGCTGACATGCATCAAGGCGACCTACAAGGTACAGACCTCGATCTACACCGCCTATGAGCAGCTGTGCGCAGCCTCTAAGAGCGAGGACAAGGGTGGCAAGAAATTTGCATACGGTTTTGAGTACCGCTTCGCCTACCGTTACCGCCCTGTGCTCGACCAGCAGCTCTACATGGCGGGCATACAGCTGGCTAAGGAACTCAACGAAATCTATAAGTAACCGCAAAAATAACGACATAATAACATAACGATTATGGCACTATTCGGCTTAGGAAAATCCAGGGGTGAGAGCGGCGGATTGATGAACGTGATTCGCTGTGACGAACCCGACTATCTCGTGTGGAAATGGCGCCCGCAGGGCCAAGACGCAAACTCTACAAGCCGCGAGAACGCGATACGCTACGGCAGCAGCCTGCGTGTCAAGGACGGCGAGGTGGCGGTCTTTGTCTACAACCAGAAGGACGGACCACTGCAGGACTTTATCGAAGGCCCGTTTGACGACACCATCACCACAGCCAACTTCCCCGTGCTGGCTAGCATCGTGGGAATGGCCTTTGGCGGCGAGTCGCCCTTCCAGGCCGAGGTTTACTTCATCAACCTCCAGGGCAACAACCAGGTCAAGTTTGCCATCCCTTACTTTGACGTGGCCGATCCCCGCATGCCCGATATCCCCGTGCCCGTCTCGGTACACGGCACCATCACCTTCCAGCTCGAGGACTACCGCAACTTCATTAAGCTCAACCGCCTGGTGGAATTTGACTTGGACAGCTTCAAGAGTCAGATCAAGGACGCCATGTCGCGCAAGATCAGGTCCATCGTGGCCAGCGTGCCGTTCGAGCTTGGTTTGCCTGTAGTGCAGCTTGACCGTCAGATCGATCAGATCAGCGAGACGATCGAGGCCCGCCTGCGTGGACGCCTCGACGAGTTCGGCGTGACGATGAAGCACATCGACGTGAACCAGCTCGTCGTGGACAAGGAGAGCGATGCCTACTTGCAGGTGAAGGCCGTCACCGGCGACATCCTTGCACAGACACTCAAGGCACAAGGCGAGCTCAATATCCAGAACATGCGCGAGACCCAGCGCATCCAGCTCGAGAACATGGAGGAGTCGATGCGCATCCAGCGCGAGGAGGCTCAGCGTGCACAGCGTCTCCAGACCGAGAGCAACCACATGGGCGCACACGCCCTCGACCAGCAGGCAAGCGTGCTGCGCGAAGCAGCCTCCAGCCTAGGCCAGATGGGCACCATGGACTCTGGCGGTGGCGGCATGAATCCCGCCGGCATGATGACCGGCATGATGATGGGTGGCGCCATGGGACAGCAGATGGCCGGCATGATGGGTGCCATGGGACAGCAGGTGCAGGGTGCCATGCAGGCTCCCCCGCCACTGCCCGGCGTGCAGTACATGATTGCCGTTAACGGCGTGCAGAGCGGGCCGTTCAACATGCAGCAGCTGCAGCAGATGGCTCAGGCTGGGCAGGTGACCACGCAAACCTACGTGTGGAAGCAGGGTATGCCGCAATGGGAACTCGCCGGCAACGTGGCCGAGCTTGCGCCCCTCTTTGCTGCGCCCACGCCTCCTCCCGTGCCCGGCATGCCCCCGGTACCCGGCGGTGGTGCACCCACCCCTCCCACAACCTGACCCCCACACCACTAACCTAACAGCGGGGGCTGCTTGCCCCCGCACAACTATAGCAACTCATCTACTATGGACAACGACAGCTTTTACTCCATCGACCGGCTCTTAGAGTTCGGCATGGGAATGGCAATGGCCCGCCAGATGGTGGCCATGATGAACCAGACAATGTCACAGATGCAAGTGCCCGGGTCGATGGCTACCATGCCTCAGCCCGCCACACCGCCCATCCACGTGGCACTTGACGGTCAGGCGGTGGGACCGCTCAGCGAGACCGAGTTTGCCCGCCTCGTCACCGAGCGCAAGGTTAACAAGGATACCCTGGTGTGGACTCCCGGCATGCTCAACTGGCAACCGCTGGAACAGGTGCCCGGCGTGCTCCGCATCGTGACACTGGCACCGCCGCCACTGCCCCAACAATAACCCTTCTTCTCACTTCTACAACAATGGCTTTTTCTAACGAACTGCAACAACTCATAGACGCCACGCTGGCCGATGGCGTCATCACCCCCACCGAGCGCCGCGTGCTGCACAAGCGTGCCGCTGCCGAGGGCGTTGACCTTGACGAGCTCGATGTCATCATCGACGGCAAGTTGGCAATGATGCAACAGCAGCAGGCTCCGCGGGCAATTCCCGTGCCGCCTCCCACTCCGCTGGCGAGCACCAAGTATGGCAACGTGCTCAAGTGTCCCAGCTGCGGGGCGCAGGTAAAGGCCGGGGCTGCCGTGTGCGAGGCGTGCGGATATGCTTTCTCGGGCGTCAGCGCCACCAACGCGGCGCGCGACCTGCAAGCCCGGCTCGACGCCTACAACAGCCGCAAGCAGACGATGAGCGAGTCGTTCTTCAGTGCGCTCAAGCTCAACCCCGATGCCAACAGGCCCAAGCTCGACCTCATAGCAAACTTCCCCGTGCCCAACACGCGCGCCGACCTGCTGGACCTGCTCTCGATGGCCGAGCCCCAGATGAACGCCAACGGGCCGCGCAACGGAGAGAGCGCCATGCGAGAGGAAGACATGAGCTACGGCTACTGGCTGCTCTATAACAACTGCATCAACAAGGCACGCATCAGCTTTAGCAACGACCCCGACTTCAAGCACTTCTTTGAGCGCTATGACCAGGAGGTGAAGAAAACCAAGGGTTTCTCAGGATTCTATCATTCCATCCCTCGCCCCCTCAAGGGCTTGCTGTGGATGGTGATCATATATGCCTTGCTGGGACTGCTCATATGGGGCATCATTGCATGCAGCAGGGACAGTGACAGCAAGCCCGCAAGGACCGAGACCGTGGCGACGCGCAACGTGGATGCCGACGATTCTTCGGCAGGACTCGATGCGCAGCTCGAAGGCATCATCGAGGAGTCGTTTGAGGGCGAAGGCGACGATGCCGAGGCCGATGCTAAGGCCGACGTTAACGTCAAGGACAAGCTTAAGGAGAAGTATGACTATGTCTACAGCGAGAGCGACGGCATGTTCAAGGTGGAGCTGAACGGCAAGAAGGGATATTGTGACGCCGCGACCGGCAAGGTCATTGTCGAGCCCAAGTATGACTACATCTACTCCTGGGACGACGATGGCATGGCCAAGGTGGAGAAAGGCGGCAAGAAAGGATTCATCAACAAGCAGGGCAAGGAAGTGGTGCCATGCGAGTATGACTACATCTACTCCTGGGACGACGGCCTGGCCAAGGTGGAGAAAGGCAACAAGAAAGGCTACATTAACAAGCAGGGAAAGCTGGTGTCACCACTGGAATGACGCCCCGGGAACGCCTCACTCTGGGAGGATACGGAACTATACTTTGAGGTGGTGTGATAAGAATCAACACTCTTAATTTCACCCCACCACCTTCTTTCCTCCTGATACGGCGCTCGTGGCAATAATAACTAATAATAATATGAGATACGTCATTACAACATTATTTACACTTGTGACATGTGTTGTCCTGAGTGCGCAGGCATTCATTGACAATCGCACTGACCTTCAGAAGCTAGAGATGAAGGGAAGGGTTAAGCGTGTCAACGTTTATGATATCCAAAAGGCCGTTTACTTAACTCAAGAAGAAATACAGGAATTGCAGCGCCAGGGACTGGAACCTCCTTATTATAGGCGCAGCTGGGAAAGGACTTTAGACTTCAATGTAAAAGGCTTTATCACAAAAAGCCGAGATCCGGAAAGCTGGGACTGCTACGATAACACATACGCCCCAGACGGAAAGCTGATGGCTGTGACTTCCTATAACGAAGAAGGTGGTGTCAAGTATGTCTATTCCTTTGAGTACAATAAGCTCGGATTTATCACTGCTGCAACACGCCAGTCGCAGGACAAGGTCTTTTTCAAGGAAAACTATACCTGCAATGAAAGTGGCATGCTCGTGAGCATGACTCACGATTATCTTGATGGTAGAATCCAGAAGGAAAATTTTGTATATGTAGACGGTAAGATCTCTAAGTGGGTCAGGACACTGAATGACGAGCCCACCCAGACGTTTGTCTTTGATGGAGATATTGCGCGTCTTACCGAGAGTTATTATTGGCGGCATGGCGCATGCACTCATATACGCATCAACTATAATGACAAACAGCAGCCAGCTACGGTAAGCACTGAAACAACTGCCGGCAAGTGGTATGTTAGCACTCGGCGCACATTTGATGACCATGGTAATGTTATTGAAGAGAAAACGTATGCCGAGGATGGTAGGATAACGGGCACCAAGACCATTACATATACATATGACGTGCAGGGAAACTGGACAATCAGGGTTGTAAAAAGCAATGAAAAGGATGACGATGTTGTCCAGGAACGTGAGATTGAGTATTATTAGAAGCTGTTTTGATTTTTGTTGGTAGTGTTCTTTGACCAAAAAAGTTGCGCGTGCACGCGAGATTACCTTTTGTCTTTCGCAAAAAAATCGTAACTTTGCACTCTAACTTTTAATTTATTTCTATCATGGGACATACAGGTTTACAAAGGCAAACGCAGGTTGCGGTGCAGAGGGGCACCACAAGGATGCTCAACCGTCTGCTGGGAGAAACTCTCGACGGCACCGAGGAGTCTCTCCTCGAGTACATCGAGAAACAAACCGAAAACAACCCCGCGCTTGAGACTAAAGACTCGGAGATTTCAACTCCGCCCCGAGACCCCCGATCCTCTACGACGAACGATAACGACGACTATAACAACAATGTCGACGACTTTGGCTCGGACGCCATCAGGTACAACAGCCGCGGCGAGGTGGCCGCTTCCATTCCGGCCTATGGCGAGAACAACAGCGACCAGGGTGAGTCCTTGCTAGAGCACATGGCTCCTCAAATCGACGAGTGTGACTTCACCGAGCACCAGCGCACCATTGCCGAGTTCATCGTGGGCAACCTCAACGACTGGGGGTACCTCACCCGCAGCATCGGCGAGATTGCCGACGACATCACCTTCAGGGAGTATGAGTACACCTCGGCCGATGAGGTGGACGAGGTGCTCCAGGTGGTGCAGACGTTTGACCCTCCGGGCATTGCCGCGCGCAATGTGCCCGAGTGCATCATGCTGCAGCTTGAGCACAGCACCCATCCGCTGGCCGAACAGGCTAAGCAGATGGTCACCAACTACTACAACGACATGGTCAGCAACCACCCCGACCGCATAGCCCGCGGTATGGGTATCTCGCTCGATGAGGTGGAGGACCTGTGGCACGTGATACGCCGGCTCAACCCCAAGCCCGGGGCGCCGTTCTCGACCGACGGGCTCAACGGCAACAACGCCATCTCTCACACGTTTATCATCAGCGTTGAAAATGACGAGGTGGTGGCCGAGATACCCAACCGCATTCCTGAGCTCTCGGTGGCCGTGAGCAGCAGGCAGGCGATGATGAAATATGAGAAAACCGAGGGACACAGGCCGCTCACGCAGGACGAGAAGACCATTCGCGACCAGCTCAAGAAGCACATCACCGATGTGGACCTGCTGGTCAAGGCGCTCAGCATGAGGCGAAAGACGCTCGCACAGACCATACAGGCAATCATCACCATCCAGCGCGACTATTTCCTCTCGGGCGGTGACGAGCGCGAACTCAAGCCCATGACGCTCAAGGACCTGAGCGAAATCACGGGTCGCGACGCGTCCATCATGTCGCGTGCCACCAACGACAAGTATGCGCTCACGCCATGGGGTACCATCAAGATGAGGTCGCTCTTCTCCGAGAAAGGCGTGTGCACCGACAAGGACGGCAACGAGGTGACCGTGGCAACACGGCGCATCAAGATCGAACTCGTCAAGATCGTGGATGCCGAGGACAAGACCCACCCCCTCAGCGACGACGCCATCGTCAAGGCGCTCAAGGAACTGGGATATAACGTGGCTAGGCGCACCGTGGGCAAGTACCGCGACGAGATGCAGATACCGCCGTCGAGCAAGCGCAAGGTCTACCGCAAGAGTTAATAACTACTTATACAACGCATAACACTACTTTTTACTGAGATAATGGCAGGACGATTCACTCTGTTTAAAATAACCTCGGGACTTTCCCATATCACCTCGTCGGTGCTGAGCCCCATGCTCGTGCCCACCTATGGGTGCATCGTGGCGCTGTGGGCTTCGGTGATGTGCTCGCTGCCGCTGGGCACGCGCATCACCGTGGTGCTCATCATGATGGGACTCACGTGCATCTTGCCGGTGATTTGCATCAGCGTGCTGCACCACTATGGCTTCGTCACCAACAAGGCGCTCAAGACTCCGCGGGAACGCATTGTTCCCTATCTGTTCTCGATTGCATGTTACATCGCGGCCGCCTACTACCTCTATGACCACCACTCGCCTCAGTGGTTTGTCATGTATGCCGTGGGCATCACCCTGGCGCTCATCATCACCTCGCTGATTAACCTCAAGTGGAAAATCAGTGCCCACATGACCGGCATGGGAGGCCTCGTGGCGCTCATCTACCAGATTCACGTGCAGGGACTGAGTGCCTTCAACCTGTTCTGGGTGCTCATCCTGGCCATCCTGTTGTCGGGCATCCTGGGTACCGGGCGACTGGTGCTCAAGAGGCACAACGTGTGGCAGGTGCTTGCCGGATTCACGTGCAGCTATGCCTGCGTCACCTTCGCGATGAAACTCTTCGGGTAATCCCCCCGCTGAAAAGCGAAGCGCTCTGAAAAGACGCCCCAGCGCGCTCTGAATAACTTAAAAAATAAAACAATGACTCCACTCGTTAGCATCATCATGGGCAGCACAAGCGACATGCCCGTTATGGAAAAAGCTTGTAACTGGTTGAACGACCACAAGATCCCCTTCGAAGTCAACGCACTCTCGGCCCACCGCACACCGCAACAGGTCGAGGAGTTTGCCCGCAATGCCCAGGGCCGCGGCATCAAGGTCATCATCGCCGCCGCCGGCATGGCAGCGGCATTGCCCGGCGTGATCGCCGCCAGCACCGCGCTGCCCGTCATTGGTGTCCCCATCAAGGGCATGCTCGACGGCCTCGACGCCATGCTCAGCATCATCCAGATGCCTCCCGGCATACCCGTGGCAACGGTGGGCGTCAACGGCGCCATGAACGCTGCCATCCTCGCGGCTCAGATCCTCGCCGGCTCGTGCCCCGAGGCAGCCGCAGCAGTCAACGAGCACCGCGCCTCACTGAGCGCTAAAATCGAAAAAGCTAACCAAGACTTGGCACAAATCAAATATGAATACAAGACCAACTGACGACAGTTTCTTCAACTATAGCCGCCGCGAGACCGTTAGCGTCAACGTGGGTGGCACCCCGCTGGGCAGCGACTATCCCGTGCGCGTCCAGTCGATGACCAACACCGCTACCGACGACGTGGAACGCAGCGCCGAGCAGTGCACACGCATCGCTCTGGCAGGGGCTCACTACGTGAGACTCACCGCCCAGGGCGTGCGTCAGGCCGAGAGCATAGGCATGATACGCAACCTGCTGCGCAAGCAGGGCTGCAACGTGCCCCTCGTGGCCGACATCCACTTCAACCCCCGTGCAGCGTTTGCCGCCGCCGCGCTCACCGACAAGGTGCGCATCAACCCCGGCAACTTCGTTGACCCCGCCCGCACGTTCAAGACCCTCGAGTACACCCCCGAGGAGTACCAGGCCGAGCTGCAGCGCATCCACGACACGCTGGTGCCCTTCATCGAGCTGTGCCGCGAGCACGGCACCGCGGTGCGCCTGGGCGTGAACCACGGCTCCTTGAGCGACCGCATCATGAGCCGCTATGGCAACACCGCCGCCGGCATGGTGGAGAGCGTGATGGAATTCCTGCGCGTCTTTGTTGAGCAAAACTTCATGGAGGTGGTCATCTCGATGAAGGCAAGCAACGTGGTTGTCATGGTCGAGGCCGTGCGCCGTCTCGTTGAGGCAATGGATGCCGAGGACATGCACTTTCCGC
>JAZQPG010000011.1:0-5883 GCA_045628365.1 Sodaliphilus sp. | reverse complement strand
GTATCTCTGGCTATGGACGAGGATGGTAAGGGTATCTGGTACACTCAGTACCGTGACAAGCCCAACGAGGCTCAGCCCGCTATCAAGCACGTTTCGCTCGTTGATGGTGAGTGGGTAGAGGACTACAGTGACATCCTGACACAAGTTCGCGGCGGTGGTATCGCTTGGAACAAAGACTACACAATGCTCGCAATTCCCAAGGGCAACAACCTGCTGGGTGTCTACAATGTTGAGAAGACTGAAAACGGCATCGCTCTCAACGAGATCCACAGCCTCTCAGTTTCAAGCATCCGCGGTTTCAACGACATCGCTTGGGACTATGCTAACAACATCTACGCTTGCGACAACGGTAAGGAAGTTCTCCAGCAGATCCAGCTTCCCGCCGAGGAGCCCACAACTGTAACTCCCACCAACTTCACATTCGAGGTTACTGTAACTGCAGTTAAGGATCTCAACACCGAGGTTTCTAAGACTCGCAAGTACATGGAGAACGGCCAGGTAGTTATCGAGCGCGAAGGCGTTAAGTACAACGTGGCAGGTCAGGTAATCAAGTAATAGCTTGAATAACGGTTTAAAGGTTTAAAGGTTTAACCTCATAACCATTTAACCCTTTGCCCAACAGGAAATCTATTTCCCCCGTTTTTATTGAGATAATATCTCCCGCTCGGCAATCAGCACAAAACGCTGGTTGCCGAGTTTTTTTGGGGGAGAGGAGATCAGCAGACCGGGAACATGCATCGCAACCGATGGCCTACGGCCGTCGAAAGAAAGCAGAACAACGCCGCGACATGCTTTATCACCTGTTTATCCCGGTTTTTGTCTCGAGACCCCAAAACGTAATAGTACAAAGCACCACAGGCACAGCGCATGCCCATGTCGACAGCGACACAGAGCGCCACAGGCACAGCGCATGCCCATGGTTTATCCCGGTTTTTGTCTCGAGACCCCAAAACGTAGTAACACAAAGCACCAGACACACAGCGGATGCCCATGGTTTATCCCGGTTTTTGTCTCGAAAACTCAAACGTGGCAACACAGAGCGCCACAGGCGCGACATATCGCGAAGCGTTATTAACCCCAGTCGGATAATAGCGCATGCGGACCAGCGGTCAGCGACACACTTGCCACAACACCTGCATATATGCAAAAAAATACACAAAAAAATATTCTCCTACCAGCAACTTTTACAAACTTTTTTCCTACTAGAAAGCCTTATATCACAAACATATATAGTTAATGTTTAATTATTGTTAAAGTTACATTGATTTATATACGTTTATCAAGAAAATATATGTAACTTTGCATCGTTTTGTGAAAAAACAAAATTTTACTAGAATTACACTTAACTTTACATTACTAACAAACTCATTTAGACTTGAAATGAAACTTATTTCAAAAATCGCAATTGCCCTTGTGATGTTTGCCGCAGTTACAAACATCGCGTTTGCAGACAGTTTTACTGTTGATGATGCCCGGCGCGGTTATTTCATCCCCGACGGTGGCACTTACAGTGGTAAGAAACTCATGGTGCTTGACGGTGAGTTCGCTCTCCTGTGTAAGGCCAACCCTAGCTTCTGTGTTAATATCAATGGTAAAGGTACGGCTGCCGGAACCACCGTCCAGGTTTGGACATTCAGCAATACCGACGCAGCATGCTACTTCAGGTTCATCCCCCTCACCGGCAACGACCTGGGTTACTACAACATCAAGGCAAGTTACTGTAACATGTTCTTGGATGTTTTGATGGGAAACGGATCAACTCCTGCCAATAGCGATGATGTGCAGCTTTACTCGGTAGGTACTGCCGATGAGACAAAGTGGAAACTCGAAAAGAACAGCGATGGCACTTTCACTATCCGCAACAAGAAGAACTCCAACATGGTATTTGACATGGCTGGCGGCGGTGCTCCCAGTGACGGTAAAAACATCCAGGTTTACCAGTCCAACAACTCGGATGCCCAGAAGTGGTATCTCCAGCCTGTTTCGGGTTCGTTTGTCAACGACATCTACTTTAAGAACTACCTGTGCCAGAATGGTTTCGCCAAGCTGTATAACACCAGCAGCAAGACTGTTGAACGCAACGCTACGCTCAGCGACTTCTACACCAGCGGCAAGAAGGTGGTTATCGACTGCGAGGCTGTCACCGAGCTTGACAAGCTGGGCGAGTATGGCGACTACACTACCGACGCGTCTGCAACGTCTTACCCAAAGCACTTTCAAGGTGTAAAAGACCTCATCGGTATCGAGTACTTCACCAATCTCAAGAAACTCGACATGAGCCGCCACATCCCCGGTGATGACTTCACCAACTATGGTGGCAACTATTCTCGCATTGATCCCTCTGGTGTCGACCTGCGGTACAACACCAATCTTGAGTATGTCAACTTTGACTATGCCGATTTCAAGACAGGCGCACTTCTTTCAAGTTCGCACATCTACGACCTGAAGAAACTCAAGTTCCTCAACCTGAGCAATAACTACCTGACCGATATCGACCTCGACCAGTTCCCCGTTCTCGAGCGTTTCCAGGCGTGCCACAACTTCGACCTGAGGACCATCAAGGCCGATAACACAAACGAGAACATGAAGGAGCTTGCAATCTTCGACTCCATGTATGGCTACAATGGCGGTACCACTAACAACGATGGCCTGCAGAACCTCGTGGACAAGTTCCCCAACCTCGTGTTCCTGCACGCATTTGCAACTCCCAACTATAAGCTTGACCTCACAGGCAACCCCAAGCTCCAGTCAATATGGCTGCTCAAGTCGGCCTACGGCGCAAGCAAGGGTTACGTATATAATGGTGTCTATAACATCGTATGCCATAAAGACAACTCACTCGGTATGGACTGCGCCGGTGGCGGAAAAGCGGAAGGCACCAATGTGCAGATTTGGACCATTGATCGCAATGCCACACATCACCAGTTCAAGATTGAATGGGTAACGAATGAAAACGGCAAAGACTGGTACTCAATCAAGCCCAATCATGACACCAGCAAGTGCCTTGATGAAAGGAGTGCGTCTCCTAACAATGGAACCTATATCCAACTCTGGACCTACAATGGCAATGCTGCACAGTTGTTCGCATTTGTCCGCAACGAAGACGGCTCTTTTAAGATTATAAGCAAAGTGAATGGAACAAGCGTGCTGGATGTCGCTGGCGGCGACTTCAAGGACGGTACTAACATCCAGCTGTGGAGTGACGCCGGCGTTGAAGCACAAAAGTGGGTGCTCCTTCCCGTCGACTTGACTATCACTGCCAATCAGAGCGGTAACGCGCGCCAGATTGGCAAGGGTCCCTGGCTTCACAAGCTCGACCTGAGCAATTGCACCGAGCTGCGCGACGTTCAAGTGCAGAACATGCACCTTGCTTCGCTCAATCTCAACTCGGAGTACATCAAGCAGCCCCTCTCTGATGAATATAAAGACTGGACATTCTGCCGCGAAGTTACAAATGCTTCCGGCGAATATGGTGCAGGTAAGTTAGTACCTGGTGTAAACGTGACCAACAACTACCGCCACGTGAATGTAATTCCTTACAAGCAGCAAGACAAAACCACAGGAAAGTGGTACTGGATGTTCTACCTGCGTCTGAGCTATAACGGAACCAACGCTAACGAGGCTAGCCTTGTACTCGATAACCAGAAAAGCTACTTCGAGACAATGTCACTGGACAATTATGGCACATATCAAACGTTGGGCAGCATGAGCCGCAAGGAATTCGAAATTACTAGCACACTTGCTGATGACAACTTCGAAGGCGAGAGAATTACAGTTGTCTACAATGCCAAGGAGACCGACAACATCAACAGTACTGGTCTGATGGCACATGAAGGAGTGTCGGCTAACGACAGAGGCATGTGCATGATTACCCATGACGGAAAGAATCCTCCCACTGTAATGTGGGGCAGCGATGTTCAGGATGAAAGCACAAGCGCGTTCCTCGAGCACTTCCAGAACAGGGTATTCGGACGAATCGTTGTCCTCAAGGGCGGTGTGAGCGACTCTGAGCCCACCAAAGTCCCCGACGACGTTCCCAAGGCTATCATGTACTATTACGACATGAACACTCTCAGTCACAGCAATAGGTATGCTCCCGCACGCAAAGGCATCAGCACCAACGCTGCCAATGATCCCATCATCGGTGCATTCTACTTCGACCTTCACTATCCCGTTACTTTCCAAGATCCCGGTATCGTGACTGCAATCGATGAGGTCAACGTTGAGAACAAGGAAGTGGCAAGCGTGAAGTACTACAACCTTGCTGGTGTCGAGAACGACAACCCCTTCGTGGGCATCAACATCATGGTAGTGACCTATACCGATGGCACCAAGTCATCTGCCAAGGTGCTCAAATAAAACCAACATTTGTAAGATATTAAGAAAACCATCAAATAATACTCATTAACTGCAAGTGTAAAGTTGGACCGTCGTGTGGCTCGCGCTGCACGGCGGTTTTTCATTCTCCCCCACCTCGTTTACCTCTCGGGGAACTCGGGGAAATCGCGGATTTAACGCAAGATATTCATTAAACAATCTGTTTAATCCGTGCAATCTGTAGTTTAACAAAACCCCTCGGGGAAATCGCGGATTTAATAAAAGATGTTCATTAAACAATCTGTGTAATCTGTAGTTTATAAAGATTACTGTTTCAAAGCCTAAAAATCAGTAAAAGGATACCAATTTTAGTTAAATATTCATATCATTCTATCTTTAATCAATTAATTATATGTACCTTTGCGTGTTTTTATAGAAATTATCACCGATTATTTCGCGTACTTACATAATATTAAACATTACTACTATTCATCTAAAAATGACACGTTTTTCAAGACTGGTAATGGCCCTAATTATGTTCATTACCGCAGCAAGTCCTGCATGGTCAATTGCGACAGGCTACTACAAAATTGTCTCCGTTGCCGACGAGAGCTATGCTCTCATGGGCAAGGAGAATTACACAGTTTATTGTCAATCAAACGGTGTATACGACAGCAGCAAAATGGGTCAATGCGACCTTGACCGTGATGGCAGCGATGTCGTGATCTCCCGCAACAGCGGCCACATCATGCAGGTTGAAGATGCAGGCGGCGGCTACTACCGCATCCGCGACATCCACACCAGCAGATACTTTAATGTGAACGGAGGTAAAGCCGAAAACAGCACGAATGTCCAGCTTTGGAACAACGACAACACCGATGCTGTGAAGTGGAAGATTGTGGACGAGGGCAACGGCGTGTGCCAGCTTCTCACCAAGTGCAACGAAGGCTTCGCGCTTGACCTTCCCAGCGGAACCTGCTCAGAGGGGAAAAGCATTACAATCTATTCCAAAAACACCTCTAATGCCCAGAAGTGGAAGTTCATCCCCGTGGACGACAACGGCACACGAATGGACAAATATATTGCCCCCGACTATGCCGGCCGCTTCTACCGCACAGTGGCTTATGGTCCCGACAAGGACAAGCCCATGATGGAGCTTACCGACCCCGACTATGCCGACCCTGTTGATGGCATGACATTCACCATCACCCACTTCGTACATCCCAACTTTAGTGTTGATGTATCAGGTGGAAATATGGCTAATGATACCAAAATCCACATTTGGACTTCAAGCAACAACAATATCAACCAGCAGTTTGTGCTCAGGTATCGTGGTAACGGTTATTACTCTATCCACGCTGCAAAGGACGAGAAATACTGTCTAGACGGCGCAAGCGAGTATCAGGAACATGTTAGTGATGATCATGTTAACGAGGACGGCTTCAATGTGCACCTGTGGGAGTATGTAGGCGTTGATGCTCAATTGTGGCGATTTGAGCGTCAAAGCGACGGCTCGTTCTACATCATCTGCAAGCGTAGCGAGCGCACCCTCGACGTGCAGTGGAG
>JAZQPG010000010.1:0-4677 GCA_045628365.1 Sodaliphilus sp. | reverse complement strand
ACGCAGGAGGGTTACTCCTGCTGCGGTGATTGTGGGGGGGGCTGCAGTTGTTGCAGTGACTGTGTGTGGGAAATTGCTTTAAGCCGGGTTGTATTCCATCTCGCGGGTGTAGTTGCCCTCGAGGATGGCTATGAGCTGGTCGGTAACTTTCACTGCTTGCTTGAGGTCTCGCTTGAGGTTGTGCTGATGACGCAGTCCAAGTAGATACACGGGTAGGCCCACCGGGAACAGGATGGCAAACGCCATGCCCAGCCGTGGATAATTGGTCGGGTGATAAGTGAGCAACTGGCGTATGATGGGATAGTCCATGGCCTTGTTGATGACCATTTGCTCCTGAGAGTTAGACAAGTAATCGACAAGGGAGTCGAGCTGGGCTGCAAGTGACTTGAGCGTTTTCTTGTCGTAGCCGTACATCCAGTACTGCACGTATCCCTGACGTTTCTTGTGTTTCTCGAGGAATGCGTTGCAGGCCTCCTTGAACTCGTTGGCCCTGCTGATGGCTTCCTGCTCGATAACATCGTTGATAACCATCTCCTTGACAGCGAGTTTGCGCACCTGGTGCATTCCTGTGACCTTGCGCAGGAAGTTCATCCACACGTCGGGGTTGAACACTGCCGAGTCGTTAACGGCTTTGCTGGTTAGGAACATGCCCAGGGGGAGTAGCAGTGCCGAGCTTAGCCACATGCCATGCCACACTACCCATCGTCCGTCACGTGCGAGTTTGTATCCCATGTTGTCGATGATGTAGTAAATGATGAACAGTATCACCGATAGCACGATGGGCATTCCCAGACCGCCCTTGCGTATGATGGCTCCTAGGGGTGCACCAATGAGGAAGAAGATGATGCAGGCAAGCGACAGTGTGAACTTTTTCCACAGTTCTATCTCGTGACGGCGCATGGTGAAATTGTCGTCCGAGAGGCCGTAGCCGCGGAACTCAAGGTCTTGTTTCCTGTTCATTGTCGATGACAAGGATTGCTCGATGAGCATCAGTCGTTGAGACGGCAACATGGCGTCCATGATGGAGTCAAAGTCAAGGGGCTGCTTGAGCTGCACCTTGTTAAGCACACGCTTTTGCCCACTCTTGTCGCTGAAATCAAATTTTCGTGGCGGCACTCCGCACACAGGCATGTTGCGCAGGTCGTTGCTGATGCTTATGGACACAGAGTCGATGTGTAGTCCCACAGAGTCTATGGTGTGCTGCAGCTCGGTGATGTTCTTGCCTACGTATTGCTGACGCATCGCATCCTCGTCCATGCGGGTGAAGTTTGCGTCATATTTGATGATGATTTCCTTGTCCGAGAATGACTCGCGGCGGTAGAGTTTCTCGCCCATTTGAGATGATGCGCCCGACTTCATGTCCTCATACCACTTGCCATTGTACAGGTTTAGCACGAGGTGCTGCTTGTCGGGTGTGAAGCACAACCTTCCGGAGTCGGCTGCCACGATGCGCGGGTACCCGGTGCCCGATGACACGTCATAGATGAGCATGCCGTAGAGCATGTCGCTGGTCTTACTCTTGCGCTTGACGTAGAGATTGTAACCGGGAATCTGGCTGTAGACCGCTCCTTCGGGGATGTCGAGCGTGGGGGTCTTCTGTCGCATTGAGAACATCAGAGTCCACATCTTTACCTGTGTCTTGGGCAGCACGTCGTTCTGGAAGAAGAACGCACCCACGGCCACGAGGGAGAGGAAAACCATGAGCGGCGCCATCACCTTGGTGAGCGATATGCCCGACGATTTCATCGCCGTGAGCTCAACGTGTTCTCCCAGGTTTCCGAATGTCATCAGCGATGCCAGCAGGATGGATAACGGAAGTGCAAGCGGCACCATGGACAGGGCTGCATAGAAGAACAGCTCGGCCACGACGTCAATGCTAAGACCCTTGCCCACCAGTTCGTCAATGTACTTCCACAGGAACTGCATCATCACGATGAACAGACAGATGAAGAACGTCATCATGAACAATGGAAGGAAGGTCTTCAGAATGAATATGTAGAGTTTTTTGATTCTAAACATTGCCACAATCTTGTGAATTGCGACACAAAATTACAACAAACCTTAGTTTATCGCAAATGAATTTGACATTTTATAATATATTAATGAAATTTTGCCCCCGAAGCTTTATGCTGATAGAGAAAAAATGACTAAATTTGCATGATGAAACGGCCGCACCAGGCGGCATGGATGACCTCAAAATAAAATACATTAAAGATATGGAACCTCTATTTGAGAAACTTAAACAAAATGCGATTGCCAATCCCCAGCGCATCGTTTTACCTGAGAGTACTGAACCCCGCACACTCCGTGCCGCCGACCGTGTGATTGCTGACGGCGTTGCCAAAGTTATTCTTATTGGCAACAAAGAGACAATCCTTGCCAAGGCTGGCGAGCTGGGACTCACCAATATCAATAAAGCACAGTTTGTTGACCCCGCCGACACCGAGGCTGTCGAGAAGTATGCCCAGCTCTTCTACGAGCTGCGTAAGAAGAAAGGTGTCACTATCGCTGATGCCCGCATGAAGATTAACGATCCCCTGTATTTGGGTTGCCTTCTAATCAAGAACGGTGATGCCGACGGTCAGGTAGCTGGCGCAATGAATACCACCGGCAACGTGCTGCGTGCTGCGTTCCAGGTAGTGAAGACCGCTCCCGGTGTGAGTGTCGTGTCGGGTGCATTCCTCATGCTCATGCCCGAGGGTGTTCCTTATGGCGAGAACGGCGTGATGGTATTTGCCGACTGTGCGGTTCTCCCCGACCCCACCGCCGAGGAACTTGCCCAGATTGCTGTGTCGGCCGACAAGACCGCACGTGCGCTTGCCGAGATTGAGCCCAAGATCGCTATGCTCAGTTTCTCTACATGGGGCAGCGCACAGCACGAAAAGGTTGACAAGGTCGTGGCAGCCACCAAGATGGCTCTCGAGATGAACCCCAACCTGCAGATTGACGGTGAACTTCAGGCCGATGCTGCTATCGTTCCCAGTGTTGCGGCTAGCAAAGCTCCCGACAGCCACATCGCCGGTAAGGCAAACGTACTGGTGTTCCCCAACCTCGAAGTGGGCAATATCGCATATAAGCTGGTTCAGCGCATCGGTGGTGCCAAGGCCGTTGGCCCCGTGCTCCAAGGTCTTGCGGCTCCTGTCAACGACCTGTCACGCGGCTGCAGCGATGACGATATCTACCGCACAGTGCTGCTTACATGTAACCAGGCAATTAACAAGTAATTTAAACCTATAAAATAATTATAATGAATATCCTAGTTCTTAACTGCGGTAGCAGTTCGGTAAAGTATAAGCTTATCGAGATTAAAGAAAACAAGACTCTCGCTGAGGGCGGTGTAGAAAAAATCGGTTTGCCCGATGCGTTTATCAAGCTCAAGTTTGAAGACGGTAGCAAGAAGAACATAGACCTGGACATCAAGGACCACGTGGGTGCCATTAAGTCAATCCTTGACGTGCTCACCAACGAGGAATATGGCTGCATCAAATCGTTTGAAGAGATCGACGCCGTGGGCCATCGCGTTGTGCATGGTGGCGAGAAGTTCAGCAAGAGTATGCTCATCACCGACGAGGTTAAGGCCATGATCAAGGAATGCTACGGCATTGCTCCGCTTCACAACCCCGTTAACATGCAGGGGATCGAGGCTATCGACGCCGTGTTGCCTAGTGTTCCTCAGGTTGCAGTGTTTGATACCGCGTTCCACCAGACCATGGAGCCCAAGGCGTTCCGCTATGCTCTGCCCGAGAAATACTATGTTGAGGACCACGTGCGCCGTTACGGTTTCCACGGCACCAGCCATCGTTTCGTGGCAACACGCGTGTGCGAGATGCTTGGCGTGAGCCCCGAGGGTAAGAAGATTATATGCTGCCACATTGGTAATGGTGCTAGCATCACTGCAATCAAGGATGGCAAGAGCATTGACACTACCATGGGTCTTACTCCCACTGAGGGCCTCATGATGGGTACCCGCTCGGGTGATGTTGATCCCGGCGCCCTGCTCTATCTCATGGAGAAATATAACCTCACTGCCAAGGATATGCTCAACATCCTCAACAAGCAGAGCGGTGTGCTGGGCGTAACAGGCATCTCCAGCGACATGCGCGAGATCGTTGATGCTGCCGAGGTGAAGGGTGACAAGAAGGCTCAGCTTGCTCTCGACATGTATGAGCTGCGCATCCTCAAGACCATCGGTGCCTATGCTGCTGAGCTCAATGGCGTTGACATCATCGCGTTCACCGGTGGTGTCGGCGAGAACCAGTACGGTACGCGCAAGGTCGTTTGCCGCAACCTGGAATACCTTGGCGTCAAGATTGACGAGGTTGTTAACGATGAGACCTGGCGTGGCAAGGAGGGTGAAATCAGCACTCCCGACAGCAAGGTTAAGGTTGTTGTCGTGATGACCGATGAGGAATACATGATCGCTAAGGATACCGAGGCCATCGTTGAAGGCCGCGAGCCTTAATAGCTTTTAAGCGAAGATATTTTATCATTATTACATGCAGATGCTACCGACAAAGTTGTTGCCGGTGGCATCTGTTGCAGTACGCTCGGCATGAGCATTGTCTAACGGGTGCAAGTCCCGAGTGAGCCCTGATAGCGGGAATCACATAGCCCAAGGCAAGGGTGTCCATCGCGAGATGGAATCTGAAGGAAGCCGTCGGCAAACATCTGGTCTAA
>JAZQPG010000009.1:0-5510 GCA_045628365.1 Sodaliphilus sp. | reverse complement strand
CTATTGTTTGGGATACTGACGAAACTACAGGCGCAGGTCAGTGGTACTATTACACACTTGCCTCTTCACCCACAGGCATGCCCGCTCTTGAAGGTTTTCAGATCGAGGAAGGTAATGATGTAACAATTTACACTGAGCCTTTTGCAGTATTTGCTTATTCAAGCCAGTATGGTGGTCTCCGCTTCTCAAGCTATCTTGCAGCTGCTAACGATAAAGCTTTTGGCGCAACTATTAAGTATAGCAAAGATCATGTTACAGCTGTTAACGACCTCCACGTAGAGAAGGCAAGCAAGGCTGTTAAGATGATCGAGAACGGTCAGGTTGTTATCATGAAGGACGGCGTTAAGTACAACGTAGCTGGTCAGGTTATCAAGTAAATAATGACAAGGTTCTTCCTCTTGCGGGAAGAAACACGATACAAGATGCCACGGGTCCCCAAGGTGGGGCTCGTGGTTTTTTTTATGGGGTAGGGGATGAGCGGACGCGTGGTGCTCTGGTGTGTGTGTGATTGCCTATAGTCTCTTAGGGTTTACCTCTAGTTTATCTCTAGGATTTACTCTAAAGTCTGTTCTTTCGAAAAAAAATGAGGTAAATTTTGGTTATCATTATTCTTTGGTGTAATTTTGTAGTTAAATTTCATGTGAAGTGCATTTATGGAAATTAACGACATGATTATCAAGCGGGGTATGGACAACGCCGTGCCCATTGCGTTATACACGACCGCTATTTCGCTAACTGCTATTTATAGCGACCGTGTGCCCTTGCTCTCGGTCGTGGCTATGGTCATGCTCTTGATGGGGCCGTTGCTGGTCTACGTGCTGCAGCGCCGCTTTTTCCTTGAGACAGAGGGTGAATGCGGCATGTGGGGCACGTGGCGCATGGGTGTCGTGGCTATCTTCTTTGGCACGGTTTTCACCTTGCTGGCGACCTACCTCACCCTTGAATACCTCAGGCCTGGCTATCTCTACGACCAGATGC
This sequence comes from Sodaliphilus sp., assembly GCA_045628365.1. Lineage (GTDB taxonomy): Bacteria > Bacteroidota > Bacteroidia > Bacteroidales > Muribaculaceae > Sodaliphilus. The sequence goes on along the minus strand of JAZQPG010000009.1, from coordinate 4,532 downwards.
AGATGCTCATAGACACTTACAAGAGCATGCCCGAGACCAAGGGACTGCCCATCGTGGCCGAGATGCAAGACGTGGTGGACAATAACCAGTTGCCATCGGCGTTCAGCTATGCGCTCAACATGTTTGTGATGACCAACCTGTCGGGGATGGTGATGTGCATGGTCACCGGCCTTGTCGCGTCGCGCGCGCCAGGTGTGAGATTTTAATAAACGATAGAAGATACTAAAACTAAACGACATAACACAAGATAATGGACATTTCAGTAGTTGTTCCCCTATATAACGAAGCCGAGTCGCTTCCCGAGCTGGTTGCCTGGGTCGAGAGGGTGATGAAAGAGCATGATTTCACTTACGAGATGCTGCTTATTAATGATGGCAGCACCGACACGTCGTGGGACGTGATCAACAAGTTGCACGAAGAGAACCCCGCCGTCAAGGGGGTGTGCTTTCGCCGCAACTATGGCAAGAGTCCCGCGTTGTATACCGGATTTGAACGTGCCCAGGGCGATGTGGTGATCACCATGGACGCCGATCTCCAGGACTCTCCCGACGAGATCCCCGAACTCTACCGCATGATCAAGGAGGACGGGTATGACCTCGTGAGCGGCTGGAAGAAGAAACGCTACGACCCGCTGTCTAAGACCATCCCCACCAAGCTGTTCAATGCCACTGCGCGCAAGGTGAGCGGCATCAAGAACCTGCATGACTTTAACTGTGGCCTCAAGGCGTATCGCAGGGATGTGGTCAAGCACATCGAGGTCTATGGCGACATGCACCGCTACGTGCCTTATCTGGCCAAGAACGCTGGCTTCAGCAAGATTGGTGAGAAGGTGGTGCAGCACCGTGCCCGCAAGTATGGTGTCACCAAGTTTGGCCTGGACCGCTTTGTAAACGGCTATCTGGACCTGCTCACGCTGTGGTTCCATGCCAAGTTTGGCGTCAAACCCATGCACTTCTTCGGTTTGCTGGGCAGCCTGATGTTCTTCATCGGTTTTATCGCGTGTGCGGTTGTGGGCGGACTCAAGCTGTACAACATGTATACCGGCCATCCCTACACACTGGTGACCAACTCGCCATACTTCTATCTGGCGCTCACAGCCATGATACTGGGAACCCAGTTGTTCCTCACAGGTTTCCTGGGCGAGCTCATCACCCGCAATTCGCCTGAGCGCAACCACTACGAAATCTCGGAGGAAATCAAGTGATGTACAGGCGTCTGTTCTACATAGTGTGTGCCGCGGTGCTCGCGACGGGACTGATGACTGCGTGCAGCGACTCTAGTTGCTACGACGGCAGCAACAGCCTGCCGTTGGTGCGCTTCTACATGTCGGGCGGTGATGGCAAGCCTGTCACCGTGAACGGTGTGACGCTGCGTGGCGTTGGAGCCCCCAAGGACAGTGCCTATGTCAGTGGTAAAGCCGTCAGCGAGGCTTATTTGCCCTTGCGTGCCACCATGACTTCGACCCAGTGGGTGATGGAAATCACGACCACGGCCGGGGTCGCTGTCAACGATACGCTCTCGATGGAATATAGTTCGGAGCCTTACTTTGCCAGCGCCGAGTGCGGGGCAACGTTTGCCTTTGACATCAAGCGTGTGGCGTGTACCCACAACCTGGTTGACTCGGTGGTGCTGGTTCATCAGCGTGTCACCAACGAGGCCTCTGAGACTGTTCGCGTCTATTTCAAGAATAATAAATAATAGCAGGCATGATGAAACAAACCGTTAAAATATTGCTCGCTGTTGCAGCGGTGCTGATGGTTGCCGGCGGTGCGTCGGCACAGACGGCCGATTCCACTACCGTGGACAAGCCCTCGGGCAGGCGTTTCATCACTCCTGTGGCACCTAAGACCAACGTCACTTTGCTGCCTGGCAAGGACGTTGACGAGAAAGCCCTGGAACTTTATCTCACAGGCGACACTCTGCAGGCCATGAAAGAGCAACGCGAAGACTCGATACGCCATGCTTACACGCGCTACCCCAAGTTGACTGAGTCCTATGTGGGCTTCAACTTCATTGACCTGCTGCTGATGGCTTGCGGGCAAGACCACATGAACGTGGACTTCAGCTTCACTATGAACATGTGGAACAGGCTGCAGCCTGTGGCCGAGCTGGGCGTGGGCTATGCCCGTCTCAAGGATGACGACCACAATTTCACTTATCATGGAAAGTTCGCCCCCTATGTCAAGCTGGGCGCCAATTATAACTTCATGTTCAAGAATTCGCCCGACTATCAGGCCTTCCTTGGTGTCAGGCTGGGTGGCTCTTTGTTCCGCTATGACATTGCCGATATCAAGTATTCCAACTCCTACTGGGGCGAGGAGGTCACTACCGCCATCAAGGGCACTAACGGCCGGGCCCTGTGGTTTGAGGCACTTGCCGGGCTCAAGGTGAAGATACACCGCGAGTGGGCGCTTGGGTGGCAAATCAAGTACCACTCGCTGCTTGCCGAGAACAAACAGCCTAGCGGCAAACCGTGGTTTGTGCCGGGCTACGGAACACGCAACGGTAGCATCGGCTTTGCGTTCAACGTCTACTACACCTTCCCGACTTTCCTGCGCACCCCCATGCCTGCGGCCGCCGACAAGGATAAAACCTCGATCACTGACGTGAAGTGATGCTTTCGGGCCCGGTTGACGGGTCGGCACTACGGTCGTGCTGAAAAATATTTTCGGGTGCAACCGGTTGATAGACGGCGTGTTATTATGGCGCATGACGCGAGGCGTAAATATTTTGGCCTGAAAATGCTTGTCAATACAAAAAAAAGTAGTACCTTTGCAGTCGGGTAAGTCCTATACGGCCAGCTCCCCGTGAATCCCCCAGGTCTTGACCGAAGCAAGGGTAGCAGGTTGTAGCGGCGCGATGTAGGTCGCTTACCCTTTTTATTGCCTCCATAGCTCAGTTGGCCAGAGCACGTGATTTGTAATCTCGGGGTCGTTGGTTCGAATCCGACTGGAGGCTCAAGGATAACGCAACGTCACGGCAACGCCGGGCGTTGTTTTGTTTTTATATGGTCATGAAAAGGTGGTGGAGTGTCACGCTCTTGATTTATTACCATCCTTTGCTTGGTTCATTGCAATAAAAACACTACCTTTGCAAGTAGATAATCCGATAAAGTAAAGCTATGAAAAGAATACTGTTTTTATTGGTGGCATTGCTACCGCTTCTTGCTGTTGCGCAGGTTAAACTTGGTATTGTCAACTCCGACGAGATATTCAATGCTATGCCCGGCAAGGTTAATGCCGAGGCATTGCTCAAGGAACAAAGCGATAAGTTCAAGGCCGAGTACCGTCACATGCAGGAGGATTTCAATAAGAAGTATGCCGATTATCAGGCTGTGGCTATGGATGCGTCTACACCCGAGACCATCAAGGAACGCCGCATCCAGGAACTCCAGCAGAGCGATAAGAATATCCAGGCGTTCCTGCTCCAGGCCGATGAAACTCTCAAGGCTAAGCGAGAGGAACTCATCGCTCCCATCCTGGATGCCATCCAAAAGGCCATAGAAGCCGTAGGAGAGGAGGAAGGCATGGCGCTGGTACTGGACGTTGCCAAGACTCCTGTCGCTTACACAGGGCCTTATACGGAGGATATAACCCCTAAGGTAAAGGCTCGCCTCAACCTGGAGTGAGTAGTCCTGCTACCGAGGCGTAGGTCAAGATGCGTCCATGTGTGATGTTAGGGCTTTTCCAATGAGTCATCTCGTGGACTTTGAATGCTTGTGGAAGGCTATAAGGTAACTCTAGGGGGACGCTATAAATGATTTTTTTTTGAAAAAAACTCTGCAAGAACTTGCCAGATACAAATAAATGTTGTAACTTTGCACTCGCAAAAGCAAAAATGGTGAAATTAGCTCAGCTGGTTAGAGCGTCGGATTGTGGTTCCGAAGGTCGTGGGTTCGAATCCCATATTTCACCCTCAAAAAAAGGCTCGCTATTAAGCGGGCCTTTTTGCTTCTACGGCATGGTATAGATAAAAAGGAAAATGTCATAGTGGATAACGCTCATGCGGACCCTGAGTGTGCCTCTAAGAGGAACACCAACACCATGATGCTGACACATAAGATGAGGTGGACCCTCTACGAGCTCGATTTATAGTGTATTGCCTATTCCATGCTCATGTGCATCTACGACGACATGGCATGGGGTTTAAGAGAGGTTCGCTTTTCGCGGCACGGGCTTCGCCCACTTACCGCTGCTCATTCCCTTGAGTTTTCTTCGCATGGAGCTGGCTCTCCGAGCCGCCGACATCGTCGATGTCACACGCCAATCCCTTGCTAAAAAATCTTGATACATATTGTTAATTATCAAGAAGTTCTGCGAGTTTTCGTTATTTCCCCGGATATCAAATTTTTATAATGAAAAACTCCAGACCGCTAGGCCTGGAGTTTTCTAAGTGTTCGCCCAGCACGAACGTATTCTAACGGGTGTAAGTCCCCAAGCCGCCCTGACAGTGGGAAGGCTACAGCCGAAGGCAAGGGTGTCCATCGTGAGGTGGAATCTGAAGGAAGCCGTAGGCAAACATCTGGCCCGACG
>JAZQPG010000008.1:0-7054 GCA_045628365.1 Sodaliphilus sp. | reverse complement strand
AAGGAGGGAATCTCCACTGCCGACGACGTGCTCAAGGCACAGACCGCATGGCTCATGGCCAACAGCGAGAAGATCGACGCCGAGATCGACGTGCGCCTGTGCGACGTTTATCTCTCTAAGGTCACCGGCGAACTCAAGCCGTTCTAAACCGAATAATTAACCCACGACAAACAACATCAACGACTCGATATGGAACAAGAACAAGAAAAAGCTACCTACCAGCAGCAATCAGTACTCCCCGAGGCTGAAGACCAGCACATCGAAGAGCAGGAACCTGCCCAGGAGCAAGAGGACAAGAAAAAGAAGAAAAAGAAAAAACAACCTAACAAGGAAAAGGCCGTGAAGATGAAGAACTGGGCGCTGCTAGCGGCGCTGGCCGTCTTCATCGTGCTGCTCGCTGTGGTCGCGATCATGGGAATGGTGCTCATCACTCCCCCGCAGGAAATCACACAGGGACAGGCCGACTGTGAGGTGGTGCGCGTGAGCGGCAAGCTGCCCGGACGCGTTGTCAAGTTCTATGTCCACGACGGCGACATGGTGCACAAGGGCGACACGCTGGTGCGCATCTACTCCTCTACCGTCGATGCCAAGCTATACCAGGCACAGTCAATGCAACAGGCCGCTGCGGCTACCACCCAGAAGGCCGAGAACGGCACTCGCCAGGAACTCAAGACCGCTGCCTACAACCTGTGGCAGCAGGCTATCGCAGCCGAGAATATCACCGAGAAGACCTACCAGCGTCTCGAAAACCTCTTCCAGGAAGGCGTGGTCAGCGAGCAAAAGCGCGACGAGGCCAAGGCTGCCTATGAGAGCGCCCAGGCTGCCGTCGCTGCAGCTAAGTCACAATATGACATGGCAGTGAACGGAGCACAGGAAGAAGACAAGCAGGCGGCACGCAGCATGGAGAACGTGGCCAAGGCCGGAGTCTACGAGGTGAAGTCACTGCTCGAGGACCAGTTCCTGCTGGCACCCTGCGACGGCGAGGTCAGCGAGATTTATCCCAACGAGGGCGAGCTCGTGTCGCTGGGAGCACCCATCATCTCTATCTCTAAACTCTACGACATGTGGGTATCGTTCAACGTGCGCGAGGAGATGCTCTCTACCATGCCCATGGGACAGGAGATAACCGTCTCCATCCCGGCGCTGGGCAACATGGAGACCAAGATGAAGGTCTACTACGTTCACGACCGCGGCAGCTACGCGGCATGGAACGCCACCAAGGCCTATGGCGAGTATGACAGCAAGACCTTCGAGGTGAAGGTGCGTCCCGCCGAGGGCAACCCCGAGAACTTCCGTCCCGGCATGTCGGTGCTCCTCAAGACCGATGCCCCCAAGAAAAAACAGGACGAGGACTTCTTTACACGTCTCATCAACGCACTGAGGCTCAACCTGCTACCCGCCCAAGAACCCGACAAAGAACAGGCCCAGAAGTAATAGCTGAAGGATGACCCTGTTTCTTAACATATTACAATCGCTCAAGCGCGGCGCACTGCAACTGGTGCACCGGCCACCATTGCTGTTCATGATGATAGCGATGCCAGTGCTGTGTGCATGGTTCCTGCTCGACCTGATGAAGGCGGGAACCATCGACTCGGTGCCCGTAGCCATCGTCAACCTCGACAACTCGGCCATGTCGCGCTCGCTCGACCGCAACCTCAGCGCACTGCAGGGAATCAAGGTGACTACCCACTATGCCACTCACGAGCAGGCCATGAAGGCCCTGCAACGTGGCGACATCCAGGGTTTCTTCTTCATCCCCGCAAGACTGCAGGAACTCACCCTGGCCGGCCAAAAACCCGTCGTGAGCTACTACATCAACTACGCCTACTTCTCGCCGTCATCGGCCCAGTACAAGGGATTCAAGACCGTCAGCATGCTGGCCAACGGCGCCATCGCCAAGACCACGCTCGACGCCACCGGCCTTGCCAACGAGCAGATGGTGGATGCCACGCTGCAACCCATACTCACCCACGTGCACGGCATCGCCAACCCGTGGTCCAACTACAGCTACTACCTCAACATCTCGTTCATACCGTGCCTGCTGGCACTGTTCATACTGCTCACCACCGCCACCACCATAGGCTATGAGTTCAAGCAGGAGACGTCTGTCGAGTGGCTCGACACCGCCGGCGGCTCCATCATCGTGGCTACCCTGGGCAAGCTATTGCCCCAGACGTGTATCTTCACCGCCACCGGCTGGACCCTGCAGTGGATCATGTTTGCCATCTACGGCCTGCCGCTCAACTGCAACCCGCTGAACATGATATGGGCCATGGCGATATTTGTACCCGCTTGCCAGGGATTCGGCCTGTTCATCATGTGCTTCCTGCCCAACTACCGCTACGGCGGCACCGTGTGCACCCTGCTGGGCATGCTGTCGTTCTCGTTCTGCGGTTTCTCAATGCCCATCGAGAGCATGTACCCCTGGGTAACAGCCCTGGGCAACGTGGTGCCCGTGCGCCACTTCTTCGTCATCAGCGTGGACCAGGCGCTCAACGGCATCGACATCTATTATTCACGATTACAATATGCCATCCTGCTGTGCTACGTGCTGCTGCCGCTCCCGCTGCTACTCAGGCTCAGGCATAACTGCAAACATCCCGTCTACGTACCTTAAATGAAGAAAAAGTACAACATATTGCGGTGGCCGTCACACTTGCTCAAGGCAAGCGTCAACGAGCTCAAGATGGCACTGTCCGACGTGGGCGTGATCATCTTCTTCGTCGTCGTGTCGCTCATCTACCCCATCATCTACTCCCTGGTCTATAACACCGAGATACCCCACGACGTCAAGGTCGTTGTCGTTGACGACGACCGCAGCAGCGGCACACGCGAGTTCGTGCGCTCGCTTGACGCCACGCCCGAGGTGGCGGTGATAGGATATGCCGCCAACATGCAGGAGGCTCGCCGCCTGGTCTATGACCACGAGTGCTTCGGCATCGTGTACTTCCCGCGCGACTACGGCCTCAACCTGGGACGTGGCGAGCAGGCCCACGTGAACATCTACTGCGACATGGGCGTCGTGTTGCGATACCGCCAGATACTCATGGCTACCACTGCCGTGCAGCTGAACCTCAGTTCCCACATCCAGGCCGCCAAGGCCGCGGTGATCCCCATCAGCCTGGGCGGCGGAACCATCGACAACGCACAGACACCGCTGGGCAACACCGCCATGGGACTCGCATCGGCAGTGCTCCCGTGCATCCTGGTGCTCGTGCTGCAGCAGAGCATGATACTGGGTGTGGGAATGCTGCATGGCGGCGTCAGGGACCGCCGGCGCCGCAACCACGGTGTCGACCCCGAGGAATATGACGCCGCGGCTTGTGTCTCGGTGCTGGGACGAGCCATCGCCCATGTGCTCATCTATTGCATCCCCACGGCCTACGCGCTGCTCGTGGTACCCATCATCTTCAAGTTCCCCCAAAACGGGTCGGTAGTCCACATCATGGTGATGGCATTGCCCTACCTGCTGGCATGCTCATTCCTGGCACAGACGATAAAATTCTTTGTGCGCGGACGCGAGTCCACGTTCATCACACTGGTGTTCACCTCGATCATCTTTGTGTTCCTCACCGGCATCTCATGGCCCCGAACGTCCATGTCTCCCCTATGGATTGCAGTGGGCGACATGATTCCCACCACATGGGCTTCACAGGCCTACATCGCCATGCAGAGCAACGGAGCGTCGCTCGCTGCACAGTCCCAGGCCTACGTCATGCTGTGGGTGCTCTGCATCGTCTACTACATCTCTGCAACGCTCATCGAGGCCTACGTGGCCCGCAAGCAGAGCCGCTGGTACCAACACGACTGACGCCCCCTCCCCTGCGGCACGACAAGCCACACGAATCCACCATATAAAAAATCAAAATTTTTCTTTTCTATTACCGGACACTAATATAAAATAAATACTGGCGGACATCCCCTGATTGGGGTAATGTCCGCCAGATTCACTTCTTCCTCTAGGCTATTCTTATTTCGGGGGGATTTCCTGTACCGTCTATCCCTTGTAGTAGCACTTCACCTCGCCCACCGGGAGCTTGCCCACCAGCACCAGGGGAATGCGCTGGGCATCGGTCGAGATCCATGCCTCAAGGTTATCGCTCGACTTCTTGCCGCCTTCCTGGGTGAACTTGAAGGTGACACGGTAAGCCTCACGAGCACTTCCGTCGCGCATCTTCACGTTCTCCTTGCCCATGAAGTGGATAGTTAGCGTCTCCTTCTTCTTACCCGAGAAAATCACGGTAGTCACGGTTTTGCCCTTAGCCATGCCAGGGAAGTCAAGGCCGCGCAGCATGTAGAACACACTCACCATGTCATAGGCCTGGCCACTCGTGCTCAGGTTGGCCTTCTGGGTCTCCTTGGTGCGGTAGCGGGTGCAGGCAGCGCTGGTGTTGCCGCCGTTGTAGCTGAAGTTCACCACGTCGCGGGCATAGTAGCTCTTCTCGTGGGTGAGCTTTTCATACTTGAGCGGCTTGAGCGATGCGTTCATGGTACACTTGAGCGTGTCGCGCGTGGGATACACCTTGTCGGCCCAGGAGCGCGTCTTGCCCACCAGCTGCGAGTAGTAGCCGTTGCCCTGCTTGCGTATCGTGAGCGACGCATCGGCGGCATGCTTCCATATCACGCCCCAGTGGTACACCACCTCGTAGTTAAGAGTCTCGTTGCTATAGTTCACCGCGCCAGCATTGAGTACACCAGCTGCCAGGCACAGCACCATCACAGTGATATTTCTAAAGGCATTTTTCATCATAGTCATTGCGTTTTATGTTTGCATTTTAGACTCACCCGTGCAACACAGGTTTAAACCGCCCCCCACAAAAAATACAGGAAAAGCACCTCCAAACACCAAAAACGCTACAATAGGGACTGTCCGGACTGTCCCCACTGTAGCGTTTTTTGTCTCAAAATCGCTTTTTTCTACTCGTAGTAGGTGTAGCTGTCTTCGCTCTCATACCACTCGGCGCCATGGACATATTCGTCACCTGTTTCACAATGCGAGTACTTGGTGCAGTTGCCATAGTCGTCAAAGGCAATGGGCTTGTATTCCTTGCGGGAATAGCAGTTGTGCTTTTGGAAGTTCTGCTTGATCATGAAGCCGTGCACGTCATAGAAGATGCGTTTCTTCATCCACTGGCCGGGAGCCGTGCCGTCATATCCCACAAGGCGGCCGCGCGAGTCATACAGGTACTCGCCCTTCCACGCGTAGTTACCGCCACTCGAATACTTGCGCAGCACGTAGTTGCTGTCATAGGTAAAAACGTTTTTCATGTGGCTGCTGTCGTAGCTATGAGACATCTTCACCACAGTGTTGCCTTCATCATCTCTTGACGTGTCGATGCTAGCCTGAAAATCATAATTCAGCACACCGTTTTCATCAAAGCCTGTATATTCAAACTGGGTTTGTGTTTTATATTTCATGACCTTTCCGAAAAAGGCTTCAGGTACAGTCCGTCGACAAACACAACCTTGGGATACTTCATCTCGAACGGTGTTGCAGCCTCGTCGGCGGGACTGAGCACGGTGTTGCTGCCGTCGACCACTGTGGGGTCGGCCTGGGCCAGCACAACGTTGTCGCCGTCCTTGACAAACTTGAACGTGAGGTGGCGGTCCGTTTTCTCGGCCTCAAAGGTCGACACGGTGTCGCCAGGGAGGGTGAAGTTTACCACCAGCGTATCGCCCACTACCTCACTGCGTCCCTCGGTCGCCAGGTCGGTATACAGGAATGCTTTCCTGTAATAGTGATACATGGCGAGGGCCACGGTGTTGTCGTCCATCACCTTGAGGCTGATGTCGGTTGTGATGCCAGGGTCGCTATCGGCATGGGCCAGCCCCTGGTAAGTGCCGGTAAAACCGGCCGAGCCGCATGAGGCCATGACGCCAGCCACGACTGCAACTATCATTAAATTAAATGTTTTCATTCCGTTACGTGCTGTCTACATGATTATTTCTCGGGTTCCACTACCTTGAGGCGGTCGCCGCTGCCGCGTGCTATGGTCTCGTAGTACTCCTGATTGTAGCCACCCCAGTTGGGCTGCACGGGATAGCCAGCCTCGTTGCGTTCAAACTGGCCGTCCTTCTCCTTCTTCACGTTGCCGTCGAGGTATTTGACGAAGAGGTACTCGCCCAGTTTGCGATAGCGCTCGGTAGTGCTCTGCGCCTGGTTCACGCTATAGTTGGTGAGGAACTCCACTGCCTCGGCGCGGTTGTTCTTGACAAGGGCCAGAGCCTTGGCCTCGACCTTTGACTGGTTGGTCTCGAACGAGTCCTCGATCTCGCCCTGCACCTTGCGTATGTCAACGATCATCTTGTTGTAGCGCGAGTAAGCCTGGTTAGCCACCCAGTTGTTTACCCAGAAGGCACTGTTCCAGTCCAGGGTGTAGAGGTCGGCCTTGCCGCGGGCATAGCTGGCAGGCACCTCGGTCATGCAGCAGTACATGGGCACGAACACGGCGGTGTTGGCATCATCAACGCCAAACCACAGCACGCCGCCCACCTCGTTGGGCATCCACGAGCGCATCTGCGAAACAAACACGAAACCAGTCTGTTGGGTAGCGATGGCACGTTCCATGCAGTAAGTAGTGCTGTCCACCTTGAATTCCATGGGACGCCAGCGGTAAGGCACGTCATAGTTGATCTTAGCACCGGGGTCCTGGGTCATGTCGAAGGGGGTTCCCTCATAGTGGTCGCGCATCATGTTCTGCACGTCGCGCACGCTCACCTTGCGGTCGGGCGTAACGGTGAAGGGCATCACCTCGGCGTTCTTCTTGCCTTCAAGATAAGGCAGATACTTGTCCATGCCGGCTTTGAACCTGTTAAAATAAGACCACACGCGCGCGTCACATCCACGCAGGGTGCCATAGTCGGCAGGGCAATAGGTTGCCGAGAAGTCAAACTCCTCATCCTTGCCGCTGAAGTAACCCATCTTGCGTGCAAACGAGATAACATCCTTCGAGTAGATGCAGTTCGCCTTGTCCTTGAGAGGGAAGCGGTGGATGCGCGCCTGGTTGGCATGGCCCGAGATGCAGTCGTCAGGGACACGCTGTGCCACCCACAC
>JAZQPG010000007.1:0-12716 GCA_045628365.1 Sodaliphilus sp. | reverse complement strand
GTGAGCACGTTCTCGAGGGTAGCCTTGAGGTCATACACGTTGACGGGGCGCACGGGCTCGGCCCATGACTCCTCGTGGTTGTTACCGCTCAGCCAGATGCCCAGCATGGGTTGCTCGGTGTAAGGCGCGAGAGCCTTCTCGGTCTGGTCGGCGTCACCGTTGTAGTGGTAAACGTTGCCAAACTCGTAGAGCTTCATGTTGGGGTTCTTGTGGTTGATGTTGCGGGCCACGCTCTCCAGACCGCCGAAGAGGAGCGACTGGCGCATCACGTTCAGGTCGCTGCTCAGGGGGTTCATGATGTGAACACACTGTGCCTCGGGATATGTCTCGCAGTCAGCATAGTAAGCGGCGGCTGTGAGCGAGTTGTTCATGATCTCGCGGTAGCCCACTGCGGTGAGCTGGTTGCTGATGAGCTCCTGCAGGTCGTCGGCAAAGTCAACGCTGTCCTTGGCCGAGAGAGTACCCTTGACCGAGTCGTTGAACTCAACGTTGTTGTAACCGTAGACGCGGAGGATGTCCTCGACAACGTCGCAGGGGCGGCGCACGTCAACGCGATAAGTGGGCACGACGAGGTTGAGCTTCTCGTCGTCCTCGGCAACAACCTCCATCTCGAGGCTCTTGACGATGTCCTTGATCACCTCGTGCTCGATGTCCTTGCCGATAAGACCGGTGACGTAGTCATACTTGAGCTCAACGGGGAAGCCGGGGAACTCCTGTGACTTGACGTCAACGATGTCACCGCAAATCTCACCGCCGGCGAGCTCCTTAACGAGCATAGCGGCAAGCTTGAGGTTGTAGACGGTGGTATTGGGGTCGATGCCGCGCTCAAAGCGGAACGAAGCGTCGCTGTTGATGGCAAAACGACGTGCGGTCTTGCGGATCCATGTGGGGTGGAAATAAGCGCTCTCCAGGAACACGTCGGTAGTGGTCTCGGTCACGCCGCTCTCCAGGCCGCCGTAAACGCCGCCGATGCACATGGGCTCCTCGGCGTTGCAAATCATCAGGTCGCGCTCGGTGAGGGTGCGCTCCACGCCGTCGAGGGTGACGAACTTGGTGCCTTCCTTCACTGTCTTAACGACAATCTTGTCGCCCTTAACCTTAGCGAGGTCGAAGCAGTGCATGGGCTGGCCCAGACCCAGGAGCATATAGTTGGTGATGTCGACGATGTTGTTGATGGGGTGCTGGCCCACGGCGAGCAGCAGGTCCTTGAGCCACTTGGGACTCTCCTGAACCTTGACGCCGCGAATGGTCAGGCCGCTATAGCGGGGGCAAGCCTCGGTGTTCTCCACCTCGACGGGGATAGCGCCCTCGGCCTTGTCGGTCGCAAAGGCGTCAACGCTGGGCTTAGAGAGCTCGCCGGCACGGCCGTTGCGCTGCATCCATGCCTTGAGGTCGCGTGCCACGCCATAGTGTGAAGCACCGTCGATGCGGTTGGGGGTGAGGTCCACCTCGATCAACCAGTCGTCCTCGATGCCGTAGTACTCGGCAGCGGGAGTGCCCACCCCGGCATCCTCGGGCAGAACGATGATGCCGTCATGGCTAGCGCCCACGCCAATCTCGTCCTCGGCACAGATCATGCCCCAAGACTCCTCACCGCGCATCTTGCCCTTCTTGATGACGAACTCCTTGTCGCCGTCGTAGAGCTTGGTGCCGATTGTTGCCACGATAACCTTTTGGCCGGCAGCAACGTTGGGTGCGCCGCACACGATCTGTACGGGAGCTTCACCGTTGCCCAGGTCCACGGTTGTGATGTGCAGGTGGTCGCTGTTGGGGTGGTCGACGCAGGTGAGCACGTGGCCCACAACGAGGCCGCGCAGTCCGCCGCGAATGGTTTCAATCTGTTCGAGAGCACCCACCTCGAGTCCGAGGCTGGTGAGAGCCACGCTCACCTCCTCAGGGGTGAGGTCTGTGTTGATGTAGCGTTTAAGCCATTTGTAAGAAATGTTCATATATGCTTGATGTTTTGTTATTTTCGTTTCAACCTACAAAGTTACAGAATTTTTTTCAACGAATGGGTAAAGAGAAACGGTTTTTTGCTCCGAATGGCAAAAAACCGTTATTTTTCTTGCAGGGTGGCTAGGAAGGCTAGGCATTCTAAGCTCACTAGGTTCACTAGGCGTTCTAAGCCCTCTAGGCATTCTAGGCTCTCTAAGTCCTCTAGGCTTTTTGGGTTGTCAGGGGGGCGGAGGCTAGTGGGTGTGGCTTTTGGAATGGTTTACACCACGTTGGTGGGGGTGCCGGCTAGCCAGGCGGTGACGTTGTCGATGATGACGCGCATCATGCGTTCTCGGGCTTCGCGGCTTGCCCAGCCCACGTGGGGCGTGAAGAAGCAGTTGCGTGCCGTGAGCAGCGGGTTGTCATGGGCGGGCGGCTCCTGGGTGAGCACGTCGATGCCGGCGGCAAAGATGGTGCCGTCGTTGAGGGCCCTGGCCAGTGCCGGCTCGTCGACAAGCAGGCCGCGGCTGGTGTTGAGCAGTATCGCGCTGGGTTTCATGAGCGACAGGCGTCGCGCGTCGACCATCCCTTGGGTCTGTGGCGTGGCGGGGCAGTGGAGCGACACCACGTCGCTGGTGGCGAAGAGGGTGTCAAGGTCGGGGGCGGTGACGACACCTGCCGGCAGCTGGTCCTGCGACTTGCCGGTGTGGGCCATGACGGTCATGCCCAGTGCCATGGCTATTGTTGCCACGGCGGTGCCTATCTGTCCCATGCCCACGATACCCATCTGCTTGTCGGCCAGCTCGATGAGCGGGGTGGAGGTGTAGCAAAAGTCCTTGCTGTCGCTCCAGCGGCCGGCTCGCACCTGGCGGGTGTAGTGCCCCGTGCGGCAGCACACGTTGAGCAGGTGGGCGATGGTGATCTGTGCCACCGAGCGGGTGCTGTAGGCGGGCACGTTGGTGACCACGATGCCTCGCTCGCGGGCAGCGTCCACGTCGATGTTGTTGTATCCGGTCCCCATCTCTCCCAGGTACTTGAGCCCGGGCAGCTGGGCTATGATGTCGCGGGTGATTGCCACCTTATTGACCAGGACGGCGTCGGCCCCCTGGCAACGGGGCACTACCTCGGCCGGGGCGCAACGCTCGTACACGTCGCATTGTCCCAGGGCCTCCAATTCGTCCCATGACAGGTCACCGGGGTTGCCGGGGTATCCGTCAAGCACTACAATCTTCATGATGATGGTTTTAATTTGTTACTCTTGTTCCATTTCCTTGCGGATGGGGATCTGTCGGTTGATGCTCTGTTCCAGCGAGATGAGAGTCTCGGTGGCCATCACTCCGGGGATGTGCTGGATCTTGTCGTTGAGCAGCGTCATCAGGTGCTGGTTGTCGCGGGCATAGAGCTTGATGAGCATGGTGTAAGAGCCGGTGGTGAAGTGGCACTCCACTACTTCGCGTATCTTTTGCAGCTCGGGCACCACGTCGCGGTACATCGACCCCTTTTGGAGCTGGATGCCGATGTAGGTGCACGTGTGGTATCCCAGCGCGCGGGCGTTGACATGATAACCCGAGCCGGTGATGACACCGGTCTCTATCATGCGCTGTATGCGCTGGTGTATTGCGGCTCTCGACACGCCGCACTCCACAGCCACGTCCTTCGACGGGATGCGGGCATTCTGCATGATGATCTCAAGGATTGTTTTGTCCAGTTGGTCTATCTTCTCCATAGTGCTGTGAATTAGATGAATTTGTCTCCGTATTTGGCTTTCACCTCGTTGACATAGAGGCGTATTTTCTGTTCTTCTCCCTTGGGAACGATGAGCAGCGCGTCGTCCATGTCGGCAACGATGTAGTCGTTGAGTCCCGAAGCCACGATGAGTTTGTCGCCGGTGGTGGTGACGATGTTGCCGTGGCTGTTGAAGAGCATGGCGTTGCAGCCCTGGGTGGCGTTGCCGTCGCTGTTTTTCTCAGAGTTGTCATATAGCGACCCCCATGTGCCCAGGTCGCTCCACCCGAAGTCTACGCACTCGACATAGACGTTGGGAGCCTTCTCCATGACGGCGAAGTCAATAGAGATGTTGCGGCACGAGGGGTAGTTCTTCTCGATGAACGCGGTCTCGGTGTGAGAGCCGTAGGTGTCGGTGCTGTCGAAGATGGCAGCGATGTCGGGAGCATGGTTGCGCATGGCGGCGATGATGGCGTCGGCGCTCCAGAAGAACATGCCCGAGTTCCAGAAGAACTCGCCGGTCTCCAGGAACACGCGTGCCAGTTCCTCGTTGGGCTTCTCTGTGAATGTCTTGACAGCCATGAAGTTGTCTTGCACCTTGTTGCCCACCTGGATGTAGCCATATCCGGTCTCGGGGCGGTTGGGCTTGATGCCCATGGTGACGATGGAGTCGCCCTGCTCGATGAACTCAAAGGCCCGTTTCACGCACTGGCGATACTCTTCCTCCTTGAGGATGAGGTGGTCGCTGGGTGCGACCATGATGTGGGCGTCGGGGTTGAGGGCCTTGATGTGCCACGAAGCCCATGCGATGCAGGGCGCGGTGTTGCGGCGGGCGGGCTCGAGCAGGATTTGCTCGGGCTTGAGCTGTGGCAGCTGCTCGGCGATGATGCCGGCATACTGTGCGTTGGTCATCATGATGATGTTCTCGTCGGGGACGATGCCCTTGATGCGGTCCACGGTCATCTGCAGCAGGCTACGTCCGGTGCCAAAGAAGTCGATGAACTGCTTGGGGCGTGCAGCGCGGCTATAGGGCCAGAAGCGGCTTCCCACTCCGCCGCACATTATAACGCAATATCTGTTCTTATTCATGTTGTTGTCGTTGTTGTTCATGTTGTTCATGTTGTTATGGTTGTAGTTAATTGTGTATCCGTTGTTTGTGTTGTCACTAAGTTGTTGTTCAGTTGCCGGCCATGACCAGTGTCGCCTGGTAGATGATGTAGACCAGCAGTCCCAGCAGCATCACGATTGCTGTGTATCCGGCTGCCCGAGCCCGGGTGCTTGCCTCGCCGGTGCCCCACTTGCGGTGTCCCACCTGGGGGTTGGTGACCATCATCGTGGGTTTGCTGGCGCTGCGCCGCTGCGGTGTGGCCTCGGGCTGTGTCTCATCGGGTACCTTCGCGGTCTCGGCCCCGCCGGCCTGTGTCTCGGGGGCATTGACGGTGACCGCTGTCGCCTGAGCCCGCCTCAGCTGGCTCAGCTTGGTGCCGCAATATGGGCAAAAGTTCACTCCGGCGGGCAGCGAGTGGCCACACTCGGGGCAGAAGCTGAACGTGTCACCGGCTTCGCTAGCCGGCTGGCCCTGTGGCTTCCTCACCTCGCCCTGTGGCTCGTCGTTATCGCGCGTGTTACCGTCCATGTCAAAGACCGAGAGGCACTGTGGACACACCACAACGCCCTCACGCATTGTCACTTCCTCGAGCGAAACGTCAAGCTCCTTGCCGCAATTAGGACATGTTTTTTTCATAATTCAACTTAATGTATGCAAATATAGCACAAAAGCTGGTAACAAGCAAGAGTTTTGAGGATAAAATGCAGCGGTTTGCTTGCATTTTGCTATTTTTTCGCGCCGGGAGTGCGAGGGTGGAGGTGTGTGCGGCCTTTAAACCCGGAAAGTGCATTAGGGCATGTATAGGATTTTAGATTGTCATTGTGTCAGGATTTGCGCTATATTGAACGGACATAGGTGCTCCTATACGAGCGAAAGACAGTGCAAATCATGTCTATGAGAAGCAAAATATTGGCAATTGCTCCTAATGCACTTTCTGGGTTAAAAATAATGTTGGCGTAGATAAATGGGCTGTGGTTTAAAAAAAATCAGTAACTTTGCGGTTGAAAAAAGAAAAATAATAACGACTATGCTTAATTTCATCACTTGGACGGCTAATCCCAACCTATTTGAAGGGTTCGTGACCGTCCGCTGGTACGGACTGATGTTTGCCCTGGGTTTCCTGGTGGGTTATGAGATAATGTCACGCATCTTCAAGCACGAGGGCGCGTACGAGAAATGGGTGGGTTCTATTTTTATATATGTGGTGGTGGCCACCATCGTGGGTGCCCGCCTGGGCCATGTCTTCTTCTATGACTGGGAATACTATAGCCAGCACCTGGGAGAGATTTTCAAGATATGGCAAGGCGGCCTTGCCAGCCACGGCGGCACGCTGGGCATCATGATAGCCATTTTCTTCTACAGCCGCTTCGTGACTAAGAAACCCATGCTGTGGACCTTTGACCGCCTGTGCGTTCCCGTGGGGCTGGTTGCTGCGCTCATCCGCTTCGGCAATCTGTTCAACCACGAGATATATGGTGGCGAGACCTCGATGCCCTGGGGGTTCCGCTTCATTGGCAACATCGGTGCCTACATGCATGGCGCCGAGCCCGTGTTCACCGCACCGTGCCATCCCACACAGCTCTATGAGGCAGCGTGTTACCTCATCACCTTTGCCCTGTGCATGTGGCTCTACTGGCGCCGCAACGCCCAGGAGCGCGAGGGACTTCTCTTCGGGGTGTTCATGATTGGCATCTTCGCGTCCAGGTTCTTTATCGAGTATATCAAGAATGTGCAGGAAGCCTGGGAGATCCAGATGCGTGCCACCTGGGGCATCGACCAGGGTCAGCTGCTCAGCATCCCCTTTATCGTGCTGGGTGTGTGGCTGGTAATCAGGGCTATGCGCCGACCTAGGGTAGCTCTCGAGTATCCCAACAAGTTTGCCGACGAGAAAAAGAAATAATACTCCTGTTGCGCTACCGCCAACGTCGAGTTTTCACTCTTGATTGTATCCGGATGCACCACACAATGTAAATTTATGAGGCTCTAGTATTGTATATAAACGATTTTGTTTATAAATTTGCAGCGTTTTTGCAAATATAATCATCACACAACAAGGCAGACACAAGCCTACAAACATGAATACAGAAAAATACAACTTTGATAATGTAGTGGATCGTCACGACACGTGCGCCACTAAATTTGAAGAAATGGACCGCAAGTTTGGTCGACACGATTTGCTTCCTTTCTGGATAGCCGACATGGACTTTGAAGCATGCCCCTGCATCATCGACGCACTGCGCCGCAGGCTTGACCATGCCGTCCTGGGCTACACATCGGCACCGGCTGAGTTCTGGAACAGCATCACTTCATGGCTGGAACGCCGCCACGGCTGGAAGGTGAACCATGACGAAATAACCTTCATGCCCGGACTCAAAAAAGCGCTGAGCCTGTGCATCAACTACTTCAGCAAGCCGGGCGACGGTGTCATCATCCAGCCACCCGTGTACCACTCGTTTCGCAGTGTGATCGAGGGCAATGCACGCAAGGTGGTGGCTAACCCTCTCAAAATAAACGACCAGGGGCAGTATGCCATGGACTTTGACGGGCTGCAGGCCGTGATTGAAGAGCAACACCCGGCAATGATGATAGTGTGCAACCCCCACAACCCCATAGGCCTGCAGTGGGACGCGCACACACTGGCAAGGGTGGCATCGATATGCCGTGCCAGCGGTGTCATACTGGTCTCTGACGAGATATACGGCGACATGATGCTTGCCGGCAAGAAACACATCCCCACGGCAACCGTGAGCGATGACGCAAGGGAGAACACAATCACCCTGGGTGCGCCGTCTAAGACGTTCAATATCCCCGGCATCGTGAGTGCTTGGGCAGTGGTCAAGTCACCACAGCTGCGCGAGCCATTCTTTAACTGGCTATCGGCAAGCGAGTTCAACACCCCGCCCATCGCCGCCATGGTAGCCACACAAGCTGCCTATGAACATGGCGAAGCATGGCTCGACCAGGTGCTCGACTACCTGCAGGGCAACGTTGACTGCGCCTCACGGTTCCTATCGAGCGAGCTGCAGCAGGTGTCAATGTATCGCCCTGATGCTTCGTTTGCCATATGGCTCGACTTCAGGAAACTGGGCCTCACACAAGAAGAGCTGGTGAAGCTGCTCATAGGGCACGGACGACTGGCGCTGAGCGACGGCGTGTCATTCGGTGCCCAGGGCGAAGGGTTCATGCGCATGAACGTGGGCGTGCCTCGGGTAGTACTCACTGAGGGACTGCAGCGCCTACAGCAAACCATCGCCGAGCGCGAGAACACCACCCGCTGCGACTCTGTCATCCCCGCCGTCATCCCATTCGTCACCATGCAGGGATTGGGCAATAAGTTTGCCTTTGTCAACTGTATAGACCGCAGCATCAGCAACTTGTCGGCACTGGCCATCGAGATGAGCCACCGCCACACAGGCCTTGACACTGACGGCATCATAGCAATCTTGCCTAGCGACAAAGCCGACGGGCGCATGCGCATTTTCAATGCTGACGGCACCGAGGCGCAAATGTGCGGCAATGGCATCAGATGCGTGGCAAAATATCTATACGACAACAGGATCGTAACCAAAAAGGACCTCACCATCGAGACACTCAGCGGCATCAAGTCGCTGCAGGTGCACACCGGACACGACGGTCTGGTCGAGAGTGTGACCGTAGACATGGGCCTGCCCGTCACTACTCCTGACGCTGTGCCCGTGCGATATCAAGGCACATCGATGCTCGACGCGCCCGTCAGCGTAGACGGCACACAGGTGCGCATCACTGCCGTGTCCATGGGTAACCCCCACGGCGTTACATTTGTGGACAACTTTACTGACAAGATGGTGCACGAGCTGGGCGCCAAGCTCGAGAATCACGAGATGTGGAACGAAAAGGCCAACATCGAGTTTGCACGCGTGGATGCTCCAGGCACCCTCTCGGTCAGAGCTTGGGAACGCGGTGCCGGCGAGACCATGGCTTGCGGTACCGGCGCATGTGCGGCGGCTACGGCAGCCGTGCTCACGGGACGTGCTAGCTGGCCCATCACCGTGAGGCTGCTGGGCGGCAACCTGCTCATCGACTGCGACAGCACCACCGGCCACATTCTCATGACCGGTCCGGCCGCAACAATACACTCTGGAAAATTTTATCCAAACCATAATTGTTGACAACACAATGGCAAGAATCTCATTAATTTTAACACTGATTACCCTGATCATGAACAGTTGTTCCTGTACTAAAAAGCAAGCACTGCCCTGCGGCACTTCACAGGAGGGCACAATGACAATTGAACGCACCCCCGAGGTGGTGGCCTATTACCCCGAGTTCTCACGCATCGACCTGGTGTGCGGCACCATGCCATCGCAGCAGGACAGCAATGTGATATTCTGTGCCGAGGGCGCGTTTACCCACGACCTGCTCGACGAGTTTGCCCACACCAACATCGACGGCGACCACGTGAGCGGCGGCAAGCGCTACACCGGAGCCGAGTGCAAGGACAACAGCGGTGCCTTCACCTGGACCAGCGACAAGGGGTGGAAATTCACCGTGGGCGACTACAGCAAGGCGCTCGACGAGGCTGCTGCCGGCGGTGGCATGGGATTTGGCCAGGCACTCATCGTGACCGACGGCAAGGCCGTTAAACCCCTGTGGCGCAGTGGTTACAACGAGTATCGTGCGCTGTGCGAGAAAGACGGTAAATTGTGCGTTGTCGACTCCCGCGGCAGCGTGTGGTACGGTGAGTTTGTCGACCGCCTGGTAGGCTACGGCGTCACTTGGGCCTTGTATCTCGACATGGGGCCGGGCTGGAACCACTCGTGGTGGCGCGATGGCGCCGGCAAGGTGCACGAGATTCACCCCCAGGCAACAAGAAGCAAATACTGCACCAACTGGATCACCATCTACAAGTGACGGTTGATAGTGACTATTGCTGCCTGTGGAACTAATAGGTAAAACAGCATAAAAAGCAGGGGCGCGGCGCTCTCTCAGTCGTTGAGATGAGCGCCGCGCCCCGTATGTGTTGTGAATAGGAAATCGCGTCAGAAGCCTAGTGACTGCATGAAGCCGGTGAGGCGCACGGTTACGCCTGTGTACAGGCCTTTCACTGCGGGGTTGACGCTCTTGTAGTTGCCGCCGGCAACCCAGGGGGTTACGCGCACGTAGGTCGACAGGCGCGAGTAGCGCTGGTTGAGGAAGAACGGCTCCTTGGTGATGCGCGACCCCAGGCGGTAGTCCACATCGATGCTGGCCATCCACGATGTGTTGCCCAGCGACACGTCATGGCTGCTCTGTATCAGGAAGTAATATTTGTCTTCCTTGTCCTTTTCCCACTTGATGTCGTTGAGGCCAAAGCTGTAGCGCGTGTAGAACAGACCGGCAGCCGGAGTGATGCTCAGGCGTCCCTTTTGCCACACCTTGTAACCCAGCTGAACGCCCAGCGACACCTGTGAGGCGGTTGAGTTGCCCGTGATCTGGAGGTCACGGCCCGACTCCGGGTCCTTGATGCCATAGAGGTTGGGGTTGTTGAACTTGGGCTGCCCGAAAGCGAAGTCGGCCTTGAGGCGCAGGCGCTTGTAGTCGGCCGTGAGACCGGCGGTGAAGTTCACGGCTCCGCCAAAGTCGTCGTTGAGCGAGCCGGTTGTGGTCATGTAGCCCACACCGCCCTGCAAGCCCAGTTGCAGGGGGCTGATGTCGCTCTGGTCCTGTGCCGCGGCGCCAATCGTCATGGCAGCACACGCGAGCATGCAAAGTATCTTTTTCATATCCAGTTCTTGTTTGGGTTGTTAACAGGGCAAAATTACTACCAATTGTCCGACCCACCAAATCTTCCAACATTTTTTAGTAAAAAACCCGACTTTCGGTAACCACACACCAATGGGATACCTCGTGTGGAATTCGGGGAACTCGGATGGCCCACTATGCTCGGCGGTTTCTGCATGGAAACGGCAAGGGAGCGTGCCTGCATCAGTGCGTGGCACGCTCCCTTGATATGATAGCATGTGAAAAAAAGACGGTTATTCCTTCTTCTCTTGTTCTATGGCCTCTTCGCGCTTGCGCTTCTCCTCCTGTTGCTCGTCGATGGCAACCTGATAGTTGTTGATGACGGCACCGGTTACCAGGTTGAGGAGAAGGAATGCCGCCAGGCAGAACCAGCTCACGTGGTAGGTGGTGATGACTGCCGAGTTCACCTTGATGAGACCCAGCTCAGAGGCT
This sequence comes from Sodaliphilus sp., assembly GCA_045628365.1. Lineage (GTDB taxonomy): Bacteria > Bacteroidota > Bacteroidia > Bacteroidales > Muribaculaceae > Sodaliphilus. The sequence continues at coordinate 1,756 of JAZQPG010000007.1, read as the reverse complement.
GTGATGCTGTTGTAGCGCAGGTCGGTCCAGTCCTCACCGGTGAGCGAACGGAACAGTGTGAAGATTGCCTCGCCAATGTTGCCGTAGGGGTCGGGTGAGTTGCTGGGCGAGTGGGGAGCGATCTCCATCAATTTCTCGTAGTTGGCCTTTTGCTCGGCGTTGAGCGTGTTGGGGTCGGGTAACTTAAACATTGACACGCCGGCGATTGCATAGAGGTACACGAAGATGAGGAACAGGATCAGGTTGTAGAACATCGAGGTGGTCGACTTGATGAGCACGGTCACGATGAGTTTCACCTCCTTGGCAGTGCGCAGCAGTCGCAGGATGCGGAACACACGCAGCACTCGCAGTGCCATCATCATCGATGCGTTGGCAAACAGGGTCTCGGGAATATAACCCAGGATGACCAGCGTGAGGTCAAACAAGTTCCATCCGTCCTTGAAAAAGCTCTTGACGCTGTCGGCGGCAATGAAACGCACCAGGATTTCAAACGTGAAGATGTACAGGATGATTTGCTGCACAAGCTTGATCGTTGCGTTGGCGGTGCATGTCTCCACGCCGATGAGCACAGAGTTGACTAGGATCACGCCGATGATAAACAGCTCGAACACATGGTTGTTGGCAAGCGCCACACATAGTTTCTTGAATGAGTTCATTTGTAGTGGTTTGTTTTAGTTGTTTCCGTAAGCATTATAGGTGTCAACACGGGTCGATTGACTCCTGTTGTGGCATTTAGACCACAAATTTCGGCAAAAAACACCATCCGTGCAAATTTTTCCAAAAATATTTCACCATGCGCCCCCTCTCCGCAAGAGCGCCTCTCCGCCAAAAGTGACTATGCGACAAAGGGATTCTATCGCGCAGAACCCACTGAAATATAGGTTCACGCCGATCGTGCAGATAGAGCAGATTATGGATCAGCGGATTTCCGGTTGGTGGCGCATGGTTCAAGAATACAATTTTGCCTGGATTACGATGATAATCCCGCTAGGGATGTGATAATGTAGGAAGCCATGCAGCAAGGACCTTTAGGTCCATGCAAATGGCTGTAAAAAGATGACACAAATTACCCGTGCCTTTACGGTACGGGATAACCCATATGTGTTCTAATAGGAAAATACGCAAAATCCGATGAGCCAAAGTTTCGCACGTTGTGCGACCCCTTCGAGGTCGTATCCACTACACGCCTCCTTTCCGACGGCCTGCGGCCATCGGTTACGATGCAATGTGACGACTCCGTCGTCATCCTCTCCAACCATGAAAATCCGCTGGTCCCAGATTATCTGCTTAAAGAGGACTGGTGTGTTCCCAGGAGTTCCTTTTGGAGGAGGTGTGGTGGCGGAAAAAAGGGCGTGCCTGCTTGTGTGCAGGCGCGCCCCGTGTTATGATGCAATGTGATTGCGGTCGGGATTACTTAACCTCTGAGAAGAACTTGATAGTGCGAACCATCTGAGAAGTGTAAGAGTTCTCGTTGTCATACCAAGAAACAACCTGTACCTGGTAAGTGTCCTCGTCAACCTTGCTAACCATTGTCTGAGTTGCATCGAAGAGTGAACCGAACTTCATGCCGATGATGTCAGAAGAAACGATCTGGTCCTCAGTGTAACCGAAAGACTCGTTAGAAGCAGCCTTCATAGCAGCGTTGATACCCTCTACAGTAACGTCCTTACCCTTAACAACAGCGATGAGGATAGTAGTTGAACCTGTGGGAGTGGGGATGCGCTGAGCAGAACCGATGAGCTTGCCGTTGAGCTCG
>JAZQPG010000006.1:0-3585 GCA_045628365.1 Sodaliphilus sp. | reverse complement strand
CAACAACGTGGAAATCGCCGGCAAGACCGGTACTGCCTATACCATCGTCAACGGCCAGTACTCGAGCAACCGCCGTTTTGCCTTCTGCGGCTTCTTCCCCTACTCGGCGCCCAAGTACTCTTGCATGGTGCTCATGATGGGCTCAACAATGTCGGCAGCAGCCAGCAGCGGCGTCGTTCTCAAGAACACCGCGCTCAAGATGTATGCCCGCGGCATGCTTGGCAACGAGTCTAAATATGAAATAGAGGTCGATGCCAAGGACAACCCCAAGAAGGTTCCACAGGCCAGCGCTTTGCTCTACTCCGACGGCGCTAACGTGGTGAAGAACAAGCTGGGCATCACCAAATCTAAGACTCTGCGTGAGCCATCACAGCCCAAGAGCGGCGTTCCCAACGTGGTGGGAAAGAGCCTGCGCGAGGCTCTCGACCTGCTTGAAAAGAAGGGGCTCAACGTGCAGTTTGCCGGCACAGGATATGTGGTGCGGCAGAGTGTGGCGGCCGGCTCGGCCTACAAGCGTGGCGACCTGGTGACACTAGCGCTTAAACAGTGATTTTTTAAAGGTTTAAGAACGCTGCGGGGCGGCTATAGGAATTTAGGACTTTAAATATATAGGATTTTTAGAAATAAGATAAATGAAGAAACTTGACACCTTATTATATAATGTGAACGTGTTGCGCACGGTGGGCGACCTTGCAGTTGAGGTTGCCGATGTGGTGCGCGACTCGCGCGCTGTGACACAGGGTGCTCTTTTTGTGGCTGTGAAGGGTGTGGCTGTTGACTCACACAAGTTCATTCCGGCAGTGATCGATGCCGGAGCCGTGGCTGTGGTGTGCGAAGACATGCCTGAGCACATCCAAGATGGCATCACCTACGTGCAGGTGGAAAACAGCATCGTGGCACTCGCCCGCATTGCCGGCGAGTGGTATGACCAGCCATCGCGCCGACTCAAACTGGTGGGCATCACCGGCACCAACGGCAAGACGACAACCGCTACCCTGCTCTATGACCTCACCCGTCGCATGGGCTACAAGGCCGGACTGCTATCAACGGTGAAAAACATCATCGACACCGTAGAGATACCTGCCCAGCAAACTACCCCCGACCACCTCACGCTCAACAGATTGCTGCACGAGATGGTTGAGGCAGGATGTGACTATGCATTCATGGAGGTGAGTTCGCACGCCTGCTCGCAGCACCGCATCGACGGATTGCAGTTTGCCGGTGCCGTGTTCTCCAACCTCACCCGCGACCATCTCGACTTCCACAAGACAGTGGAAAACTATATCGCTGCAAAGAAGATGTTCTTCGACATGCTTCCGCAAGACGCCTTTGCGCTTGTCAATATCGACGACAAGGTGGGCCAGGTGATGCTTCAGAACTGCGCCGCAACCCATCGCACCTACTCGCTGCGCGCCATGGCCGACTTCAAGTGCCGCGTGGTGGAGGAACGTCTCGACGGCACATCGCTCATCATCAACGGCAAGTCTATCGAAGTGATGTTCACCGGCCGTTTCAACGCTTATAACCTGTTGAGCGTATATGGCGCAGCGGTGCTCTTGGGATTTGACCCCGAGGAGGTGGCAGTGAACATGAGCCTGCTTCAGCCAGTGGATGGCCGTTTCCAGACCATACACTCTCCGCAGGGCTACACTGGTATCGTGGACTATGCCCACACCCCCGACGCTCTGGTCAATGTGCTCGACACCGTGCGCGACGTGATAGGCAAGGGTGCCAGCATCATCACCGTGTGCGGATGCGGCGGCAACCGCGATGCCGGCAAGCGTCCCATCATGGCACGAGAGGCAGCAAAGCGTAGCGACAAGGTGATCCTCACCAGCGACAATCCCCGCAACGAGGACCCCGAGCAGATTTTGCGCGAGATGCAGGCCGGACTTGACGAGGACGACCGCCACGTGCTCACCATCACCGACCGCCGCAGCGCCATCGCCACCGCTTGCATGCTTGCACAGCCGGGCGACGTGGTGGTACTGGCTGGAAAGGGACATGAGACCTATCAGGAAATCAACGGCGTGAAGCACCACTTCGACGACCGCGAGGAACTCAAGAAGGCGATGGGGATTTAGTTAAAGGTTTAAAGGTTTAAAGGTTTAAAAGTTTAAAGGTTTAAGAGTTTAAAGGACGCTTCGCTTTAAGAACGCCGCGGGCGGCTATATGACTTTAAGACTTTAAGATATATTAGGAGGTTTGATTTAAAGAACTAAAACAATAATAACAATATGCTTTATCATTTGTTTCACGATTTTATCACAGCCGATGTTCCTGGAGCTCGACTGTTTGACTACATCACGTTCCGCTCGGGCTTTGCCCTGGTGCTGTCGCTGTTTATCGCTATCGTGATAGGTAGCCGCATCATCGACACACTCAAGGGCCGCCAGATGCACGACAAGGAACGTGCAGCCAACGAGGGTGGCAACGCATCAAAGCAGGGTACTCCCACCATGGGCGGTATCATTATCATCATCAGCATCCTCGTGCCCTGCCTGCTGCTGGGCAAACTCAACAATGTGTACATGCTGCTCATGATTGTTTCCACCATTTGGTGCGGCGCGCTGGGATTTGCCGACGACTACATCAAGGTGTTCCACCACAACAAGGAAGGCCTCAAGGGCAAGTTCAAGATCGTGGGCCAGGTGGGTCTGGGACTCATCGTGGCAGCAACCATGTACTTGAGCCCCGCTATCAAGATGAACGAGAATATCTCGGTCACCAACACGCAGACTAACGAGCTGGTGGTAAACCACAAGACCACAGCCGAGAAGGCAACCAAGACCACCATCCCGTTCATCAAGAACCACAACCTCGACTACTCGATGTTTTTCCGCTGGGCAGGTAAGCAAGCGCAGACCGGAGGATGGATACTCTTCACCATCCTCACCATCCTCGTGGTGACAGCGGTGAGCAACGGCGCTAACCTCACCGACGGCATGGACGGCCTCGCAGCCGGCACCAGTGCAATCGCCGGACTGGCACTCGCCATCATGTGCTACCTGGGAGGCAACGTCATCTATGCCTCCTACCTCAACATCATGTATATACCCGACAGCAGCGAACTCGTGGTATATGCAGCCGCCTTCATCGGCGCTACCATAGGTTTCCTGTGGTACAACTCATTCCCCGCCCAGGTATTCATGGGCGACACCGGCAGCCTGTGTCTGGGCGGCATCATCGGTGTCTACGCCCTGCTCATACGCAAGGAGTGGCTCCTCGTCATCCTGTGCGGCGTGTTCCTGGTCGAGACCATGTCGGTAATGCTACAGGTGTCATATAACAAGTACCACCTGCGCAAGTACGGCAAGGGCAAGCGTCTGTTCCGCATGACACCGCTGCACCACCACTTCACCGCCAAGCAGGAGAGCATCAAGTGGGACTACGTGGTGAAACTCAAGCACCCCGTGCACGAGTCTAAGGTTGTGATGCGATTCTGCCTCATCGCCATCTTCCTCGCGGTAATCACATTCGTCACCCTCAAGGTGAGATAAAATAACCCCCTTTAACGACTAAAAAAACAACCCCAATAACCAATGAAGAGAATAGTAATCCTGGGCGGCGGCGAAAGCGGCGCCG
>JAZQPG010000005.1:0-4009 GCA_045628365.1 Sodaliphilus sp. | reverse complement strand
TCTGTCAATAGCCAACTTGAAAAAATCATATACAATAACCGTTGTTGAAGAACGAGCAATAAGTTGGTACAATGGAATCAAATTGAGCATCGTCCTTTTTGCGATACTCCACAGCCTCCATGCCGTGAACTTTGTAATCTCGATAGCAGGCATCGTGCTTGCAGTGCTGTTCATCATCATCGGCTTCAAGTTCCTCCTGAAGGGATGCAGGCTTTATGGTCTAGTGGTATCATTGCTGTGCGTGATAAAGTTAGCGATGTTCGACATCCAGTACGACTCCACCATCATGCGACCCGTGGGTCTGCTCGTTTCAGGCCTCATGTGCTTTGGCATCAGCTGGATTTACTCACGCCTAGAGCGAAAAATCAAGTAACCGATGCGAAGCAATAGGATATAAAGAATCTTCCGATAAACTAGATAAAAAGAACCGTCCCTTTTATCTACTTTTATCTATATCTATAAAAATTAACTAGACGAATGAAACGAGAATTTTTTATTATACTTTTTGCAAATGCAATTATATGTATTCTATTAAGTTTCCTAACTGGCACTTTTAGAGATACATTGACAATGCTTTGTACCTCTGTTGTTACATGCTTAGTTTGTATTGTAATATCCTGTTTAATGGGAATAGTGCTAAAAAACAAGAAGTATGCACCTCTCATGCTGCTCAACTCCATAATGTTACCATGTATAATCTTTATTATTTTTCAGGTATCAAGCAGTTTCCGTATTCACAACCTATATGTTATGTACCACTTTGAAACCCCAAAAGGTGATTACCAAGTTTATATACACAAAGATTCTAATGCTTTTAGTATAGACAAATCCTTTGACGGCGGAAGCGAGGGAATCGTCTCAGGAACATATACCTGTTTACGTGACAACGAATATAAACTGCATGTTTCTCATGCAAGTTCCTATGACAGCATACACAATGAGTTGTTAATCAAAAACGATTCAATCCATGGATTCAATGGCGCATCATATTCTATATCCACAGGATCAAAATAAACATTTGCGATTATGAAAAAGACAACACTAATAGTATTAGTTAGTATAGGAATCGGTTTACTGCTAGGATATTGCATAAACTGGTTCAAGCATTTTCAATTTCACGAGATGTATTCTATACGCAGTAGTGAGTCAGTGGCGGACTCTAAAAAGAATCATGCATTCCTTTGGGAATATGAATACCCTGACACGGTTTGGGTTAATGATTCCATATTCATCAGATTCAAAGAAGTGTTTGCCGAATACAATCGTTTTTATCCAGGGCCGACCGATGTGTCCGAAGTGTCCTATAAATCAGCTAAAGTAGTACTTATAATTGATGAAATTAATGACGTCGGGTTAAGGCAATTAAACAAAACGTGGGAAACAGATGACTTGATGCTGAAGCCATATATGAGCGCGGTTGAGTACTTAGACTCATTACCGCGAGACACCATGTACTATGAATAAAGTGTTTAAACCCTTCAAAGAGAGAAGAAAACACAACGAAACTTGTAAAATTGGTTCAAAAAGCAAAATTAAGAGATAACACAACCGAAGAGGTGATTTGCGAAGAATAGCACAGTTCTTTTTATACGAGACGTAACTAAACGTAAATAAAAACGTTACCAAAAACACACCCAACTGGATTTTATAGCCCTAAAAAGTTGCCTATTTCACTAATTATTGCGAACTTTGCAAATTAAAAGGCAAAACTAAAAATCATATAATGGAATTAACAGTTCAGCAACTTGCTACAATGGTAGGCGGCACCGTGGAAGGTGACAGCACGGCCGTCATCAACAATTACGCTAAAATCGAAGAAGCTCAGGCAGGATGTATCACCTTCCTTGCCAACCCAAAATATACTCATTTCATCTATGACACCAAGGCAACAGCGGTGCTGGTGCGCAAGGACTTCGAGCCCGAGCACGAGGTAAAGGCTACGCTCATACGCGTTGAAGACCCCTATGCCACACTGGCCATGCTGCTCAACTATGCCAACAGCATGATGCAGCCCCAGCGCGTGGGCGTGGAACAGCCTTCGTTCGTCAGCGAGGGCGTGGAGCTCCATGACGACACCTACGTTGGTGCGTTTGCCTACATAGGCAAGGGCGTCACCCTAGGCAAGAACGTGAAGATATATCCCCAGGTCTACGTTGGCGACGGCGTGACGCTGGGCGACGACGTGACACTCTACCCTGGCGTGAAGATATATCATGGCTGCAAGATTGGCAACCGCTGCATGGTTCACTCCGGCACAGTGATAGGCAGTGACGGTTTCGGTCAAGCACCGCAGGCCGATGGCACTTTCCAGAAGATTGCCCAAGTGGGCATCGTCATTATCGAAGACGACGTGGAGATCGGCGCCAACACCACTATCGACCGTGCAACAATGGGTGCCACCGTCATCAAGAAAGGCGTCAAGCTCGACAACCTCATCCAGGTGGCCCACAACGTCGAGATAGGTGAAAACACCGTCATGGCTGCCCAGGTGGGCATCGCTGGGTCTACCAAGATTGGCCGCAACAACATGATAGGCGGACAGGTGGGATTTGCCGGACACATCACCGTGGGCGACAACAACGGCATAGGTGCACAGAGCGGCATACCCAACAGCGTGGGCAGCAACGAGCGCATTATCGGCTCGCCTGCCATCCCTGCCCTTGAGTTCGCCCGCCAGGTTGTATACATGAAGCGACTGGGCGACATGAACAGCGACCTGCGCAAGCTCAAGAAAGATGTTGCCAAACTCACCGATAACACAGAAAAATAAAATTTTAATACATTATACTACACGACGATGAAACAACGTACATTAAACAGTGAATTCACCCTGAGCGGCAAAGGCCTCCACACCGGCCTTCACATTGACGCAACATTCAAGCCCGCCGAGGTGAATACAGGTTATGTATTCAAGAGAATCGACTTGGAAGGCCAGCCCACCATCGAGGCTGTAGCCGAGAACGTCATCGAAACCACCCGCGGCACAGTGATTGCTGCACGCGGCAACAAGGAAGCTCGCGTGAGCACCATCGAGCATGCCCTCGCAGCACTCTACGCAATGGGCGTAGACAACTGCCTCATCGAGGTAAACGCACCCGAGCTCCCCATCCTCGACGGCAGCGCCATTGAGTTTGTAAACAAGATAGAAGAAGTGGGCACCACCGAGCAGGATGCCGACAAAGAATATTACGTAGTGAAGCAGCGCACTAAGGTGAGCGACCCCGAAACCGGAGCCCAGCTCATCATGCTCCCCGACGACGAGTTCTCGGTTGACACCATGATTGAGTTCACCTCGCCCGTGCTCAACAACCAGTTTGCATCGCTCGACTCGATGGATAACTTCAAGAACGAGATCGCTGCGTGCCGCACATTTGTCTTCGTGCGCGAGGTAATGCCCCTCGTTGAACTCAACCTCATCAAGGGCGGTGACCTGGACAACGCCATCGTTATCCACGACACCCCCATGAAGCAGGAAGAACTCGACAAGCTTGCCGACGCCATGAAGGTAGAGCACAAGAATGTCGACGAACTGGGCTACCTCAACAACAAGCCCCTCGCCTTCCACAACGAGCCCGCACGCCACAAACTGCTCGACCTCATCGGCGACCTCGCCCTCATCGGCCGACCCGTGAAAGGACGCATCATCGCAACACGTCCCGGCCACACAATCAACAACAAGCTCACAAAGCAGATTCGCAAGGAACTGCGCGCACAGAACATCCAGGCTCCCGTTTACGACCCCAACGTGGCACCCATCTTCGACGTTAACAAGATACGCACCATGCTCCCCCACCGCTTCCCCTTCCTCATGGTAGACAAGGTGATCGAAGTGGGCGAAAGCTACATCGTGGGTGTTAAGAACGTGTCGGGCAACGAGCCCTTCTTCACCGGACACTTCCCCAGCGAGCCCGTCATGCCTGGCGTGCTGCAAGTCGAGGCAATGGCACAGGTGGGCGGACTGCTCGTGCTTAGCCAGGTTGAGGAACCCGAGCGCTACTCTACTTACTTC
>JAZQPG010000004.1:0-6964 GCA_045628365.1 Sodaliphilus sp. | reverse complement strand
CACGAGCGCTCTATGCCCATGCTCTCGACGGTGTCGTCGGTCTCGCGCAGACCGGCTGTGTCGATGAAGCGGAACAGGGTGCCGCCCACGGTGATGGTGTCTTCGATGACGTCGCGTGTGGTTCCCTGGATGTCGCTTACAAGGGCACGGTCATCGTGTAGCAATGCGTTGAGCAGTGTCGACTTGCCGGCATTGGTCTGGCCCACGATGGACACGGGCAGTCCGTTCTTAAACACGTTGCCGGCTTGGTAAGAGCTGGCACGGCGCGAGACCACATCGTGTATATCCTGTGCCAGGGTGATGACGGCCGAGCGGTCGGCAAAGGTGACGTCTTCCTCGCTGAAGTCGAGTTCCAGTTCCATGAGCGAGACGAAGTGCAGCAACTTGTCGCGCAGCCCGTTGAGCTCGCGGCTGAACTTTCCCCTCATCTGGTTCATTGCCACGCGGTGCGATGCCTGTGACTGCGACGCGATGACGTCGGCCACGGCTTCGGCCTGTGAGAGGTCCATGCGTCCGTTGGCAAATGCCCGGCGGGTGAACTCGCCCCCGGCGGCGGCGCGGCATCCGGCGTCGATGAGCGTTGCCACCAGTTGCTGCTGAATCCATGTTGAGCCATGGCATGCTATCTCGATAACGTCCTCTCCGGTGAATGAACGCGGGTTGCGGAAGAGGGTTACGACCACCTCGTCGAGCAGGTTGCCCTGCGAGTCGGTGATGCGGCCCAGGTGCACGGTGTGGCTCTCGCACTGGTCCAGGGGCTTGCCCTGCCATCTCGAGCCCACGATTTCAAAGGCGCGGCTTCCGCTCACGCGCACCACGGCAATGCCGCCCATGCCCTGTGGCGTGGAGATGGCGCATATGGTGTCTTGGTTGAGAGGGTCAGTGAAAATCATCGGCGGGGGGTATATTTAGGCCATTCCTTAATGTTGTGCTTGCTCTCTACGAGGGTCTCCACGTCGTCGGGCAATGAAGCGAGGAAGTCGATGCCCGTGATTTCCTCGACCTTGTCAATGGACACCGCATAGCTAGTCCAAGCCTTCTCGAGGTCGCGGTTGTCCATCACGAAGGCGATGGCACGGTTGCTTGCCGGGGCATAGACGACCTTGAAGAATCGTCCCGGCACGGCGATGTCATGTCGCTTGCCGGTCTTCTTCATGTTATGGCTCAGGACGGGACCGGTGAAGATGACCAGGCGGTCGTTCTTGGCTCCCCAGTTGTGGATTGCTTCCTCCATGTGTCGCCACTCGCCGTCGTTGAGTTCCTTGAGTTGCGGGCACATGTTGGTCATCAGGAAGCACTGGCTCATAGCGGTTTTGTTCCAACGCATGTCCATGGCTGGCGCCATGTGTCCGCGCGTGTAGCCGGTTTCCTTGTATTCCCACCAGTCGGGGCATCCCTCCACGTTCTTGTCCTTGTTGAACTGGTAGTTCTCGCGCTTCTCGGCGTCGGGGGCATTGGCCATCGACACCTGGGTGTTGGTCAGCTCATAGGCGACGCAGTTGGGGATGCGGTTTCCGGGGTTGAAATACACAGTCATGTGGTCATACTTCACCGTCTTGTTGTCCACTCCCTGGGGCAGTGTCACCTCGAGCAGGGCCGGGTCGCCTGTCGACTTGTATTTGCTTCCCGTTGCCGTCATGAAGGTGTCGGGGGTGCCGGTGGAGTCATTGCCCGATGGCTGGCCAGAGGCATCGTTTCCGCCATCGGCCAGAGGGGTGCATGCGGCCAGCATGGCCACCAGAGAGCAGCAGAGGAGGTATTTCATTTCTTGACGTTTTTCTTCTCGATCTTTTCAATCATCCATGTGGCATAGCTCTGCATCAAGGCTCCGGCCAGCAGCAGGGCGATCCAGTCGCCGGTGCCCTGGCTGTAGAACGTGAGAGCAGCGCTGCCGCAGTACATCAGCGCCGACACGGTGAGCATGTGGTGCAGGCGTCGTGCGCGCAGGTCGTTGCCTTCATAGCGTTGGAACAGCCTTGCCACTAGCACCATGGCGGCTCCGGCGGCATAGGCCCATGTCATCCATTCCTTGACGATGCCCAGCAGGGGCAGCGCGGCCATGACGAGCATCAGCAGCAATCCCAGTGCCACGGCCAGGTCTTTAATCTTGTTCATAGTCATCGCGTCAGGGTATATCGGTCACATACACGTCCTCGTTGATACCCTTCATGCCGTAGTGTTCGCGTGCAATCTTCTCGAGTGTCTCGGGGTCGGTGTTCAGTTCGTTGATTTTTTGCTCGTAGTAGGTTGTAGAGTCCTTGGTGGCTTCGATTTGCGTCGCCAGCTCGTTGACCTTGGTCTTCAGTTCATGTGCCTTGAGGAAGTTGTTTTCCTCCGAGAACAGCATCCATGCGATGAATGCAGTGAACACAATCAGTGGCACGCTGAGCCATCGGGGTATCCATTTGGGTCGTTGCATGTTAATCAGTAGTTTTTTATGGGCGGCAGTTCGGCCGCCGGTTGTTAGACATTAAGAGTTTTATCGTTAGTTACTTGAGCAGCTCGGGGCGCAGGCGTTTGGTGCGCTCCAATGCCTGTTCCATTTTCCACTTCTCGATGAGCGCAAAGTTGCCGCTCAGCAGCACGTCGGGCACCTTCCAGCCGTTGAACTCGGCGGGTCGGGTGTAGATGGGAGCTTCCAGGAGGTTGTCCTGGAACGAGTCGGTCAACGCGCTTTGCTCGTCTCCAATGGCTCCGGGGATGAGCCGCACCACGGCATCGGCAATCACGGCTGCCGGCAGCTCGCCGCCGGTGAGCACATAGTTGCCAATTGAGATCTCGCGTGTCACCAGGTGCTCCCTGATGCGGAAGTCCACTCCCTTGTAGTGTCCGCACAGGATGATAAGGTTCTGGGCCAGTGACAGCTGGTTGGCCATGGGCTGGTCCAGGATGTCGCCGTCGGGCGAAGTGAAGATCACGTCGTCATAGTGGCGCTCGCTCTTCAACTGCTCGATGCAGCGGTACACGGGCTCGATTTGCATCACCATGCCGGCATCGCCGCTGAAGGGGTAGTCGTCCACCTTGCGGTGTTTGCGCAGCGACCAGTCGCGCAGGTTGTGGATATGGAACTCTACAAGTCCCTTGTCCTGAGCGCGTTGCAGGATAGAGCAGTTGAGTGGAGACTCCAGCGCCTCAGGCATCACAGTGAGTATATCTATACGCATATTTCAGTGTCTTGTGCTTTTAAATCGTTTCAACCTACAAAGGTACACCTTTTTCCTGAAAATCTCACAAGATTCCCTCCTCTTTATTTTTAATAAAGTGAATAATTTAGAGTGGATGGTGTGCAGGTCAGAACTGCATCTGCTCGAGAGTGAGAGACGCGATGTGTGGCCACGAGTAGGGGGTGAGGTCATAGTCCACACGGGCCGGGTTGCCGCCGCCGGTCGCATTGGCATCCATGGTGGCGGTGATGGCAGCGGCCAGCGCTGTGGGCGACGCGGGTGTGGCATAGGAGTGCTCGGGCAGGGGGATGAGGCGTGTGGCTGGGATGTCGCTTGCAACGATGGGCAGGCCGTAAGACATCGCTTCGAGCATCGCGATGGGGAAGCCCTCGCTGAGCGACGGGAGCACGAAGAGACGTGCGTGGGAGTAAAGCTGGCTTAGCATCTCTCCCTCGACATATCCGGTGAAAACCACCTTGCCGGCCGTGTCATGGCTGCGCATGAGACGGGCATAACTGTCGTCGTGGTCACTGCCTCCGGCTATCACCACCTGCTCCACGCCGGGCAGGGTGTCACATGCCTGGACCAGGTAGTCAAGTCCTTTCTCGGGCGACAGGCGGCCCACGGCGAGGACATACCGGCCGGGCTTGATGCCGCGTTCATGCAGTAATGCTGCTGACGTGGCAGGCGTTACCGGGTCGATGCCGTTAGGGATATACACTGCCTTGCGCTGCACCCACTGGGGTTGACGCTCCATGACGAAGCGGTTGACAAAGATGACACGCGAAGCCCAGCGCATGGCGATTTTCTCGCACAGGCGCAGTAGCCGCTTGCCCACGGCGCCCCACTTGTCGTGCTCATAGTTGGTGCTGTGATAGGTGAGCACTGCCGGCAGGCCCAGCAGCCTAAGCAGCGGAATCACGAAGCCGGGGCCGAAGTTGTGCACATGTACCACCCGGGGGCGGTGAAAGGCGATGTGGACCACACACAACAGCGTGTGGAGCACAGCCTCGAGTCCCTGGACACGCGTCGACGGCAGGTCCACAAACTCGATGCCGGGAATCGTCACGCGGGAACGGTCGGTGAGATATGGGCGGCGGCGGTACACTCGCGCGGTGACGCCGTCGAGCAAGGGGTAGAGCCGGGCACAGTGTGCCTCGACGCCTCCCTGCACGCCCGGGAACCCGCGGGTGCCTATCACTGCTATGACTTTGCCTAGTCGTCCCACTCGAGCTGCTTGCCGCGCGCGATGCGCCATTTGTTCTTGAGAATCCACATGATGGGTTTCCACGGGCGGCGCACCATGTCGTGTCGCTCGGTCACGATGAAGGCACAGTTGCGCTTGCACGCCTTGACCTTCTCCATGGCCTCGCGGGCCTTGTCACTGGCGAGGATCTCCTCGATGGTGTTGTCGTTGATGTTGCCCATTACCCACTCCTCGCCGCTGCCGTTGCAGGGCGACACGTTGCCCCAGGGATCGATGAAGTAGAAGTCGGTGAGCGCTCCGCATGCCGGACGGTAACCGGCCTCGTCGCCACGCAGGCGGCGGTGGATGGAGCGGTTGAAGTAGGCGCGGCCATAGTCCTTGAGGCGAGCCTTCAGGCGGCGTCGCTTGCTGGTGAGCAGTGCGCGCACGAAGAGTTCGTGCTGCTTGAGCGCTTCCTCGCTCTCCACCTGGTTATCGTCCTTGTGGAAGTACCATGAGTTGTGCACAGCCGAGGTGCCCAGCTCCACGTCCAGGGCCACACACAGCTCGTAGAGCGACAGCAGGTCCTGGTAGTTATCGGGCGAGATGACCACCGAGAAACCGATGTTGCGGCACTTGGTCTTCTTGAGTTCGAGCATCGTGCGCAGGGCGTGGTCAAATCCGTTCCTTAGCCCGCGCTTGGCATCGTTGATGGCCGGCAGTCCCTCCACGCTGACGCGGATCAGTATGTCAGGGTAGCGGCGTGCCAGTTCCACGATCTTCCCGGTGTTGTAGCCGTTGGTGCTCAGTTCGAGCAACGTGGCCTTGGGGTGCAGCACCTCGAAGATGCGGTCGATGTCCTTGCGCAGTGTAGCCTCGCCGCCGGTGATGTTGATGCGCAGTCCGTCGGGAAGCTTTTCATATAGCGATGCGTCGATCTCCTCCTTGGGATGGGTGGGGTGCTGCCAAATGTTGCACATGTTGCACTTGGCATTGCACCTGAAGGTGGTTATCACGCTGGCCTGTTGGGTTGTTTTCATTATTTCTTGCCTTGGTATATTTTCAATAGTTTGTCTAGATGGGCCTCGGGGGTGAACCTTGCCGCTGCTTGGTTGGCTATCAGCGCGTTGTCCCAGGACCGTTGCATTGCATCGGTCAAAGCGGCTTCAAGCTCGCCGGCGGGTGAGATGATTCCGCACGAGTCGTCAATCAGCTCGGGTATGCCGCCCATCGGGGTTGCCACCACGGGCGTGCCGGCCATGAGGCTCTCGATCACTGCCATGGGGTTGTTCTCGTGCCACTGGGCAGGTAATATCGAGCAGCGTGCAAGCGCCAGGATTTCCTGGGCCTGACCGTGAGACACCGCACCGCGCATGTCGATGTTGCTGCACTTGCCGTAGCGCTCGTGCAGGCTTTGCTCGAGCGGTCCCGTACCTGCAACCACAAGCTTGACGGGCATGCGCGACACCGTGTCGAGGAGCTGCTCCACACCTTTCTCGGGCGAGAGACGCCCCACGTAGCAGCAGTAGTCCTCGCGCTTGCCGTCGGCAGCAGGTTGCGCATGGGTAAAGTTGCTGAGCACCGTCACCTTGCCGGGAGCGAAACCGGCATCGAGCAACTGCTTCTCCATGAAGCGGCTAGGGCACACCAGGGTATCGACCCAGCGCTCCAGCGCGCTGCGGTTCCACCACGTTGCCTCGAGCCATGCCACGGCACTGGCGGCCAGCGACCCCTTCATGCAGCGGTGCTTCACCACGGCGCTCTTGCCTCCCTTGACACACAGTGCGCAAGGCTCTCCACCTCGCAGCATCGTGTAGGCCGGGCACACGAGCTTGTAGTCGTGCATGGTCCACACCACCCGGGCACCGTGCTCGCTGGCCAGGCGTGCCAGCACCGGTGACAGGTAAGAGTGGATGTTGTGCAGGTGCACCACCTCGGGGTTGAAGTCAGCGAGCAACGCCTTGAACGAGCGCTTGACATCGCCCATTCCCAGAGTGCGTTGCAGGGCTTTGAGCCTATTGGCCACCGAGCCGCCAAATGATACTTCGCTGGCAAAGTAACGCCCGGTGTCACAGGGGAGGTTCTCGGCATAGTCCATTGCATAGACCGCAACGTCGTGGCCATGGCCGCGCAGCAAGCGCTCGGTGCCCAGCAGCACCGTGCAGTCGCCCCCGCGCGGGTAGTAGAACTTATTTACGAGCAGTATCCTCATGTTTATATATAACGCACGGGCGCGTGCTTTATTGCCGCGCACCCGCTAAAACCCGCAAAAGCTCCCCACTCCCTCCCCCTGATTTTAGCTAAAAGGGACGGTTCTTTTTAGCTAATTTTGGCTGCTGTGACGCCTTTTTTAGCTAAAAAGAACCGTCCTAGGCTGTCAAGTTTGTTGGATAAATTATGCGCTGATTTGTGCTGTCTCTTTTTGAGGAACAAGATGTAACGATGAACGTTGATTTTTTGCGTTATTGTGTATTTTATTGGATGTAAATTTGCTTATATTATTGATTTTTAGTATCTTTGCATATTGTAATAATGTAATATATAATCTGTAAAGATATGAAGAAATCTGAAGAGACGGAGATAATCAAGTCCCTTGAAGCGGCGCTTAAAACGG
>JAZQPG010000003.1:0-14823 GCA_045628365.1 Sodaliphilus sp. | reverse complement strand
TGAGGTCGATCTCGATGCCCTTGCCGCCCTCGCCTGGCTGACGGAGCTCCTCAGGGATGAGCTCTGATGGGCAAGCGTCCATCTTCTCGATCCAGATACCGTCCTCGTTGATCTTAGCCTTGATGTTGCGGTCGGCCGAGCAGCTAACGCCCATACCTACAGGGAGCGAAGCACCGTGGCGAGGCAGACGGATCACGCGGATGTCGTGAGCCATGGGCTTGCCGCCGAACAGTGCGCCTAGGCCAATCTTGTGAGCCTCAACGAGCAGCTTCTGCTCCAGGTCGAGGTCGCGGAATGCGCGGCCGGTCTCGTCGCCTGTGGTGGGCAGTTCGTCGTAGTATTTGATTGAAGCGAGCTTCACGGTGAGCAGGTTCTTCTCAGCGCTGGTGCCGCCTATCACGAATGCGATGTGATA
The DNA here is from genome assembly GCA_045628365.1 of Sodaliphilus sp. Classification (GTDB taxonomy): domain Bacteria; phylum Bacteroidota; class Bacteroidia; order Bacteroidales; family Muribaculaceae; genus Sodaliphilus. The sequence goes on along the minus strand of JAZQPG010000003.1, from coordinate 14,408 downwards.
GGGAGGACATGCAGCAGTACCCAGGCTCTTCATCTTCTCTACCAGGAAGGGCAGGAGAGTGCCTTCGTTCTGGATGGTGGCCTTGGTCATGGGGTAGAAATATGTCTTGTTGGCCGAGCCGCCGCCCTTAGCCACCATGACGAAGCGGTATTCAGCGCCCTCAACTGCCTCGATATCAATCTGTGCGGGCAAGTTGCAGCGAGTGTTCACCTCGTCATACATGTTGAGGGGAGCATTCTGCGAGTAGCGCAGGTTGTCCTGTGTGAAGGTATTGTAAACGCCCTTTGACAGAGCCTCTTCGTCCTCAAATCCTGTCCACACCTGCTGGCCTTTCTCGCCATGGATGATTGCGGTGCCGGTGTCCTGGCAGAAGGGGAGCACGCCCTTGGCAGCAGTCTCGGCGTTGCGCAGGAACTGGAGCGCTACATATTTGTCGTTCTCGCTTGCCTCGGGATCGTTGAGGATTGCAGCCACCTGCTCATTGTGTTCGCGACGTAGCATGAACTCCACGTCGTGGAATGCCTGCTGTGCTAGCAGCTCGAGAGCTTCGGGAGTGACTTTAACGATTTCTTTGCCTTCAAAGTCGCCTACGCTCACGCCTTCCTTAGTGAGGAGGCGGTATTCGGTCTTGTCTTCGCCCAGTTGGAACATGGGTGCATACTTGAACTCGGGAATATTTGCCATAAGTTTGAGTATAATTAATTAGTTTTTTAGTTGTTAATAGTTCTTGTCTCGCAAAGTTACTAAAATATGCTCAAATGTCAACCCCAATTTGAGATAAAATTAGTAAATTTGCACCGCAAAGGGGCAATTTTCATGCTCTATATATAATATAAGGTGTAAATGGAAGTATTATACGAAGACAATCACATAGTAATCGTCAACAAGGCTGCCGGCGAGATCGTGCAGGGCGACCGCACGGGCGACACCCCTCTGGTCGAGATCGTGAAGCAGTGGATCAAGGAGAAATATAACAAGCCGGGCAACGTGTTTTGCGGTGTTACCCATCGCATCGACCGACCCACCTGCGGCCTCGTTATCTTTGCGCGCACCAGCAAGGGCCTCTCGCGCATGAACGAGCTGTTCCGCAAGGGCGACGTGCACAAGACCTACTGGGCCATCGTCAAGAACCGCCCGCCCAAGGGTGCCGGCAACCTCGTCCATTACCTCACCAGCCGCGAGGCCAACAACAAGACCTACGTGTCCTCGTCGCCCACCAAGGGGAGCGTCAAGGCCGAGCTTAACTACCGCGTTATCGCTAGCGGCGACAACTATCACTTGCTCGAAATCGAGCTGATAACCGGGCGCAAGCACCAGATACGTGCCCAGCTCTCGGCAATAGGGTGCCCCATCAAGGGCGACCTCAAGTACGGCGCCCCGCGCAGTAACCCCGACGGTGGCATCTCGCTTCAGAGCCATCGCATCCACTTCGTTCACCCGGTGAGCGGCATCACTGTCGATGTCACCGCTCCGGTTCCCGATGACACCCTGTGGCAGGCCCTCGCCGCCAGTGTGGAGTGAAGGCGTTCCTGGAAGGGTGGGGGATAACGCCGAGTCGTGTCTTTGACCAAGTGTTTCCCCGATGCCTTAAAGTCCGTGTGGATTAAGGGCTTAATTATAAATTGTTGCTAAGCAGCGCGGTGTTGTTTGTATGCTTTGTAAATAATTGAAAATCAATGCATAATGGCTGGAGTTGCATTTTCTTTTGCGTCTCTGGCCGTTTTTTTTGCCCCGTGATTTCAACGTGTTTTTGAAAAAATGTAACCATTTTTGATGTATAAACTTGCTTTTCTAACTTTTTGCTCGGATAAGTTATATTTTTAACACGAAATGTTGTGTTATTAAAAAAAAATACCTAATTTTGCAACATTAATACTATTTAATGTTAAGAACCTGCTAATCTAAGACAAAACGAATACTGAGAAGACCAACGCTGTGACATGCCCTCACTGGGGGGGTATAGCGATGGCCTTTCCGGTTGTGTATTAGTATGGTAGGTGCTGATTAGTAGAATATAAAAACAAAAAAATAATAATTAAAATCAGTGCTTATGAGTCTTAAAAAGTTACTTTTGCTCGTTGTGCTCTCGCTGGTATCAATGGCCGTTGCCGCTCAGGTGAAGGTTACTGGTACTGTTTTTGACGAGACCAACGAAGCTGCCATCGGCGCTACTGTTTTCCAGAAGAACAAACCTGGTAATGGTACATCGACCGATGCTGACGGTAAGTTCTCTCTCAATGTGCCCAACGGTTCTCATGTGGTCGTTAGGTATATCGGTTACGAGGACTATGAGTTCGTTGCCAAGGGAGGCGACGTTGTTGTGAATCTTAAACCTGGCGGTGCACAGGTCCTCACCGAGATTGAGGTCGTTGGTACCGGTTACCAGAACCTCGACAGGCGTCAGGTGACTGGTGCAGCCACTAGCCTCGATGCTACCAAGGCCAAGCTCGACGGTGTTGCCGACGTGAGCCGTGCACTCGAGGGACGTGCCGCTGGTGTGCAGGTGCAGAACGTCACCGGTACTTTCGGTACCGCTCCCAAGATCCGCGTCCGCGGTGCTACTTCAATCTACGGTAACTCGAAGCCCCTGTGGGTTGTCGATGGTGTGATTCTCGAGGACAACGTCGAGATTAGTGCCGACGACCTCTCCAGTGGTGACGCTACCACTCTGATTGCAAGTGCAGTCGCTGGTCTTAACGCCGACGATATCGAGAAGTTTGAGATCCTCAAGGACGGTGCCGTTACCTCTATCTACGGTGCCAAGGCTAGTGCCGGTGTGATCGTCATCACCACCAAGCAGGGCCGCAAGGGTCACACATCTCTCAACTATACCGGTGAGTTCACTTACCGCCTCAAGCCCAACTACCGCGACTACAACATCAGCAACTCTCAGGAGCAGATGTCTATCTACAAGGAGATGGAGCAGAAGGGCTGGCTCGAGTTCGCTTCGCTGGCCAATGGTTCTTCAAGCGGTATCTACGGACGCATGTACAACCTCATGACCCAGTACGATCCCGTGACTGGCACCTACGCGCTGCCCAACACACGCGCTGCCATGAACGAGTACCTGCGCGAGGCCGAGTACCGCAACACCGACTGGTTTGACCTGCTGTTCAACGACAACGTGATGCAGAACCACGCCCTCAGCGTGAGCGGTGGTACTGACCGCGGTCAGTTCTACTCTTCAATCTCGATCATGAACGATCCGGGTTGGTACAAGTCAAGCCGCGTTGAGCGTTACACCTTTAATAGTAATGCAACCTTCCAGCTCACTGACCGCGTCAAGATCAAGCTGCTCAACAGCGACAGCTACCGCAAGCAGAAAGCCCCCGGTACACTGAGCCGTGACATCGACGTTGTAAACGGTGAGGTTCGCCGTGACTTCGATATCAACCCCTATAGCTTCGCGCTCAACACCGCGCGTACACTCGACCCCTATGCTTACTATCGCCGCAACTACACCGACTTCAACATCTTCCATGAGCTGGAGAACAACTACATGGACATCGGCGTGAGCGACCTTAAGTTCCAGGGCGAACTCAGCATCAAGCCCGTGATGACCGACAACCAGACCCTCGAGCTCAACCTCCTGGGTGCTTATCGCTACACTGGCGCTGAGACCAACCACTACATCCTCGACAACTCTAACCAGGCGTTGGCTTACCGTGCCGGTTGGGATCCCGAGGACGCAATCACTCGTTCAAGCAACAGTTATCTGTACACCGATCCCGACGTTGAGAACGCTCTTCCCGAGTCGGTTCTTCCCAAGGGCGGTATCCTGTTCTATTCTAAGAACTCTCTGTCACAGTACAACTTCCGCGGTACTTTCACTTACATCCTGCACCTCAACAATGCTCACCTGTTCAACGTGTTCGGTGGTATGGAGGCTAACAAGATCGATCGTTACCGCCAGGCATTCGAAGGCTGGGGCATCGTTTACGGCAACGGTAACATCCCCTTCACCAGCCACAAGCTCTTCAAGCAGATGGAAGAGGAGAACGGCGCTTACTTCAGCGACAGCAAGACTTATCGCCGCGCTATGGCTTACTTCACTAACGTGAACTACGGTTTCAAAGGCCGTTACATCTTGAACGGTACTTTCCGCTATGAGGGTTCTAACCTCATGGGTAAGACTCGCCAGAGCCGCTGGCTCCCCACCTGGAACATCTCTGGTGCATGGAACGCTAGCGACGAGCCCTTCTTCAAGGAGTGGATGCAGTCTCAGAACTGGTTTACACACGCTAAGCTCCGCGCAAGTTACTCACTCACCGGTGAGAGCGGCCCCATGTCACTGGCTAGTGCCGAGGCTCTCTACTATCCCAGCCGCCCCTGGCGCCAGGAAACTGATGCTAAGGAACTCGGTCTCTCTCTGAGCGGTCTCGCTAACAGCGAGCTCACCTACGAGAAGAAGCACGAGCTTGACGTTGGTGCTGACCTCGGTTTCGTGAACAACCGTATCAATGTTGTTGTTGACTGGTACAAGCGTAACAACTATGACCTTATCGGTCGCATCTACACTGAGGGTGTCGGTGGTGTTTCCAGCAAGTATGCTAACGTGGCCGAGATGGCCTCACATGGTGTTGAGTTCACCGTTTCTACCCGCAACATCGAGGGCGCAACTCCCATGGACTTCTCTTGGAGCACCGACCTTACATTCTCTTACAGCAAGACTAAGATCACCAAGCTGCTCTCTCGCTCTCGCATCATTGACCTCGTTCCCGGTACCGGTTTTGCACTCGAGGGTTATCCCCACCGTGCAATCTTCTCTATCCCCTTCGCAGGTCTTGATTCTCATGGTGTCCCCACATTCTACGGCCCCGATGGCGAAATTTGGGCTAACGAGGATATCAACTTCCAGGAGTATGAGAACCTGGGCTTCCTCAAGTATGAAGGTCCGGTTGATCCCGTCTACACCGGCGGTTTCGGCAACAACTTCACTTGGAAGGGCTTCCACCTCAATGTGTTCATGACCTATGCGTTTGGCAACAAGCTCCGCATCACTCCCACATTCTCAGCATCATATAGCGATATGGATGCTTCGGCTAAGGAGTTCAAGAACCGTTGGGTAATGCCCGGTGATGAGGCCTACACTACTATTCCCACTATCGCTTCACGCCGCCAGGTTTACAGCGACAACTACATTGGACGTGCTTACAGCGCTTACAACTACAGTACTGCACGTATCGCCGACGGTGGTTTCATCCGCCTCAAAGAGGTTTCTCTGAGCTATGACATCCCCATGTCATTGCTGCGTCACCTCCGCCTCTCAAGCGCTTCTCTCAAGGTCGCTGCCACCAACATCTGTCTGCTCTATGCCGACAAGAAACTCAATGGTCAGGATCCCGAGTTCTACAACAGTGGTGGTGTGGCATCGCCCAACCCCAAGCAGATCACTTTCACTCTGCGTTTCGGTCTCTAATGTGTATTGTTAATAAAAGGAATTACAACTATGAAGTATAAATATATAGCAATGACAGCAGCCCTGGGCCTCGTGTCCATGAGCTCTTGCAGTGACTTCCTTGATAAGGACCCCGATACCCGTGTTGACCCCAACACCCCTAAGCAGCTTCTTGAGCTCATGGTTGACGGTTACTCTGGTACAAGCTATGCTTGCGTCGGTGAGCTGTCAAGCGACAACGTGATTGATAATAATTCGCCCAGTGACGCTGGTGTGCGTTATAACCGCCCGTCTTATGCTGCAGCTGACGACCAGATCTACAAGTGGGAGCCGGTTACCATGGGTCAGGACAATGACACCCCCACCGGTACATGGGAAGGTTGCTACGGCGCTATCGCAGTGTGCAACGCTGTCCTCGATAAGGTCGAAGAGATGGAAACAACTGGCCAGACTTACAACGGCCCCATCACTCCCAGCGACAGAGAGAAGATCAATGCCGTTAAGGGTGAGGCTCTCATGTCACGAGCATGGCATCACTTTATCCTGGCAAACATGTTCTGTATGCCTTACGGTGGACCCGAGAAGAGCAAGAACATCCAGGGTATTCCTTACGTGACTAAGCCCGAGACTACTGTTAATCCTCACTACGACCGCGGTACTCTTGCCGAGGACTATGATAATATCGAAAAAGACCTTATCGCCGGACTCAAGCTTATCGATGACGGTAAGTATGAGGTGCCCAAGTATCACTTCAACAAGGCTGCTGCCAACGCATTCGCTGCCCGCTTCTTCCTTTACAAGCGCGAGTATGATAAGGTGGTTGAATATGCAACCGCTGCATTCAAGGGTAATGACCCCGCTACTATGGCCAACACCCTGTGGAGCAACGACAGCTTCTATTACATCAGTGATATCGGCCGCTATGCAACAAGTATTGAGCGCCCCAACATCTGGATGTGCTTCACTTCTTACACCACTTTCTGGCGCCGTTTCGTCTCTAGCGGACGTTATGCCTGCAACCGTGCTGCTAAGCGTGCAACCATTCAGGGCCCTGGCCCCTCTTGGGAAAACTGCCGCTACTCTAACTCTCGTACTAAGGAGACATTCGCTATGATGCCCTGCTTCAATGGCTATTGCGGTACTGCCGGTGGTCAGGAGTATGGTACTTACTTTGCCGGCAACAGCTTCGAGCAGTTTGAGTACACCGACAAGATTGCCGGTATCGGTTACTGCCACGGTATCCGTGCTGAGTTCACTTCTGAGCAGACCCTGCTTGACCGTGCTGAGGCTTACCTGTATCTCGGCAAGACTGATCTCGCTATGGCCGACCTTCAGCTCTGGAACGAGGAGCACCGCAACAACAAGAGCGGTGACGACCGCATGACCGAGCTCACCGAGGACCAGATTGTTAAGTTCTATACTAAGGCTGAGGAAAAATATGTCCGCAATGTTGACCGTCAGACTGACCTCGGACAGTATTACAGCGACTCAATCTACTTCGGTATCGCTAAGCCCATCCGCATCGATGAGGTTTGCCCCAGCGCTGAATATCATGCTACTGCTGAGATCATGCCTTATCTGCAGTGCGTACAGCACTTCCGTCGCATCGAGACCGTCCACACAGGACAGCGTTGGTTTGACATCAGGCGCCTCGGCCTTGAGGTTATTCACAAGTTCGGCGTTTCAGGAAACATTGTTCTGAGATATTCAGACAACGAGATGCGCTATGCTATCGAGGTCCCCTATTCAGCTATCTCGGCAGGTCTCGAAGCTAACCGCAAACCCAAGACTTCAGCCATGTCGGCTGCTATTGAGCCTAAAGGCAATTACGTTAAGGTTAATTAATCATTAAACTGAGTAATTATGAAATCATTCAAATTTATCATATCATCAATGTTGCTGGCTGGTTCGCTGGGCATGGGTTTGACATCATGTAGCGAGGATGAACTGGATCCCGAATCAATCTTCCCCAAGATTGACGAGACATTGGATCCCAATTCGGCAACTTATCAGCTCGACAAGTTCTTGCGTGATAACTACCTCATTCCTTACAATCTTGACTTCCGTTACAAGATGCAGGACGTAGGTACAAACATGAACTACAATCTGGTTCCTGCAACTTATAGCAACTCTATTGACCTCGCGGTTCTTACCAAGTACTTGTGGTTTGACGCTTATAACGAGGTTGTGGGCCCCGACTTCCTTAAGCTCTATGGTCCCCGCATCATTCACCTCATCGGCTCTCCCGCCTACAACCCCACATCGGGTACTATGATCCTGGGTCTTGCCGAGGGTGGTATCAAGGTTTCGCTCTTCCGTGTGAACTCGATGAACATCAACGACTTCAACCAGATGAACGAGTACTACTTCAAGACAATGCACCACGAGTTCGCTCACATCCTGCACCAGACCAAGACTTATCCCAGCGAGTTCAACAAACTCTCTGTCGGTAAGTATGACAGTACTAACTGGGGCGACCGTCAGGATGGTCCTTGCGCTTCTTGGGGCTTCACTTCTAATTATGCGTCAAGTGAGTTCCGTGAGGACTTCGCCGAGACTATCGCCAACTACATCGTCAAGACCGATGAGCAGTGGGCTTACTGGCTTGACCTCGCGTCTCGCGGATGGGAGTCACCCTCGGGTGATGATGACCTGAACGCAGTCTACTACTGCTACTACTATTATAAGAATAATTCAGGTGATGAGGCCGACAAGACCTATGTTTACGAGTACCAAGTGAAGGTTAACGAAGACGGCACCAAGCAGATGAAGTCGGGTAAGGACTCTGAGGGTAACCCGCTGGTAGTTTATGATGTAGTCGACAAGGACAACATCAAGGGTGATGAAGTCATTCTCCAGAAGGTTCAGATCGCTCGCCAGTGGCTCGCCGATGAGTGGGGTGTGGACCTCGACAAACTTCGCGAAAACGTGCAGAAGCGTCAGCTTAATTATGATATCAATGAGCTGCGCAAGCAGGTTTACGACATTAAGTAATTTCTTAACATGACCAATATTATGAAGTATATAAAATTATCAATCATGGCGTTACTGTTTGCCGGCACTCTGTCTTCTTGCTTCAAGATGGAAGAACCCGACATCTTCGACGACAATGCGTCTGAGCGCCTTGAAAACGCTAAGAAACTCTATACTGAGACCCTCACCGATAAAGGTGGCGTCTGGGCAATGGAGTACTTCGCTAGCGAGAGTGAACCTGGTTACGTCTACGTGATGAAGTTCAACACCAATGGATCTGTTGAGATCTCGGGCGACAACAAGTGGGTTGCCGAGGGACTTGGAAGTAGCGAGACTTTTGCTACAGAGACTTCTCTGTGGGAGGTGCTTACCGATGACGGACCGGTTTTGTCATTCAATAGCTACAACCACATTTTCCATATCTTTGCTAATCCCGAGGATATTCCCGATACCGAAGCCGACGAGCAGGGTTATGGCCATGAGGGTGATTATGAGTTTGACCTGATGAAGGTGCAGAACGATACTCTCTTCCTTAGCGGAAAGAAATATCGCATGCCCATCATCATGTACCGCCTCCCGAGCGAGACAGTGCCCGCTGAGTATTTTGCTAACATCAACAACATCCTCAAGAGCACTAACATCACTAAGTTCCCCGACCTTCTCCTCACCGCAGGCAACGGCAGGAAGTATATCGTAAACGATATCGCTACCCTCGTGCCCTCTATCTATGAAGAGGGTGGTTACAAGCTGGTAGACGCCGTATCGGGCAACACCATCGCTACCGACAAGGGTTTCCGTTTCATCACTCCTTTCCAGCTTTACAACGCAGGCGTCGAGGTTCCCACTCCCAGCGGATACTTCGTGCAGCACTTCGAGCTGCAAAGCGACGGTTCGTTCCTTTGCACTGATGACAATGTGTCTCGCATCACTTCACTGCCCATCAACGAGGTGTTCCCCCTCGATGATTATTCATGGGAAATGGATCCCAACACACTCGGCGGTGAATTTGAAACACGTTTTGCAACCCTGGCAAGTGAGATTAAGTCTGGCGCTATGCGTGCTACGCTCAAGTCTTTCACTTTCATGTATGACAAAACTAAGAAGTGCAAGTCATTCTACTATGAGGCTGGTTCTCGTAAGGGTAACTTCTACCTTAAGCCTTACGAATTTGCCGGAACTAACAACGTGACATTTGCTCTTACCGGCGACAAGGACAGCAACGGTAACGTGCTTATCAATAATGCTGCCAGTGCTCAGTCTTTCCTTGATTTTGTCTTCTCTACTTCTTATGACATCATTCAGGAGAATGCTCTTAATCCTTCTCGCCTCAAACTGGTGAGCAAGGCTAATCCCCAGAATTACTTCTACGTTAACGTTAAGTAATCAATAATATAGAACCCTCCTAGTAATGGCCCTCTCAACATGAGAGGATGTGAGAGGGCCATTATTCAAAGATTGAATATTATACTTTTATTTTTATTAATTAAAATTTTTTATTATGAAAAAGTTATTACTTTTAGGTTTAGCCGTTAGCGCTACACTTGCTGCTGGTGCAGCTCCTACAAAGAGCAATGCTCAGGTAAGGAATTTTGAAAAGGCTACTAGTGCTGCTAAGGTTGAGGCTAAGGCCAACGCACGCTTTGATGCTACTGTCGCTAGCGACAAGTACACTGGCGAGTACGGTTCAGTTGCTTCTCGCCCTTCAAAGGTTGGTCTCAAGGCTGACGGTGATGTAGAGTATGTACGTCCCGAAGGTTCTTGGTGGTGGGCTGGCGATGAGGATGGCCGTGGTTACCGTGGTCTTCTTCTCCCCGCTTTTGCTAAGACAACTTGGCGCAATGTATCACCTGATGCTGCTGGCGCATACCAGTGGTGGACATTTGCTGAATTCGATCCTACAGAGCAGGCTCCCCTGTTCGGTCTTGCTTCTGAGGACTTCGACTTTGAAGAGTACACAGGCTACTCTATCTTTAAGAACTACTTTTTTAACAGCAACGGCGGTCTGAGCTACTTCCCCGCATTGTCTTCTTACGCTCCCATCCTGTCATTAGGTGATGACGAGTTTGAGTACGATGGTCTTGTTCAGTATGGTGCAACTGCACAGGTTGTTGCCGACACTACAACTGCCGAACTGAAGGTTTATCCCGTTTCTCAGTATGACGGTTTTGAGCCTTCAGTTGCTAATGGTGGTAACAACTACTACTTCAACATGGCTTACGTCTACTTTGCTACAACTTCATGGCAGTATGGCGCTAACGACCCCAATGCTTTATGGCTCACTCGTGTTCAAAAAAACTATCCCACTGCTACAAATGCTAAGGTTTCTGCTATCTGCCAGGAACTTGAGAAACCCGCTGCTCCCTACATCCTGAACAGCATCAAGTGGAACCTCGGTATCAACACCGATGTTGAACTTCCTCTTACTCTTAAGGTTCGCAAGATCAACGAGGACGGCACTCTTGGCGATTACATCGCTGAATCTGAGGTTGTAGTTCCCGTTTCTGGTCCCGAAGATTTTAGTTATGAGGCAGAGTTCCCCTTCTATACTGAGGACGAACTCGGTGGTCTCCTTGATGGTATCACAGTTAGTGACGCTCTGTTCCTGGAGCTCTCTGGCTGGCAGGATGCATACGATAACAACCAGCTCAAGATCTTCTGCACTCCTTCTGTAGCAGGTCTTGAGAGCTATGTTGACAAGTACAACCACTTCGGCTCTTATGTAGCTGTAGACTTCGACATGGATGGTTCTACTTACACTGCTTATCAGGGTGCTGCTTTCGGTTACTATCTTGACGATGCACGCACAACTGTAGGTTACAACTACACTTTCCAGGTAGATGCTAATGTTGAAATGCCTTGGATGGTTGCTGAGAAGGACACCGTTGTTATGGACGTTGCAGGCGAGGAGCAGGACGTACTGTTCAGCGCTTACAAGTCAGGTGAAGAGTGGGACGTTTGGACCGTTGACGGCGAGGAACTTCCCGAGTGGCTTTCATTCGAGACCGAAGACCAGATGGTTTGCCAGGGTCACGCTTACAACTACCTCACTAACGTGAAGCTCACTGCCGAGGCTCTTCCCGAGGGCGTAGAATACCGCGAGTGCCAGGTTAAGTTCGCTTTCCGTGGCGACTTCGCTCAGGTTCTTACTATCACCCAGGGTGAAAAGAAGGATCCCGAAGGTATCAAGGGTGACGTTAACAACGACGGTGTTGTTGATATCGCTGATGCTAACATCGTTATCGACATCGTTCTCGGTGCTGACGATGCTGCTAAGTATGACGGCCGTGCTGACGTGAACGGTGACGGTGTTGTTGACATCGCTGACGCTAACGCTGTTATCGACATCGTTCTTGGTGCATAATCAAGACAATCCCTTTATGGTTAAGAATTACAATACTGATTTATAGCAGTTTCTTAACATACTAAATCCCGAGGCGGGGTGGCTGTTGAAGTCACCCCGTTTCTTTTACCCTTTTGAACCGGTTTGTAGCCGATTATACTTACTTCACACTTTCTTTTTTATGCCATATTGTAAAAAAAACACCATTACTATTGTATAAACCGAATAATATTTGTAATTTTACCCGATTTTTGAATTTTGGAAGATTTTTGAATTAACCTGAATTCTATATTTTACTACTACAATATATAATATATCGTGCCGTGTGCGATGCGAGAGTATCCCGTTGCGACATAGGTATATATTCAAACTTATTAACTTATTACTACTATAATAATCTTTATGAAGACATTTTGTTTCTTTGCCGCAGCATCCCTGCTGTGCGCTACGGCCAGTGCAGCTGCTCCCCACGGCAAGTGCGCCATTGCTACGCCTGCTAGGATTGATGCAAGCATGCTTGTTAAGTCATCTATAAATCCTGTTAAGGGCAATCTCGTTGAGGCCAACCATGATATACGTGGTCCCAGGAAGGCCGCTCCCAGTCAAGGACAGGCTTATTACTATCGTCCTGCAGGTGCAATGTTCGGATGTTTCACCACTGCTGACTATGTTGTCTCTACTCCTTACTTGATGGTGAAGCCTTTTGCCGGCACCACTTTTGTTGCCCAGGATGCGGCGTCCCCTGCATGGCAAGTGCAGCACTTCAACCGCGAGACTTCTCGTTGCGACTGGTTCGCTCTTGAAGGCTCCTCGGTAAATGTGGTTTATGGTTATGAGACCGACTCGGTTCCTGTTCTCAATGCTGGCGGTTCACAGTACCACTTGTTCGGCTTCAACAGCGATGACACTCGCAGTCACGGTACTGTTGCTGCCGTCAAGGACGTGTTTGGTTGGACCTACTCTGACTTCATGGGCGGCGTTGTCTCTAGCCCCAAGTTCTTTGGCGGCAACCGCGACGATGTTTCTGACAGCCCACTCACTCTCTATGGCGGCGCTCCCGACTCGGCTGGAGGCACCACTGCTAACTGGTTTGGACACAACAGCGGGGAATGGAACGGAATGGCTGTTTATGCCGAGGCTCCCGAGAATCCTTACCTGCTCCGTTCGCTCTGGATTCGTTACACCGAGCTAGAGCTTGCTAATGACGCCACCATCTATGCCGACGTTTACAAGGTGACCAGGCATGCGGCTATCGGTGACCAGGACGCAGTCAACGACCTTGAGCTCGGCGTGAAGATCGCCTCAGGTTCTTACACCTTTATAAAGAACGACAACCCCGACTATAGCGGTTTCGTCCAGGTAAACCTGGTAGGGCAGGGCGATGGTCTTGCTCCCACGGTCGATGATGCCATCGCGGTTGTTGTTCGCGGCTATGACAGCCCCGGTTTCAACAACTTCTCTTTGCTCATCTCGAGCGACAAGTGGGACGAAGGCCATGGCCAGCATGGCTACATGCTCAAGGTTGCCCAGGATGGCGCTGTTGCTAATTCAATTGGACTCGACCACTTCTTCACCTTCTCCCTTGGCGTGACAGCACCCTCTGTGTTCTTCGACGTGGTTAATCCCTTCCTGGCCTTCAACTATGACGAGGAGAATGGTGTTCGTGACTTCGACCCTAGCGGCAACTGCACTACAACTGTTCCCGCAGGCTTCAACCATGCAAACAACCAGCTCTCGCTGTTCAGCGCAGCTTCTGGTGCCGACATGACATTCACCCTCGAGGATGGCAGCAACCTTCCCCAGTGGCTCACAATCGAGACCACCGACGGGAACTTTGATCAGACCGGTGGCAATGTGACTCTCACAGTCACTTGCGCTGCTGGTGCCGTCGAGGATCGTCATGCAGTCGTTAAGATAAGCATCCCCGGAGCATATACAACCATAGAGGTCAACCAGACAGGCACAGGCGTGATACCTCCCGTATCACTTCTCGGTGATGTTAACAACGACGGCGTTGTCGACATTGTCGACGTCAACATTTTGATTGGCATCGTTCTGGGTTCTGACAGTGCCGATAACTACGGAGGACGTGCCGATGTTAACAACGATGGCATTGTCGATATTATTGACATCAACATTCTTGTGGGCATAGTCCTTGGAATGTAAAAATAGTTCATAACCCGTTACACAGCGGAGTGACGGAGTAAAAAAAACAGGGGAGACGGGCAAGCTGAAAAAGTAGCCCGCCTCCCCTGTGTAATACCACAGCCCTCCCCACCATTGCTCTAGTGCCCTCAACAATCCTTAGGGATCCTCAAGGGACCTCCATTCCTCTCCGTTCCTCTCCGTTCCTCCATTCCTCCATTCCTCCATTCCTCCAGTCCTCTTTCTCCTCTCCATTCCACTCTAGTCCCTTGCCACCCTCCGTGCGGTCCCGTTTGCGGCCTCAATGTGGCCGCCGTCCCTCCGCGTGCCGTCCCCCCCCCGGCCTCTATAAAATGTAATAACATTTATTAACACATGCTTTATCCTCCACGCCCACAGCCGTTTGCGCCCGTCCCTGCAGGAACCCGTGAAAAAATAATGCCTGAAAATTTTGCCAGTTCGGGAAAAAGCACTAATTTTGCACTCGCTTTGCGGCTGAAGGTTCTGCCGCGGGGCGGCAATGAAGAGATCATTGAAATGCTTTGCAACAAC
>JAZQPG010000002.1:0-5603 GCA_045628365.1 Sodaliphilus sp. | reverse complement strand
GTTATAGGTGTCTTATGGATTCATATCTCGAATGGAATCCAAAATAGGAACCGCCGTATGCCGAACGGCACGTACGGTGGTGTGAGAGGTCGGAAAACGAAAGTAGGAAGAAAACTACTTCGTTTTCCTCCTACTCGATTGGGGTGGGGCCGCCTGCGGGCGGCGTGTTGTCGGGGCGTTGGTCAGTAGGTGGTGGAGATCACTTGGAACTCGGTGCGGCGGTTGATCTGGTCGGCGGCCTCCTGGTCTTCCTTGGAGAGGGTCTTGATGAACTCCTCGGTCAGGACGGTGCCTTCCTCAAACTGCGGGTACAGTGAGTTGATGCGCTTGGTGACGGTCTTGGGCACTGACTTGCCATATCCTTTGGGCTTGAGGCGTGACGGGTCGATGCCGTGCTCCACGAGGTAGTCGATGACGGCCTGTGCGCGGCGCTCTGAGAGGTCGAGGTTGAATTTCTCGCCGCCGATGCGGTCGGTGTGGGCTGCCATCTCGATGATGATGGTGGGGTTGTCTTTCATCACCTGTACCATCTCGTCGAGGGCTTCTTTGCTCTCGGGTCGCAGTGTTGCTTTGTTGTAGTCATAGAAGATGTGCTCTATCACCTGGGGCTTGGTGGTGGCGGCGAGCACGAAGTCTACAGAGTACTCGGCGTCGGCCTCCTCGGGGTCGCTGGTGAATTCCTGCTTGCCGTTGAGGTATCCGTTGGCTCCGGCCATCATCACGTAGCTCACGCCGCGCTGCAGGTCGAAGCGGAACGAGCCGTCGGGCTTGCCGGCTGCCTTCTGGTTGCTGCCGTCGTTGCCCACGATGCGTATCACGGCGTTGGGCACGGGCTCGTCGTCCTTGTCGAGCACATATCCGCTTATCCATATCTTGAGGTCGGGTTTCTCGAAGGAGAAGATGTGGTCATAGCCGCGGGCGTCGCCGCGGTTGCTCGAGAAGAAGCCTGCCTCGGTCTGGGTCTTGTCATAGGTGATGCCAAAGTCGTCGTAGGGGGAGTTCATGGGTGATCCCATGTTCTCGATGAACCATTTGCCTGAGGGTTGCAGGCGAGCGCAGTAGAGGTCCAGTCCGCCCATGCCGGGATGGCCGTTGCTGGCAAAGTAGAACGTGCTGTCGTCGCGGCAGTAGGGGAATCGTTCGTCGCCGGGGGTGTTGATTTGGTCGCCCAGGTTTTCCAGCGTTCCGTGTTTGTCCTTGAGGTTGATGCGCCACAGGTCTTTGCCTCCTTGTCCGCCGGGCATGTCGCTGGAGAAGTAGAGCCAGTTGCCGTCGGCGCTCACGGCGGGGTCGCAGTAGGCGCTCAGGGTGTCGGCGGTGATTTCAAAGCGCTGGGCGGCGCTCCACTTGGCCTCGCTGCGTTGCGAGGTGTAGATGTCGATGCTGCTGGGTGCGTTCTTGCGCACGGCCTTGGCCAGGTACATCGTTGTCCCGTCCTTGGTGAACGAGGTGATGCCCTCGTCGTCGGCGGTGTTGAGTTCTCCCTCCACGGCCTCGGGGCGTGTCCACTTGCCCTTGTCGTCTTTCTTGGAGAAGAAGATGTCGCTCTTTTTGGTGCCGGT
This sequence comes from Sodaliphilus sp., assembly GCA_045628365.1. Lineage (GTDB taxonomy): Bacteria > Bacteroidota > Bacteroidia > Bacteroidales > Muribaculaceae > Sodaliphilus. Next base: position 4,041 of record JAZQPG010000002.1, on the reverse strand, counting down.
GATCTCGCTCTTGTTGTCGCCCATGGCTTTCTCGGTCGACGAGGTGAAGTAGAGCTGGTCGGCTTTGTCGTCGAGGAACATGGGGCTGAAGTCGGCGCGTCGCGAGTTGAACAGCTTGGCGTTCTTCACGATATATCGCGAGCCGTCCTGTTTCCACTTGGGCGCGAGCTCACAGCCGCGTATTCCCTGGAGCGATGGCCAGTGGTCGGGCACTTTCTCCAGGAAGAGCTTGTAGTTCTCGATGGCTTCTTTGTACTTGCCGTCGTGGTGCTGGGCTTGGGCCAGGTAGAAGATTGCCATCGAGTCCTCATACTCGTAGCGGATGGCATTCTGGTAGGCCGCGGCGGCACGGCTGGCCTGGTTGAGGTGGCGGTAGCACTCGCCCAGCTGGAAGGCGACTTCACCGCGCATCCAGCGGTCCTCGCGGTTGCCCAGCTTGTTGTAGACCTTGCGGTAGATGTTGGCTGCAGCGTCATACTCGCCGCGGTCATAGGCGTCGTCGGCATCGCGCATCTTGGCGCCCTTGCAGCCGCTCAGCGTCACCGCCGCCAGCACCGATATGATGATAAAATGGAATATACGTTTCATGAGCGTGCATATTATATCTATTTTATAACGCACGCCCCCGGCCGTTTATTGCCCTGGCCGCCATTTATTTTCTAATAGCGCGCGCCGCCTGGCGGTGGGAGGGGATTTGGGGGCGTTTTTGGAAAAATGTTGAGGCTGAGGGGTGGTAATTCGGTTTTTTTGTGTTACCTTTGCGCTGCACTATAAAATACTATCCATAATTATGGCACAGCACAAGAAACCCAGGATTCTCATCATCTACACCGGCGGTACCATCGGTATGATCGAAAACGAGGAGACGCACACGCTGCAACCCTTCGACTTCACCCACCTCATCGACAATGTCCCCAAGGTGAAGAAACTTGACTATGACATCGACAACATCCAGTTCAGCGCGCCCATCGACAGCGCCAACATGAACCCGGAGCACTGGGGCGAGATTGCCCATGCCATCGAGGATAACTATAATGCCTATGACGGCTTCGTGGTGCCCCACGGCACCGACACGATGGCCTTCACGGCCTCGGCGCTGAGCTTCATGCTCGAGAACCTGCACAAGCCGGTGATCATCACTGGTTCGCAGCTGCCCATTGGCGAGGTGCGTACCGACGGCGAGGAGAACCTCATCACCGCCCTGCAGGTGGCTGCGGCTACCGATGCCACGGGTGACCCCATGGTGCAGGAGGTGGCGATCCTCTTTGAGAACTACCTGTGGCGCGGCAACCGCTCTACCAAGATGAGCGCCGACAACTTCAACGCCTTCAAGAGTAACAATTACCCTGCGCTGGCCCACATAGGCCTGGGCATGGCGTTCCACGAGGAGAACCTGTACCGCTCGCCTTCTAAGCGTCCGCTCAAGGTTCACTATGCTATGGACCCTAACGTGATGTTCGTGGAGCTGCATCCCGGCATCCTGGAGAGCACTTTCCGCCACATGATGGCCACGCCGGGCATCAAGGGCATCGTGCTCAAGACCTACGGCGCCGGCAACAGCCCCAGCGTGCCATGGTTCACGCAGGCTATCAGCGAGGCAACCGACCGCGGCATTGTGATCCTTAACGTGTCGCAGTGTGTCAACGGTGGCGTCAAGAGCGACCTCTACGAGACCGGCAAGCGCCTTAATGCTGCCGGAGCCACCTGTGGCAACGACATGACTAGCGAGGCCGCCATCACCAAGATGATGTACCTCTTTGGCCTGGGTCTTAGCAGCGAGAGTGTCAAGACCTACCTGCAGTGCAACCTCTGCGGTGAGGTGAGCATCTAGTTCCTGCCCGTCATGCCAGGCAAGCCCAGGTTCATAGCAGGAAAAGGATGGCGACGCGACGTCGACACCACGCGTCACCACCGTGAGAGCCTGTGGGACTATAAGGGCCGCGGCATCTACCACATCACCCTTTCTACGGCCGAGCGATGCCCCGTCCTGGGGGAGCTCGTCGGTGACAGCGCCGACAAGGCGTTTGTTGTCCACTCATCCCTGGGGGAGCATGTCAATGCGACCTTCAGGGGGCTGCCTGCGTTCTATGCGAGAAAGGGGATAATGATAAGGATACTGGCGGTGAGGCTGATGCCGGACCACCTGCACGGCGTCATCCACGTGCTGGAGCCCATGCCCGTGAGCATCGGGGAGATAGTGCGTAGCTTCAAGAGCGCGTGCACCTCGTGGTATAAACGGGAGTGGTACCTGCCACGATTTGCTCGGGCAAAAATGCCCGAGAAGGCAACAACCATCACCGAGGGGGCGGCAACCATCACCGAGGGGGCGGCGGGCGCAGCCGCCCCCTCGGTGAAGACCGGGGACAGCGTGCTTGACCACTTTTGTCGTGTTTTTGCGGCAACTGGCACCATCTGGGAGCGCATGCCCGCAGGTTACCACGAGCGCATCCTCCACTGCAGGGGCCAGCTCGACAACATGATACGCTATGTGAAGGACAACCCCCGCCGCCTGTGGCTCAAGCGCCACAATCCCGGCCTGTTCAAGATGCGCAACAACCTGTCGTGGACATTCGTCGACGAGGACGGCACGAGCCACACGTGGACGTTCCGCGCGCTGGGAAACATCTTCCTCCTGCACCGGCCGGCCAAGCAGCTCATCCAGTGCTCGCGGTCGATCACCGCCGGGCAGCTGGAGCACAGCTGCTCGCAGTGGCTGCACGATGCCGAGGAGGACGTGGTGAGCGTTACGGCGGCGATAAGCGATGGCGAGAAGACGGTTGCCCGGGGGCTGCTACTAGCGGGGCTGCCCATGATACTGCTGCTGAAGGACGGGTTCCCGCAAAGCGGTTCTCCGCAGGAACGGTTCTACAAGCCCGGAGGCAAGCTCTTCGACGCCTGTTCGGGCGGGACGCTGCTGCTCGTGGAGCCCGATAGCCAGGTCATGGACGACCCGCTTATTCAAACCGCGGTGTACCGGAGAAGCCCCGCCGCCGGCAGGTCGTCGCAACGCTACCTGTTCCTGGCGCTCAACAAGATAGGGGAAATACTAGTAACATCGCAGGCCATGGATGCCACCTGAAAAAAACAATGGGGCCGCGACCCGATGCCGCAGCCCCCATGTATCTCTTTAATGGCGGGTTATACGTTGAAGCGGAAGACCACGATGACGCCGACGTGGAACACGTATTCCTTGCCCTCGACGTGCATCTTGCCGGCCTCTTTGACGGCTGCCTCGCTGCCGTAGGCCACGTAGTCCTCATACTTGATCACCTCGGCACGGATGAAGCCACGCTCAAAGTCGGTGTGGATGACGCCGGCACACTGCGGTGCCTTGCTGCCCTTGCGGAAGGTCCACGCGCGGCACACGTCGGGGCCGGCGGTGAGGAATGTCACGAGGTTGAGCAGCTTGTAGGCGGCCTTGATGAGGCGGTTCACGCCGCTCTCTTCCAGGCCTATCTCGGCGAGGAACATCTCGCGCTCCTCGGCGGTCTCGAGCTCGGCGATTTCGCTCTCGGTCTGCGCTGCCACCACGAGGATCTCGGCGTTCTCGTCCTTCACTGCCTCGCGCACGGCGTCAACATACTGGTTGCCGTCAACCGCGCTCGAGTCGTCCACGTTGCACACGTAGAGCACGGGCTTGTTGGTGAGCAGGAACATGTCGTGGGCAATCTTCTCCTCGTCCTTGTTGAGCAGTTCCACGCTGCGGGCGTTCTTGCCCTGCTGCAGGGCTTCCTTGTAGCGCTTGAGCACCTCAAACTGCACCTTGGCCTCGCGGTCGCCGGTAGCGGCCTGCTTCTGCACCTTGGCGATGCGTGTCTCCACGCTCTCGAGGTCGCGCAGCTGCAGCTCAAGGTCGATGACTTCCTTGTCGCGCACGGGGTCCACGCTGCCGTCGACGTGTGTCACATTGCCGTCGTCAAAGCAACGCAGCACGTGCAGGATGGCGTCGGTCTCGCGGATGTTGCCCAGGAACTTGTTGCCCAAGCCCTCACCCTTAGACGCACCCTTCACCAGGCCGGCGATGTCCACGATCTCGACGGT
>JAZQPG010000001.1:0-15608 GCA_045628365.1 Sodaliphilus sp. | reverse complement strand
ACGAGGTGGTTAACCCCGAGGGTGGCATCTTCATCAAGAAGGTAGGCAACAAGACAACAAAAGTAAGACTGTAAGATAAGTTTCCTGTAAAAAGTGAATTCTAAGGCACCCGGCCATCGAGAGATTGCCGGGCGCTTTTTTGTGCACAACAAACCCGAGCGATAAAACCAGAGAAGGCACAAGTTTTCACAGGGTTTTAACTATCGTTACGAGAAAAATTAGTAACTTTGCATCGTGAAGTTATTTAGACTCTTGTATATAGTCACGATGGCTGCGGTGGGGCTCGCGCTCTACTCGTGTGCCAACATCGGTTCGCCCGAGGGCGGACCCGTTGACTTCACACCCCCGGCCTACGTCAAGTCATCGCCCGCCCAGGGGGCTATCAACGTGAAGGGCAACAAGGTGGAGATAACCTTTAACGAGATTGTCAACATCAAGGACCAGCAGAAGAAAGTGTCGGTGTCTCCCGTGCAGAAGGAGCCCCCCGTGATCAAAGCGCTGGGCCGCAAGGTGACCATCGAGTTCCGCGACGAAATGAAGCCCAACACCACCTACAGCATTGACTTCTCCAACGCCATCGAGGACAACAACGAGGGTAACCCACTGGAGGGGTTCTCGTTTGCATTCTCGACAGGCGACGAGATCGACTCGCTGCAAATCTCGGGCCTGCTGCTGCGCGCCCGCGACCTGGAGCCCATGCAGCACACCGTGGTGGGCCTGCACAGCGTTCTCGAGGACACAGCGTTCACCAACATCCCCTTTGAGCGCATGTGCCGCACCAACGACCGCGGCCAGTTCGTGCTGCGCAACCTGAAGCCCGGCCGATACCACGTGTTTGCGCTCAACGACATGGACGGCAACTACCGCATGGCGCGCACCGAGGACATCGCCTTCCTGGACGAGGTGATCGTGCCCAGCGCCAAGCCCTACGAGTCGCAGGACACCGTGTTCACCTTTGACAACAAGATCGACACCATCGTGACCGCAACCCACACCAGCTTCCTGCCCAACGACGTGCTGCTCACGATGTTCAACGAGAACTACCGCTCGCTTTATCTCAAGACCACCAGCCGCCCGTCACCCGGACGACTGCACGTGCTGTTCTCGACCGAGAGCCCCGAGATGCCCGCCCTGCGCATCATCAAGCCCGAAAACCACGCCCAGGACTGGTGCATCACCCAGCACACCGACCGCAACGACTCCATCTTCTACTGGATAACCGACTCGGCACTCATCAAGAGCGACAGCATCGTGGTGGCAATGGACTACATGCGCACCGACAGCACCGACGCGCTATCGATGAAGACCGACACCATCACCTTTGCCTACCGCAAGACCGGTGCTCAGCTCAAGCAGGAGCAGCAGGAGAAAAAAGACAAGGAACAGACAGCCAAGCAGCTGGCACAGCTGCGCGAAAAACAGGAGAAAGGCAAGGAACTGAGCCCCGACGAGCTCAAGTTCTTGGAGAAGAACTCCAAGCCCGAGGTACCTGTCATCGAGTGTGACTTTGTGAAGAAAGGCACCATGGAGGTCTATGACACGATCATGATGCAATTCCCCACCCCCATCGCGTCGATAGACCCCAAGGGCGTGCACCTCGAGATGAAACGCGACACACTGTGGATTGAGCAGCACGGGTTGCCGGCCTTCGTACCCAAAGCCGAGGGCGACGTGCTAAACTACATGCTGCCCTACACGCTGACGCCCGACTCCACCTACCGCATGCGCATCGACTCGCTGGCCATCACAAGCGTCTATGGCATCCACAACGACCCCATCGTGGGCGACTTCAAGGTAAAGGCCATCGAGGACTATGCCAACCTGCTGGTGCACGTCAACGTGCGGGACAACGCCTTCGTGGAGCTGCTCAACGGCCAGGACAACGTTATCATGACCGCGCCCGTCAAGAACGGCAGCGCCGACTTCATCAACATCACCCCGGGCACCTACTACCTGCGCCTGGTGCTTGACAACAACGGCAACGGCAAGTGGGACACCGGCAACTATGCCAAGCACCTGCAGCCCGAGGAAGTGTACTACTACCCCAAGAAGCTGAAGCTGCGCAAGAACTGGGACATGGAAGAGACATGGGACATCTATGCCACCGCCCTTGACCTCCAGAAGCACCTCGACATCCTCAAGAACCGTCCCGACACCAAGAAGAACCAGAAGAGGAAGGACGACAAGAAGTCAACCGACGAGGACGAGGACGAAGACAGCGAGTTCAAGACCAACGCCTTCGGCAAAGGCGCCTACAACAGCAACAAGTACCAGGACTACCAGAACAACAACCGCCGTCGCTAATCCCCCACCACCATCATCCCATCTACCCCCGAGATTACCGGCTACCCCGGCTATCCCGGCATTCCCGGCATTCCCGGCATTCCCGGAGATCCCGGCTATTCCGGAAGCGCCAGAGCGCCCTTGACCGCCCGGCTATGCCGGTGATTCCGGAAAAGCCGGGCGGACTACAACCCAAGCAATGGGAATGACACGTAAAAAAAGCCGCGGGCCTGTGGGGCCTGCGGCTTTTATACCATTGTTGTTGGGGGTGACGTTCAATTAGTGAACGGGAGCTGTGCACCTGCTTAATCGTCACTTCTGAACACCTACGGTTTCAAGCTCAAAAACTAAAGTCTCACATGGGCCAATCGCGGGAGGAATACCCTCAACACCATAAGCGAGTTCATCGGGAATGATAACCTCAACCTTCATACCGGGCTTCATGAGCTTGAGCATCTCACCGAAACCGGGAATAACATATTCCATACTGTATGGTATTGCCTGGCCCTTGCTGCTGTCAAACTCCTTGCCGTCGATGTGCTTGCCTACATACTTGGTCATGACAACATCCTTCTCGGTGAAGTTAGCGCCGCTACCAGAAGTGAGCACCTTGTAAACGATACCGCTCTTGTCCTTGGTGTAACCAGCTTCCTTAGCCTTCTTTGCGAGGAACTCAGCACCCATCTTCTTGTTACCGAAAGCAACGGGGTCGGCTTTTACAGCCGAGCTGACAGTATCCTCAAAAGCAGGCATGTCAGCTTCAGCACTTCCTCTATTCATCAGAAAAACAACTGCGGCACCAAGCAATATCACAACAGCAATAATGCCATAAAGATAATTTCTGTTTTTTGCAGATGAAGAAACCTCCACATTATCAGCAATTCTACTGCTGGGGACTTTCACCTCTACTGTCTTAATAATGTTTTTTCCCGATTTCGGTTTTCCACTTACCCCTATGACTGTTGCTTCTTCGTTAATACCTAAAGGAGCCCCGCCGTCCAGCAAAATCAAGAAAGCATCTATGCTCTGCGGACGGTCGGCACGCACCAATGACATTGCTTTTAACACTGCCGTACGAGTCGCTACAGAAATGTTTGCTGGCAATGGGGTGAGCGACTCCTCCTTAGCAAGGAGTAGATTTGCATCAGGCGGAGTAATACCCGTGAGCAACTTATAAAGCGTTGCCCCTAGCGCATAGATATCAGTGGCAGGCGAGAAGTTGGAGAAACTCCGAGTAGATTGTTCCACAGGCGCATACCCTTTGGTATTCACTCCCATCAATGTTGAAGTGTTCTCGCCACTTTCAGTGTCATAGTGTTTGCTAGCACCAAAATCAATAAGGATAACATTATTATTAGCATCAACCATAACATTGCCAGGCTTAACGTCAAGGTGTAAACGATTGAGCGAATGAACATATTTCAAAGCATCGGCCACTTGTCGTATATAACCCACGGCTTCAGCTTCAGTCAGCGTACCACGTTGCTTGACCATGTCACTCAACGACTTGCCGTCAATAAAGTCCATCACGTAGTAAGCCGTACCGTTTTCCTCAAAGATATCATGTACTTTAACGATATTGGGGTGCTTCATCTTGAAGATAGCTTTCGCCTCGTCGACAAACTTCTTGCGAAGTTTATCCACCAGCCCGCGATTACTCTGCGTGGCAGTAGTGATATGCGAAGTGCTATCATCACGATTACAAAACATCTTAGGGAAAAACTCCTTAATCGCTACACGGGTGTCAAACATTGTATGTATGCCCTCATAAGTGCATCCGAATCCGCCCGAATTCAGGAACCTTTTGATCCTGTATTTCCCTCCTTGTAACTCAGAATTTGGTTGTAATGTATCCATTTCGACAAATTAACGAGAATTCAACAGATATGATTGGATAATTGAAAAATAACGTTTTAGCGATTTAAGAAGAACCGAAAACGAACACCCCATAAATCACTATATTCACTACAAAATTACTAAAATTTTCTTATTCTTCAGCATTCATGCCCTTAAAAAAAGCCGCAGACCTTTTGGGGGCCTGCGGCTTTTATACCATTGTTGTTGGGGGTGACGTTCAATTAGTGAACGGGAGCTGCCTGTACGGGGAGCTGTGCACCTGCCTTGTTGTCAACCTTCTGAACGCCTGTGGTCTCAAGTTCGAAAACGAGAGTCTCGCGGGGACCAATCACGGGAGGATTACCTGCGTCACCATAAGCGAGTGTGTAGGGGATGATCACCTGAACCTTCATACCGGGCTTCATGAGCTTGAGCATCTCGCGGAAACCGGGAACAACCTGTGCCATGTTGAAGGGAACTTCCTGGCCCTTGCTGCTGTCAAACTCCTTGCCGTCGATGAGCTTGCCTACATACTTGGTCATGACAACATCCTTCTCGGTGAAGTTAGCGCCGCTACCGGGAGTGAGCACCTTGTAAACGATACCGCTCTTGTCCTTGATGTAACCAGATTCCTTAGCCTTCTTAACGAGGAACTCAGCACCAATCTTCTTGTTAGCGATAGCAACGGGATCGGTTTCGAGAGCCTGCAGCTTAGCGCGGTCGAGCATACCCTGGAGCTTAGTCTGGATGCCCTGGAGTGCCATCTGGTCTACAGAGTCCTTAGCGAGAGCCTTCTTGAACTCAGCCATGAAAGCCTTCTCGTCGATGTTCACGTTATACTGCTGCTTGATGCCCTGCATGAGCTGCTGGATCTGCATACCCATACCAACGCCAGCCATGAAGCTGTGGTCGGTGGTGTCGGCCTTGAGTGCATACTCGATACCCTTGAGGATCTTTTCGGGGTTAGCAGTAGAGTCCTGAGCCTTGTACTGGCCACCCATTGCTGAACCGAAGTATTCGCCAAACATAGCGCTGATAGAGTCGGTTAACTTAGCGTCTACGTTACCGCCAGCAGGCTGGCTACCGCCCTTACCGTTGCAGCTGTACATACCCATAGTGAGGAAAGCTGCGAGAGCAATACTAAGAATTTTTTTCATTTTCTTTCTAAAATTAAATTGTTATTGTTGTTGTGTTGTTTGTCAATAAAGCCTATTACTCGTCGCCGCTGCGCTGCACGCGGATGAGCTGCACGTCGAAGATGAGAACAGAGTTGGGCTGGATGGGACCGGCACCGTGCTCGCCATAGGCAAGCTCGCTGGGGATGAAGAAACGGTAAGCCGAGCCTTCGCTCATGAGCTGCAGACCCTCTACCCAACCGGGGATTACCTGACCAACGGCGAATGTTGCGGGCTCGCCGCGCTCCTCGCTGCTGTCAAAGACGGTGCCATCAACGAGGCGACCGGTGTAGTGAACAGTAACGGCGTCGGTTGCCTTGGGCTTGATGCCCTGACCTTCCTTCACTACCAGGTACTGCAGACCGCTCTCGGTGATGTGGATACCCTCGGCCTTGGCGTTCTCCTCGAGGAACTTCTTGCCTGCCTCGGCGTTATATTTCTTAGACTCCTCCTGGAGGTTTGTGAAAAAGTCGGTTACTACCTTCTTTGCCTCGTCAAGTTCCATGAGTTTTTCCTCACCGTTGTACACAGCCTTGAGCGCTGCGGCAAAGTCGTCGGCATTAAGCTCCTTGATGCCAGAGCCAATGAAATTGTGGGCCATGCTCAGGCCCAGTGCATAACTAAGTTTGTCCATTAATATTTTGGTTATAATACTTTAATTCAAAATCAACTGCAAAGGTAATGCAAAGTTGTGATAACTGCAACATTAAAACCGTTTAAAGTGCCCCACCAATGATTAAAGATTACTAAAAGAACCCATCCTGCAGGGTACCATCGCGTCACGAACCGCCCTGGGGGCGCGTCACTGGCGTTGTTTCACCGCCTCATACATGAGGATGGCGGCGCTCACGCTCACGTTGAGCGAGTCCACGATGCCCAGCATGGGGATGCGTATGTGGGCGTCGGCGGCTTGGCGCCACACGTCGGTCAGGCCCGTAGCCTCGGTGCCCATGACGATGGCGGTGGCACGGCGCATGTCGGTGTCATAGTACAGCTCCGAGTCCTGCAGCTGGGCGGTGAGGATGGCTATGCCGCGCTCCTTGAGGAATGCAATGCACTCCTCGCTGGTGCAGGCCACGCAGGGGACGCTGAAGATGGCCCCGGTGCTGCTGCGCACCAGGTTGGGGTTCCACAGGTCGGTCAACGGGTCGCACACGATGACGGCATCGACGCCGGCGGCATCGGCACTGCGCAACACGGCGCCCAGGTTGCCGGGCTTCTCCACGCTCTCGGGCACCACCACGAGCGGCCGCTCCGGCAGGGCAAGGGCGGCGAGCGCCAGGGTGCGGGTCTTCACCACGGCCATGGCTCCCTCGGTGCTGCCACGGTAGGCTATCTTGTCGTAGACAGCCTGCGTGACCTCGAAGGCCGCGCCACACGGCACCGCAGGCCGCTCAGGCAGGATGGCCGGGCAGTAGTACACCTCGTCGATGACGAGGCCCGACTGGTGGCAACGTTCGATCTCGCGCACGCCCTCCACCACGAAGACGCCCTCGCTGATGCGCAGCGAGCTCTTTTGCTGCAGTGCCACGAGTCGCTTCACGCGGCTGTTCTGCAGGCTGGTTATAACGTTTTCTTGCATATTTCTTCGAGTTTTCGAAACATCGAATCATCGATTTCTCGAAATAAACCCTTAAACTTTTAAACCCTTAAACTTTTACTAAAACACCTACTCCTCGTCGGGGTCGCTCACCACCTGGAAGTCGTCGTTCTCGTCACGGTAGTCGCTCTCCCAGTACTCGTCGCTCCACTCCTTGCTGTCGGGGCCAATCATCTTGCCGCCGGCATTGGGAGCCTCCTCTTCCTCGTCCTTCTCGGGCTCGAGGTCCTTGTAAGAGAAGATGAAGTCGTCCTCGGCCTGCACGCGGTGGCGCTCGTCAAGGTCCTTCATCACCACGTTCTCGGGGATGCGGTTGCGCTCGTCGTTGATGGTGCGCCACAGCATGTCCTTGAGCTGGGTGAGGCCCATCTGGGCCACGCTGGAGATAAACACGGCCTCGACGCCCTCGGGCAACTCGGCGCGCATCTCCTCGATGAGTTCCTCGTCGAGCATGTCACACTTAGTGATGGCCAGCACGCGGGGCTTGGACACGAGGTCGGGGTTAAAGGTCTCCAGCTCGTTGCACAGCACGGCATATTCCTTGGCGATGTCGTCGCTATCGGCAGGCACCATGAACAGCAGCACGGCATTGCGCTCGATGTGGCGCAAGAAGCGCAGACCCAGTCCGCGTCCCTCGCTGGCACCCTCGATGATACCGGGGATATCGGCCATCACAAACGACTGCTGGCCGCGGTAGCTCACGATACCCAGGTTGGGCTCGAGCGTGGTGAACGGGTAGTTGGCAATCTTGGGCTTAGCCGCCGAGATGACGCTGAGCAGCGTCGACTTGCCGGCATTGGGGAATCCCACGAGACCCACGTCGGCCAGCAGCTTGAGCTCCATGATGACGTGCTTCTCCACGCCCGGCTCGCCACGCTGTGCAAAGCGGGGTGTCTGGCGTGTCGCGGTCTTGAAGTGGGTGTTACCCAGTCCGCCGCGTCCTCCCTGGAGCAGCTTCACCACCTGTCCGTGCTCGGTAACGTCACACAGGAACTGGCCTGTATCGGCATCATAAACCGCTGTGCCGCAGGGCACCTCGATGGTGCGGTCCTCGCCCATCTTACCAGTGAGCTGGTTCTCGCCTCCTGCCTGGCCGTCGGTGGCCAGGATGTGGCGGGTGTACTTGAGGTGGATGAGCGTCCACAGGTTGCGGTTACCCTTGAGGTAAACGTGTCCGCCACGGCCGCCGTCACCGCCGTCGGGACCACCCTTGGGCACATACTTGGCGCGATGCAGGTGGGCCGAACCGGCTCCGCCATGTCCGCTGCGACAAAATATCTTCACATAGTCAATAAAATTACTCTCTGCCATATCTTTTTTTTAACGAAAAACTAAAATGCTTACGCATTTTCACGAAAAACGAAAAACTATTTTTCAGGAAACTTCAATTAACCTTTTAACCCCTTAACCTTTTAACCTTTTATCCACTTGAAAATGTCCTTGATGCTGTGCTTCTTGCCGTAGAGCAGGATACCGGTGCGGTAGATGCGCGACGCAATCCACACGGTGCCAGCCGCGGTGGCATAGAGCAGCACCAGGCTGACGGCAATCTGCCACAGGGGCACGTCATAGGGCAAGCGCACCATCATCACCACGGGCGACGTGAACGGTATCATCGAGCACGCCACAGCCATGGGGCCGCCGGGGTTCTCGATGCACGCCATGCCGGCATAGAGGGCAATGATCATCACCAGGATGATGGGGGTGGTGAACTGGCCGGCATCGCTGGCCTGGTCCACAGCCGAGCCAAACGCCGCGAACAGCGCCGCATACAGCAGGTAACCACCTATGAAATAGAGTACAAAGCTGCACAGGATGGGGAGATAGTTGACGCTCATCACGCCGGTCATGATATCGCGCATGACGCTCTCGTCAACCTCGGTGGGCTGAGGCATCGACGGCATGGCGCCCGACACGGCACCTCCCACACCGACAACCATAGCCAGCACCGAGCCTATGGCGCTCACGAGCACCGACCACACGATAATCTGGGTCAAGCCCACGAGGCCTATGCCCACAATCTTGCCCATCATCAGCTGGAAGGGCTTGCACGAGCTCACGATGACCTCCACGATGCGGTTGGACTTCTCCTCGACCACACCGTTCATGATCATCGCTCCGTACATGAGCACAAATGAGTAAGTGAACAGCGCCAGCACCAGGCCCAGGATCATAGCCACCTCGGTCGACGACTCGTTCTCGCTGCCGTCGGCGCTCCACTTAACGCTCTTGACGTCAACGTCAACGCTGCTGTTGTCGATCATCTGCTGCAGTCCCTCCACGCCGTAGGATGCCACGCGGGCTCTCGTGAGGGTATCGCTCAGGGCCTTGCCCAGCTCCTGCTTGAGCGAGGCGTTGATGGTGTTCTCGCTGAACACCGTCACCTGTGGCAGGGAGTCGACACGGGCCGGGATGATTACCACGGCACTCACGGCGCCGTTGCTCTTGCTGTAGAAGTCGTGGGCATTGGCCGCCGAGTCACCCGCCATGGGCACGAAGTGGTACAGCTCGCTGTCCTTGATAGCACCGGCATAGCGTCCGGTCTCGTCGATCACAGCCACTGTCTCGACGTCGCTGCCGGCATCGTTGAGATAGCCTATCAGGGCGGGCACGCCGCCACACACCACGATGAGTAGCGGCATGAGCAGCGTGGTGAGGATGAACGACTTAGACATCACCATCGCCTTGTACTCGCGTGCTATTATGAGTTTGAGTTTGTTCATTGTGCTGGCAATTTGGTCTTGTTGACGGTTTCAATAAAAATCTCGTGCATGCTGGGCAACACCTCGTGGAACCCCGTGAGGCGGCAGTTGTCGTTGAGCCACGCGATGGCGCGTCTCACCTCTACCCCCTCGGCCAACTTGATGCTGGTCCCGTGGCCGGGTCCCTGTGCAGGCTGCACCGTGTACAGCTCGTCGTTCGGCGGCAGGACGTCGTCGCCCTCGAGTTCCACGGCAATGACATTCTTCTTGTACAGCCGCTTGATGGCGTCCACATTGCCCTGAAGCACAACGCGCGACTGGTTGATGAGCGTGATTTGCTCACACACGGCCTCCACGCTCTCCATGTTGTGGGTCGAGAACAGGATGGTTGCTCCGCCGTCGCGCAGGGCCAGGATCTCGCGCTTGAGCTGCTCGGCGTTGACGGGGTCAAATCCCGAGAACGGCTCGTCAAAGATGAGCAGCTGGGGGCGGTGTATCACCGTGGCGATGAACTGCACCTTTTGCTGCATTCCCTTGGACAGGGTCTCGAGTTTCTTTCCCGCCCACTGGGTGAGGTCAAAGCGCTCGAGCCACGCCATGGCCTCGCTGCGGGCAATGCTCGCGGGCATGCCTTTGAGGCGCGCCAGGTACACGATCTGATCTAGCACCTTCATTTTCTTGTACAGGCCACGTTCCTCGGGCAGATAGCCGATGCGCGTCACGTCGTCGTCGGTGATGTGTCGTCCGTCGAGCAGCACCTCGCCGCTATCCTGTCGCGTGATGCGGTTGATGATGCGTATGAGCGACGTCTTACCGGCTCCGTTGGGACCCAGCAGTCCGTATATGCTACCCTGCGGCACGTTAAGGCTCACACCATCCAGAGCGGTGTGCCCCGAATAGCGCTTAACAACATCCTTTATTTCAATAAAATCCATAGTTTTTTGATTTTAAGAACGCCTGCGTTGCAGGCTATAAGAACGGGCTCCGTCCTATAAGAACGGGCTGACGCCCTGTAAGAACGGCACTTGCGTGCCTATAAGAACGGGCTGGCGCCCTAGAAGAACGGGCTACGCCCTTTAAGAGTTTAAGATATAAGAATTTAGACTTATAGCTTGCGTCAGCAAGCGTTCTTATAGGCACGCAGTGCCGTTCTTAAAGCGTAGCGTCCTTAAAGGCGCAACGCGCCGTTCTTAAAAGAAAAGAGCCTATTGCCCCCGTCAAAGAGGGGATCAAGGCTCTTTTCTTGATGATTCCTGTTATTATTCCTCGGCAGCTGCCTGCATGGTGGTGAAGACACTCTGCACGTCCTCATCCTCCTCAACGAGCTCGATGAGGGCATCAACCTGAGCTGTCTGCTCGGCGTTGAGCTCCTTGTAGTCGTTGGGCTCATAAACGAACTCACTGCTGATGATCTCGTAGCCATTCTCCTCAAGGTACTTCTGGATCTCACCGTTAGCCTCGAAAGCGCCGCTGATCATGATTTCTTCCTCGTCCATGTCGATTTCCTCAGCACCGCAGTCGATGAGTTCAAGCTCGAGTTCGTCAAGTTCGATACCGTCCTTGGGGGTAACGTGGAAGTAGCACTTGTGAGTGAACATGAAAGACACTGAACCCGAGTTACCGAGGCTACCGCCCTTCTTGTTGAAGTAGCTGCGCAGGTTGGCAACGGTGCGGGTGGTGTTGTCGGTAGCAGTCTCGACGAGCACTGCGATGCCGTTGGGAGCATATCCCTCGTAGATCACTGTCTTGTAGTCCTTAGCATCCTTGTCGCTAGCCTTCTTGATGGCGCGCTCGATGGTATCCTTGGGCATACCGGCCGACTTAGCCGATGCCATGAGGGTACGCAGACGTGAGTTAGTGTCGGGGTCGGGACCGCCAGACTTCACGCACATTGTGATTTCTTTACTGAATTTTGAAAATGCCTTGCTGTTTTTGCTGTTACGCGCCATGATGCGCGCCTTGCGATATTCAAATGCTCTTCCCATTGTAATGTATATATTTTAATGTTTTTGTTATTCAACCTATTGAAGGACAACGGTTTGCCCCACAACAAAGCCCTCCCTGACAAGGGAGCGCACGTGTATTAACCCACAAAGGTACTCACTTTTTGCCAAACATGCAACACCGACGCCCATAAATCTCACTCACCTTTAAAAACGCGCACGCGACCTTTAAGAACGCCACTGCGTGCCTATAAGGACGCTGCGCTTTAAGAACGGCGCGTTGCGCCTATAAGAACGCTTGCTGACGCAAGAGCTATAAGTCTAAATTCTTATGTCTTAAATTCTTTCAGGGCGCCAGCCCGTTCTTTCAGGACGAAGTCCGTTCTTTCAAGGCGTACTAAATTGTGCAAAAAAACATGACAAAATTTGCATATTACCATAAAAAATGGTAATTTTGCCACGTGAATATTTTGGAACACACACATAATTTTACACAACAATGGCTGACAACGACATCATCAATCGCATCAAGTATCTCATGAAGGAGCTCAACTACCGACAGGTTGACTTTGCCCGCAAGATTGACGTGGACACCTCCAACCTCTCCAAGTACCTCAACGGACGCCTACCCGTGAGCGACTCGCTCATTAACAGACTGGTAGTGAACCTGGGCGTCTCCAAGCAATGGCTCGAAGACGGCACCGACCTCCCCTTTGCCAAGGGTCCCGCCATCACCACCGCCACCGCCGAGCAGCAGGCACTGGTGCAACAGCAAGGCACGCCGGTATATGACATAGACGTGACCGCCGGCACGATGCCACGCTCGCGCATGTTTGCCGACGACCAGATCGTGGGATGGGTCAACCTGCCCGACATCGCCTGTCAGCAGGGATGCCGCATCGTCAAGGTGAGCGGCGACTCGATGAGCCCCGTGATCCAAAACGGCGACTACATCGCCATCAGGGAACTGAGCAACCTGCAGTACATCTTCTGGGGGCAGATCTATGTCGTTATCCTTGACGATTACCGCATGCTCAAGTACGTGCGCCGCAACGACGACCCGCGGCTCGTGACCCTGCGCAGTGCCAACCCCGACTATGACGACATGGAGATTGCCCGCGCCGACATACGCGACCTCATGCTCGTGCAACAGATACTTCACTTAGACTCACGCATATGAAACCCAGCAACATAGCACCCAACTACACTACCGCCACCCTGCCCTGCGGACTCAAGATGGTACACATCGAGCGACAGGCACCCGTGGCATGGTGCGGACTGGCGGTGAACGCCGGCAGCCGCGACGACCTGCCCGGCAAGCACGGGCTGGCCCACTTTGTGGAACACACCATCTTCAAGGGAACAACCCACCGACGCTCGTGGCACATCCTCAGCCGCATGGAGAGCGTGGGAGGCGTGCTCAACGCCTACACCACCAAGGAGGGGACCATGCTTTTCTCGCTGTTCCCGCAGGAACACATGGCGCGCGCCGTGGAGCTGATTGCCGACCTGGTGAAGAACAGCACCTTCCCCGCCACGGAGATCGAGCGCGAGATGGACGTGGTGCTCGAGGAGGTGGCAGGATACCGCGACCAGCCCGCCGAGGCGGCCTACGACGACTTCGAGGACATGATGTTCAGCGGCAGTGCGCTGGGACACAATATCCTTGGCTGTGAGGAACACCTGCGCAGCATCACCCGCGACGACTGCCTGGACTACCTCAAGGCGCTATACACGCCTGACAACATGGTGTTTTTCTCGGTTGGCCCCATGCGCAGTGACAAGGTCTTCCGCCTCGCCGAGAAACACATGGGCAACATGCACCACGACACAATAAGGAGCGTGGAGCGCATAGCGCCGGCACCGCTCGCCCCGCAGCACCGCGAGGTGGAGATGGGAGCCCACCAGGCCCACACCATCGTGGGAGCACAACTGCCCGGCATGGGGCACCCGCTGCGATATGCCATGGCGTTGCTCAACAACATGCTGGGCGGCCCCGGCATGAACTCGCTGCTCAACGTGAACCTGCGCGAGCGCCGCGGATATGTCTACACGGTGGAATCCTCTGTGACCCAGTTCACTGACTGCGGCTTGTTCGAGATATACCTGGGATGTGACTACAGCGACGTGAAGTCGAGCCTCAAGGTCATTGACCACCTCACCGCCGACCTCGCCTCGCGCAACCTCACTGCCCTGCAGCTCGAGAAATGCAAGAAGCAGTACTGCGGCCAGCTCACCGTGGCGGCCGACAACACCGAGTCGCTGGCTCTCAACGCCGGCAAGTCACTGCTGCGCCACGGCACCGTCTCGACCGTGGACAACACCATCGTGCGCATCATGGACGTCACCGCCGGCCAGCTGCAGGACGCCGCCGCGCTCATCACCATGCCCCACTGCTCAGTGCTCACCTTCAAGTAATATCTACCAACAACCACATCTACCGAGGGCGTGAAAAATTCCTGAAACCGGTCTGTATCGCAACCGCAAAAAAACAGGGGCGAAGGCGAGGATTTATATGTTCTAAAACATATTTTGACAAATAATGCATAAAAAACACTAGTAAATTAAAAAATTATACCTAATTTTGCACTTCGTACCGCCTTAACGCACGCATGAGCGCGTGCGCAAGGCACATTAACATAAAAAACGTCCGCAGAGCAACCTGCAACTGCCGCCAGGAAACGCGGCACAGCAGGTGGACGAGAACTAAGAAAAACAATACAGGCAACAACAAACTTAACTATATTTATAACACTTTTATGAAACTGAAACTCTTTTTGCTACTCACGCTGATGGCATGCCTGCCCGCATGGGCACAGACAGGCCTCAAAGGCGTAGTGAGAGACGCTAAAAGCGGTCAACCGGTAGCTGGAGTTACTGTGCTGCTCGACAAGCAGGGCATCACAGTGACCACAGGCCCCAACGGAGACTTCTCTATCACGGGAGCCGTTGCCGGACAAGACATGCTTCTCGTCTTGAGTCCTGACCACAAAGACTGGTCGCAAAATGTTGAAATCTTGGCCACTGGCGTTGACAACGTGGGTGTGATCAAGATCGATCCCGTGTCATTTAACGCTAACGACGACTTCGCCTATGCCAACAGCGATATCGTCCTCACCGAGTCACAGCTCGAGGATGAGGAAGGTAACACCCAGGCCGTAGGTACCCTCGCCGGAGCCAACGACAACCCCTTCTATCAGGCTGCAAGCTTCGACTTCAGCATCATGCGCTTCCGCATGCGCGGTTACAACAGCGAGTACACCAGCACATCGCTCAACGGCATTAACTTCAACGACGCCGTGCGCGGCCGCTTCAACTACTCGATGATGGGCGGCTTGAACCAGGCGTTCAAGAGCAAGAGCGTGGGCGTGGGCCTCGACGCTACCAGCTTCGCGTTTGGCGAGATTGGCGGTGCTACCAACATCAACACCTACGCTAAGGACTATGCTCCCGGTTTCCGCGGCAGCGTTGCCTTCACCAACGGCAACTACAAGTGGCGCGGCATGGCAACCTATGCCACCGGCCTGAGCAAGAACGGCTGGGCACTCACTGCATCGGCAGTGGGCCGCTATGCCGACGAGGGCATCGTTCCCGGTTCTTACTACAAGAGCTGGGGTTACTTCCTGGCAGTGCAGAAGGTGTTCAGCCCCGAGCACAGCCTGGCACTGACCACCTTTGGTGCTCCCACCCGCCGCGCCAGCAACTCGGCCGTGGTACAAGAGTGCTACGATCTGGCAGGCACCAACCTGTACAACTCTAGCTGGGGCTGGCAAAACGGCAAGAAGCGCAACGCACGCAACGTGGAGAGCTTTGACCCCACCGTGCTGCTCAACTGGCTGTGGACACCCAGCGTGAACACCACGCTCAACACCGGTGTGGCTTTCCACAAGGCATTCTATGCTTCGACAGCCCTCAACTGGTTCAATGCTCCCGATCCCCGTCCCGACTACTACCGTTACTTGCCTAGCTACTATGACGGTGAGACAGCCGAGTTCTACACTGACCTGTGGAAGAACCACGAGGACATGCGTCAAATCAATTGGGACAAGCTCTACTATGTGAACTACCT